>CALZJF010000014.1 GCA_945787885.1 uncultured Bacteroidales bacterium | reverse complement strand
AATAATAATAACAATAATAATAATAAAAATAATAATAAAAAATAATAATAAAAAATAATAATAAAAATAATAATAACGCAGCACGCGAAAGAAAGAGTGAGGAGAGGAAAGGAGAAAAAGTATTGTTTATTGTTTATTGTTTTTGTTAAAGCAATAATATCCGTTAAGGCAGATATTCGTTGTCGTTCTGGTTTGCTTTGGGAAAATGCGCACCATAGGGCAAATGCGCCCTTCACAGAGAGTAGCCGAGCCGAAGGAAAAGGAAAAGATTCATTGTAGCCGAGCCGACAACAAACCGCATGACTGCGCCGCGTTTACCCGCCTTACTACAATCCACATATATAACGAACCTATTTTTGGGGGGGGAAGGGGCATACCACCTCTAAGAGCTGCATAGACACGGAGGGAAAAGCACTTTTCAGAGTGCACATTTGCCAAGCGCGGCTTACACTTTATGGAGATTTTACCAAATTTTAGCCAAAATAAAGCCAAGAAAAAGTAACAAACAGTTTGCAAACGCGTACTTTTGTCTTGCACTTTATATACCCTGCCCCCATCGAGGGGGGGGGTAAATCTGAAAGACACAAACCTAATTCTTTATTTATTAACCATCAAACATTCTTAACCATGAAGCATTTTTATTCTGCAATTGCAGCCACGATGATGCTGGCAGCAGGCGCAATGAATGCCGAGGCTCGTTTCTGGACGTACGACTACCAGACGAACGTGGATGCAGCGAGCATCCAGCCGGAGGTTTGGTATTGTCTGCAGGGCGGACAGTCGTTCCTGGATGGCGGTTATACCGCTTTCCTCTCGGGCGAACTCCACTCCACCAGCCAGAACCTGACCACCGACAACCTCTATCAGTTTGTGCCCACCGGCGAGACGACGGAAGACGGTGCCACCGTTTACTATCTGAAGCGCTACGACGGCACGTATCTTTATGCTACGGGACAGGCCAACTTCTACGGACCCGCCGTTGACCGTGCGTGGAAGATTGCCGTACGCGACGCCAAAGCCTACGACCCCGATCATACCTATGAGGACGTTGACGAAGAGGCGGGAGAGACCGACGAACTGACCGGTATGGCAGCCTGGGTGGCTGAGGCCAAGGCGGACGGCAAAGACTTCAACCTCTACGACGCCACCTACTGCGGTGCTGATTACGGTCTCGTCTTCGCTGCCGCAGCCGCCGACGATGCCACCGACCCCTACAGCACTTACACCTATCTGCTCGGCCTCGGTGCCGGCGCCAAGACGGGCAGTGCCACTCGCGGTACGGATTACAACAAGAACACCTGGGTGATCTTCCCCGCCACCGAGCAGAGCGCGAAGGAGAGCCTGGAGGCCATCGTCTTCGAAATCACCAATGGCGAGATGAGCATCGACCTCAGCGAATACCAGCTGGGCGACGGTGCCGGCGAATACAGCGAAGAGCTCTACAACACCTTCATGGAACTCTGGGAGAAGGCTCAGGCCGTCATCAACGGCGAGGCATCTCTCAGCGATGCTGAAATCGACGATGTAGCCGAAAAGCTCAAGCCCGCCCTTGAAGCCTTCAAGAACAGCGGTAAGGGCCTGACCGAGGGTTACTACATCCTCCGCTCCATGCGCCCCAGAGCTGACTGGACTTCTTCTGCTTATCCTTGGGGACGCAATGGCTCAGGATACGACGATGGCGCTATCTACGACGGCTCGGCCATCAACGCCAGCGATGCCAACCTCCGCTGGAGCTACAAGGCTGACGACGAAGTAGCATTCTACCTCGAAGGTCTCGACAAGACGGCTTACGAGACAGCCAAGTTCGTATGGAAGGCCACGAAGGCCGGCAAGCTGGACGACGACGGCAACGAGCTCTACTACTTCCAGAACATCGAAACTGAGAAGTACATCGGCAAGGACCCCAAGACGTACAGCCCCGTCGTGATGCACGACACGCCGCAGGTGGCATTCACCATCGCTGCCAACCCCAACTTCCCGGGATGGTTCAGCTTCTACAGCCCTGCCCTCACCGTGGCTTCTGAAGATGCTCGCTTCCCGGCTGACTACTCTGGTCTGCACTGCTCAAGCGACGTGAACAACGTCGTGGCTTGGGACTGGCGCGTCGGAGGTAGCTGCTGGAAGGTGGAGACCCTCACCGAAGACGAAGTGGAGATGCTCCGCGACAACCTCGCCGGACCTCAGCGCGTGAACAAGGCCAAGAGCCTCGTAGCTCAGTATGAGGACTACATGGTCAAGGGTTACTCCTACGATGGCTACAACGCCGACGGCACGAAGAGCGAATATGCCAAGACCGGCAGCCTCGAACTCGATGGTCTCGTCACCAGCGTCGAGCAGATTGCCTGCCCGATGAACGAGACTCAAGAAGGCGCTATGGAGAATCTCTTCGACGGCGACAAGGACTCCTATATGCACTCCACCTGGAGCGCATCATGGAAGGGCGACCACTATCTCGAAATGACGATCGACCAGCCCGAGACCGACCTGCTCTTCAAGTGGGTGAAGCGTTTTAAGACTAATGGTGAACTCAACAACAGCGGTGCTCCCTTGAACGTGGTCATCTGGGGTACGAACAACGAGGCTGACCTCGCACTCGACCAGGCTGAAGGCGCTGAGACCGCTGAGCAGTTCAACGACTGGCAGAACACCTGGAAGGAGCTCGGCAAGGCCACCTTCGAATACACCCTGGCTGTCGAGGGGACCGAAACGGCCAACGCCGTAGGTTTCGCTTCCGTGAAGCTGAGCGAGCCCGTCAAGTACATCCGAATGGCTGTCAAGACGCGCGTGGCTGACGGCGACGTGCCCAATGGCAACAAGTACTTCCACGGTTCTGAGTTCCGTCTCTACAAGTCTGTCCTCAATATGGAAGAGTCGCTCATCAGCGCTGTTCCTGACGATGTGGTGAAGGCTCTTCAGGATGCTGTAGAACTGGCTAACGAAGCTATCGCCGACGGCGAAGTTTCTGAAGAACTCCTCAACCAGCTTCAGGCTGCCCTCGACAAGTTCCTTGAGTACTTCCCCGAGCCTGCCAAGCTGTCGGATGCCATCACTGAGGCCAAGACCCTCACCGAAAACGCTGAGGAAGGAGAAGGACTCGGATTCTACGAGCCGGGCGCTATCGCAGCTCTCGAAAAGGCTATCGCCGAGGCTGAAGCTAAGGTGAAGCCCGTGATGACCATCAGCGAAATCAACAACGCCCTCGCTGCTCTCGCTGCTGCCGTTGACGCTTATAACGCTGCTCTCCACGTGCCTGCATCGGGCCTCTACGTCATCAAGAGCGAATCTGAGAACGAGGCTAACACGGGTCGCGCCATCACCGCTACTTACTCTTCTACGACCGACGCCATGAACCACCGTGGTGGTGCAGACGAGGCTAACACTGACCTCCGTCCGGGTAGCTACTGGCTCGTAGAGAAGGTAGAAGGTGGATACACCTACAAGAACCTCTACACGGGTCGTTACCTCGCTCCCGTGGGTACGAAGAGAGACCTCATCACCCAGAGCGATGAGCCCTACGTATTCGGCATCCGCTTCGCCAAGACTCCGGGCTGCTTCAACATCACCGTTGCTGAGGAAGATGCTTACAATGGCAACTACTTCTATGCTAACGTTCAGCCCAACACGGGCAAGCTCGTGACTTGGACCGATGCTACCGGCCGCGACAACAGCGCATTCAGCTTCCACGTTCAGAGCGTAGAAGAGGTTGACGCCAAGCTCGCTGAGAGCGGTATGCTCTTCGATGTTTACTATCCCGGCGCTGCTCAGCTCTACACCTTCCCCGTAGATATGGACGTATTCGTTGAGGGCGAGGCCGGCGCATTCTACAGCGTCATCGGCCAGGACAGCCAGAACAACATCCAGCTCAAGGCTCTCAGCGAAGGCACCGTGCTCAAGGCTGGTCAGGCTTACGTTTACGTTTCGGCTGAAGGCACCACCGACAAGACGGCTATCTTCTACATGCCCCAAGGCGTTGAGCTCTCCAAGGCTGCCAAGACCACTGAGGTGAAGAATGAAAACGGACTCTGCGGTGTATTCGAGAGCCAGGAACTCGTAGCTGGCCTCGGCGTATTCTCGACCGACCACTCCAAGGTGCTCGTTTCTGAGGAAGGCGACGTTGCCGCTGCCGGTACCGGATTCTTCGCGCAGATGCCTAAGACGACTGAGACTGGCGACATCACCCTTGCTTGCAACGGCGAGATTGTCAGCGAGGCCGGCATCACCGCCATCATCGACAACCGCAAGGCTGACAACAGCATCTACACCATCTCTGGTGTACGCATGAACAGCATGAAGAACCTCCCCGCTGGTCTCTACATCATCGGCGGCAAGAAGTACATCGTGAAGTAAGATTCACTGAGTAATACAGAAAATCCCGCGTGGCACATCGCCACGCGGGATTATTTTTTGCCTTTGGAGGATTATATAGAAGCTATAGATTATCTAGCAGTTCTAGATTTTCTAGAGGCTCTAGATTATCTAAAAGCTCCGGCTAATGCAGAATCTCTAAGAGCCCTCTCCCTCAAAGAGCTGCGCCCAGCTCAGGAATTTCTCTACGCCCACCTCGCCAAACTTCCGCAGGCTCTCGGCGGTCTGCTCCACCGTGCGCTCACGCTCGGGGTGGCTCTTCGAATAAAACTTATCGGCATAGCAGATGATCTGCTCTTCCAATGTCTCTGGCAGGAAATCCACTGCGGGCAGGGGAAGCCCCATCTCGCGGATGTTGGCTGCCGTCAGCCCCGTCCCCGTATGCCGCTCGCACACCCGCGCTATGCGCTCAATGCGCTCCGCCTGCCCGCTGTCAGCCGCTGCCTCTGCGCGCAGCAGCCGCGCTCCCAACGCGCCGTGAAGCAGATAGGGGGCAGTGCCCGTACAATAGATGCCGGGGGCTTGGCAAAGGAAGATGCCCACATCGTGGAGCATCGCGGCGTCTTCGATGAAGCCTGCGTCAAGCCCCCAGTCAGGATGACGCGCCACAATGTCGAGCGAACGACGCGCCACCTGACGGCTATGATGCTCCAGCAACTGACGCAGATTGCCGTCAGAAGGATAATATTTACTGATGATTAACTCGAAAAACATGGTTTGACTTCGTTTTTAACGTGGCAAAGGTAACCAAATCTTAAAATTTATGCTAATTTTGCTTGCTTAAAATTGCTAAACGCCCTATGCTCATTATTGGAATTGCCGGAGGAACCGGCTCTGGAAAGACCACGGTGGTAAAAAACATAGTCTGCTCATTGCCTACCGACAGTGTGGCCATCATCCCGCAAGACTCCTACTACAACCACCAATGGGACGTGCCTGAAAACGTGCGCAAACTGACGAATTTCGACCATCCCAACGCCTTCGACTGGAAGCTCTTTGAGGAGCAGATTGAGGCACTCAGAAACGGGCAAGCCATCGAGCAACCCACTTATTCCTACCTCACCTGCACGCGGCAGGAGGCTACGATTCACGTTGAACCGAAGGATGTGATCATCGTTGAGGGCATCATGGCTCTCTACGACCAGAAGCTCCGCGAACTCATGGACCTGAAAATCTATGTCGATGCGGCTCCCGATGAGCGACTCCTCCGCGTCATTCAGCGCGACATCGCCGAACGCGGACACCCGCTGGAAATGCTCATCGAAAAATATCGCAACGTGCTGAAGCCCATGCACGACGAGTTCATTGAGCCCACCAAACAGTTTGCTGACATCATCATACCCAACTATGGCGGGGAGAAACGAGCCGTGGATATGGTGAGGCAGTATATCATAGGATGCCTGAGCACCAAGGATTCAGAACGAAACCGGCACTGAAACCGACGGGGGGAAATGCCGCATCCGCGATAACCTTTGCACATGAACACACCCAAACAACAAATATACCCCTTGCTAAGCAGCATCAACAGTCCTGCCGACTTGCGAAAACTCAGCATCGACCTCCTGCCGCAACTCTGCGATGAGCTGCGCAACGACATCATCGACGAGCTGGCACGCAACCCCGGACACTTCGCCTCCAGCCTCGGAGCGATTGAGCTGACTGTGGCACTCCACTATGTGTTCGACACTCCTTACGACCGCATCGTATGGGATGTCGGGCATCAGGCGTATGCCCATAAAATCCTGACGGGACGCCGCGACCGCTTCTGCACCAACCGAAAACTGGGCGGACTCAAGCCCTTCCCCTCGCCGGAGGAGAGCGAATACGACACCTTCGCCTGCGGACACGCCTCAAACAGCATCTCCGCCGCCCTCGGCATGAGTGCGGCGGCACTCGAACTGGGCGAAACGCATCGGCACGTGGTGGCTGTAATCGGAGATGGAGCGATGAGCGGCGGACTGGCGTTTGAGGGCATCAACAATGCTTCCGACACACCGAACAACCTGCTCATCATCCTCAACGACAACAACATGAGCATCTCTGCGCCCGTGGGAGGCATGAACCAATATCTCCACCATATTCACACCTCCTCGTTCTACAACCGCTGCCGCAACAAGCTGGCACGACGCTTGGAACGCTGGGGACTCCTCAACACGGGGCGCAAAAAGGGACTCATACGCTTGGGGAATGCGCTGAAATCCGCCATCACCGCGCAGCAGAACATATTTGAGGGAATGAACATACGCTATTTCGGACCCTCCGACGGGCACGACGTGAAGGAGCTCGTCCACACATTGCAGCGCATCAAGGACATGACGGGGCCGCGCATACTGCATCTGCACACCGTGAAAGGCAAAGGCTATGAGCCTGCCGAGGCGGAGCCCACCGACTGGCATGCCCCAGGACGCTTCAACAAGGACACGGGCGAGCGCGGCACGGAAACTTCCGAGGAGAAACCGCCGAAGTTTCAGGATGTGTTCGGCACGACGCTCGTAGAACTGGCGGAGCAGAATCCGAAAATCATGGGCGTGACGCCTGCCATGCTGACGGGATGCTCCATGCACATCCTGCAGGAAGTCTTTCCAGAACGCACCTTCGACGTGGGAATCGCAGAGGGCCACGCCGTGACGTTCTCTGCGGGCATGGCGAAGGAGGGATTATTGCCTTTCTGCAACATCTACAGCAGCTTCGCCCAGCGTGCCTACGACAACATCATCCACGACACTGCCCTGCTCCGCCTCCCCGTCGTCATCTGTCTGGACCGCGCGGGCCTCGTAGGCGAGGACGGCCCCACCCATCATGGGGCATTCGACATCCCTGCTCTACGCGCCATTCCAAACATTACGCTCTGCTCGCCCTACGATGAGTGCGAGCTGCGGCGCATGATGTTCACCGCGCAGGAGCCTGACCGCGGCACTTTCGTCATCCGCTACCCACGCGGAGCGGGCCGATGCACAGACTGGCACTGCCCGCTGGAGCCCATCGAGGTGGGACGCGGCAGATGCCTCAAGCCCGGACGCGGCACGGCCATCCTGTCCTTCGGGCCTATCGGCAACGTGGCGGCTGATGCCATTGCCGAAACGGAGGGCGAACACCCCAGACTGCAGATAGCGCACTACGACTTGCGCTTCGCAAAACCCATCGACGAGGCTCTCATCGTCAGCATTGCCCAGCAGTTCGAGCGCATCATCACGCTCGAAGATGGTGCGAAGACGGGGGGCATCGGTTCGGCCGTGGTTGAGACCATCATCGACCACGCGGCAGAAATCACTGCCGGCGGGAAAACTTTGCCCCGCATCGTGCGCATGGGGCTCCCCGATGCCTTCATCACGCACGGCAGCGTGGCTGAGCTTTACCATCTCTGCCATATCGACAAAGAAGCCATCAAAACGGAAATTTTACGCACTGTCTGACAAAGAGGGGCGCGGGCCTGAACGCTCATATACACATTATATAACACATATAACACATGATGTAGGAAGACCTTTGTACTACAGAGAAAACGCTTCAGCCTTCACCCTCCTCCAGACAGCATAGCCTATCCATCCCGATGAAAATCATCATTGCAGGGGCAGGCTCCGTGGGCATCCACCTCGCACGCCTCTTTACCAAAGAAAAACACGATGTCACGCTCATCGACAACAACCAGAAACGACTGGCACTCGTGGGCAATTTCCTCGACATCATCACCAAGCTGGGCGAAGCCACGTCCATCGAAGTGCTGGAGGAAATGGACGTCAGACACACTGACCTCTTCGTCGGCGTAACGCCCGAAGAGAGCATCAACATGATGTGCTGCATACTCGCACACAAAATGGGGGCAAAAAAGACCGTGGCACGCATTGACAATGCTGACTACCTCACGCCCGAGAACCGCGAGTTCTTCAAAAGCCTCGGCGTTGACTCGATGGTTCACCCTGAAGGCCTCGTCGGAAAGGAAATCAATCACCTCATCGAACGCCCGTGGGTCAGGCACTGGTGGGAGATGGAGAATGGGCAACTCATCGTCCTCGGGGTGAAAATCCGAAAGGGATCACACCTCATCGACAAGCCCATTCAGGAAATTTGCGGCCCGAACGAGCCTTTCCACATCACCGCCATCAAGCGCGCCGGCGACACCATCCTGCCGCACGGCAAGGACATGATACGCACCAACGACTTGGCCTTCATCACCACCACGCCGCAATTCGTGGAATACGTGCAGGAGGTGGTCGGGAAAAGCGGATACAGCAAGGCGAAGGAGATTATGTACATGGGAGCGTCCGACTCGGCTCTCTGCTCCATCAACAGTCTGCCGCCCGATGTCCACGGAAAGCTCTTTGAAAGCGACAGCCGAAGAGTGGAAGAACTGCAGATGCTCATCAAAAACAAGAACATCATGATCTTCAACGAGGATGCCCGCGACTTCGACAAGCTGGAAGAAGAGAACATCCGCGGCCATCAGGTGTTCATCGCTACGACGGACAACAGCGAGACGAACATCCTCGCCTGTCTGGCAGCGCAGCGCATGGGCGTGCAGAAGACGATTGCCCAGGTGGAAAACACGGACTACATTGCCCTGGCAGAGAGCTTCGATGTGGGGTCCATCATCAATAAGCGCACCTTCGCCGCCGGACAAATCTACCGCATGATGCTCCGCTCTGACGTAGAGACGGTCAAGGCACTGAATATTGCAGCTGCCGAAGTGGCTGTCTATCACGTCAAGGAGAACAGCAAGGTGACGGAGAATCCCGTCTGGCAGCTTCGGCTTCCTGACTATGCAAACTTCGCCGGCCTCGTGCGCAACGGCAGAGGCTATCTCGTCAATGGTAAGACGACGTTTATGCCGGGCGACACCGTCGTGGTCTTCTGCCTCGAAGGCTATCTGAAAAAACTTGAGCATTACTTCAAGTAGCACTCCACACTCTCTCCCTTCATGATCAACAAACAAATCATTGCCAAAGCCCTCGGCGGTCTGCTATCGCTGGAGGCACTGCTGATGTTGCTCTGTATGGGCGTGGGACTTTACTTCGACGAGCCCGCTCTGCAGACGTGGCTCATCCCCATTGCCGTCACACTGACCGTGGGCAGCTCGCTGTGGTTCTACGGACGCGGCGCGAAGAATAAGTTTGGCCGCCGCGATGGCTATCTCGTCGTCGGCTCCACTTGGTTCATCTTCTCCCTCTTCGGCATGGTGCCTTTCCTGACGAGCCACTGCACTGACCGCCTCAGCGTCGCCTTCTTCGAGACGATGTCGGGCTTCACCACCACGGGGGCCACCGCCTTCCCCACCATCGAGCTCCTGCCCCACTCCATCCTCTTCTGGCGGTCGCTGATGCACTGGCTGGGCGGTATGGGAATCATCTTCTTCACCATTGCCGTACTGCCTACCCTCGGCATTGGCGAGCAGAAAGTGTTTGCCGCAGAGACCACGGGCGTGAAGATTGGCAAGCTCCATCCGCGCATCTCCACCACTGCCCATTGGCTCTGGAGCCTCTATTTCCTGCTGACCGCGAGCTGCGCCGGAGCCTACTATCTCTGCGGCATGAGCCTCTGGGATGCCATCAACCATGCGCTTTCCACCCTTGCCACTGGCGGATTTTCCACCCACACGGACTCCATCGGCTGGTTCCACTCCCCGCAGATAGAATATGTGGCCATCTTCTTCATGTGGATGGCTTCGGTGAACTTCTCGCTGACATACCTCATCATCGTCAAGCACCGCTTTAAGCAGGCCTTCGCTGACAATGAGCTGAGGGCGTATATGGGTATAAATTTTGCTGCTACGCTCATCTTCGCCGCTGCCTATCTCTATGCCTCCGTCGATGTTTCGCAGCTCGATTTCTCACTCGCCAGCCTGATTTCGCTCGGCAAAACGGGCGAGGCGAGCTTCCGCAACGCCCTCTTCCATGCCGTCAGCATCCAGACTTCCACGGGATTCGGCAAGCACGACTTCATGCTCTGGCCCCCCATCTGCTGGATGGTGGTAATCTTCATCAGCATCTGCGGCGGCTGTTCGGGCTCCACGAGCGGCGGCATCAAGGTGGTGCGACTCGTATTCCTCTGGAAAATCATCAAGGAAGAATTCCTCCACATCCTCCATCCGCGTGCCGTCATCCCCATTCGTCTGAACGGCGAGACGGTAGAAAACACCGTGCTCCACAGCGTCGTGGCCTATCTGTTCATCTACGCCATCCTCGTGCTGCTGGGCACGACGGCAATGGTGCTCTTCCGCCTGCCCATGTTCGATGCCTTCGGTCTGACCATCACGTCGCTCTCCAACATCGGTCCGGCTCTGGGCCACTACGTCGGGGCAACGGGCTCGTGGGATATTCTCCCCGATGGTGCCATTTGGATTCAATCTTTCCTGATGCTGGCAGGACGTCTGGAAATATTCTCCCTCTTCCTCCCCTTCGTCCCCGAATTTTGGAGCAACCGCTGACAGCTCCCCCCCCCGGAAAAACATAAGACCAGCCATCGCATAACCGACTGCGATGGCTGGTCTTATATATATATAATATGCAGGGCTAAATATCCAACTCCTCTCCCTCGGGAGTCTGATAGGCGGGGTCTTTGCGCACGGCATTGCCCTCCATCGTCACGGCGCAGGCATACTGCCGATGGGCCTTCCAGAAATCATCTTCCACGATGTAGGCGCGCCGTCCGTCTGCGCTACGCCGAAAAACTGCGAAACAGCTGTGGCGAGTCATGTACCAGCGATAACTCATGGCATCGAACGAGCGCGGCCCCTTTGTCCAAAGTTCAAACATGCCCTGCAGCGTGGTGGGCAGCAGTGCCAGTTTCCCATTCCGCTGCCTCATCAGGCAAAACGCCAGACGCCGCCCCATGTCAGAATTTGCTGCCTCGCTGCCACTCCCATCGTGGGTGCCGTGATATTTCAGCGTCACGTTGCGGTTGTGGCGTGCATTGATTTTCTCCATCAGGCTACAGAAGGCCACACCGTGCGCACGGCTGTCGCGAATACGCTTCGACTCGATGCAGAGGTGAATCATCTCGTGCAAGACAATGTCTTCCAGCACGTTCCGCTCCTCATCCACATACTTGCTGAAGCGCATGATGCGGCTTTCGGGCAAGGTCTTTCCCGTCAGACGGTTCGCCCGATACTCATACTTTCCTGCCGCCCTTCTGGAAGACGAAAAGAGGAAAACCACGCCGGGCAATTCGCCGTTGAAGATTTCTTGGTTAAAACGATTGAAGGTTTCCCGTATAAAGTCATACGTAAACAACATATCCTGCCTACTTTGCCATTGCAGCCTTCAGGTCCGTGCTGCTCCGCGCCTTCAAGCCCTCGGCAGGCAGGCGTTTCAGCACAACATACTCCATGCCATGCTCCTCGCAGAACCGGTGTTTTGCATCTGAAGCCCCATCCTCGTTCACCACGAACACATCGGGGCGCAGGGCTTCCACCGTCGGGGTGAAGTCCAGGAATCCGCTGCCACGATTGACGAAGGCATCGCGCACATAGCGAATGGCGCGCACCATGAAGAGCCGCTCCGTCTCTGGGAACATCGGGTCATGATGCTTCAGTTCGCGAATGGTGGCATCGGAGCCAATGCCCACATACAATTCGCCGTACGAGGCTGCCTGACGGAAAAATTCGATATGGCCGCTATGGAGCAAATCGTAGCAACCGCTGACAAAAACTTTCTTTTTCATCGTATTGGAGACTGATGTTTCTTGCAAAAACTGCCGACGGGACGCCGCGTGCCAATGGCTGTGGCTCATATTTCTTCAAAAACTTCAGGCATTCCGCAGCCCGTCTTCGCAGATTATTGGTGGCAAATTTACCACTTTTTCCGAAGACATCACTTGGAAATAAAAAAAAAAGCCTAATTTTGCAGCGTATCTGTTCTCCTAATACTATCATCCCTTCACCATGAAACATTTGCTACTAACACTTTTCGCCGCTGCCGCTGCTTTTCCGGCAATGGCACAATACACCATTTATCCCGTCCCGCAGAAGATGACGGCGGGCGAGGGCACGGCGTCCTTCTCGGGCAACGTCTGCCTCGTCTGCGATGCGGGCATCGATGCTGCCACTCAGGCTCGCGCCAAGCAAGTGCTGGAGGAGCATGGGCTCACAGCCTCCCTCACGGATGGCGAGCAGGCATGCACCAGCGTCATCTATCTCAAGACCGACCCGAGCGTGGCAGTGGCAGGAAAATACGATGCCCACGAAATCAGCCTTGAAGCGCAAAGCAACGGCATGGCTTCACTCACCATCACGGGCCAGCACACTGATGCCACCTTCATGGGTCTTGCCTCGCTGGAGCAAATGCTCGATGCCTTTGGCACCACGGGGCTGCCCTGCGTCAGCATCAAGGACTATGCCGACCAGCAGCAGCGCGGACTCGTGGAAGGCTACTACGGCTATCCCTATAGCCTCAGCGTGAAGAAAGACCTCATGCGCTTCATGATGCGCATGAAGATGAACACGTATCTCTATGGTGCAAAGTCAGACCCCTACCACTCGGAATACTGGGCGCAGGCTTACCCCAAGAGTGTCACCACGCAGCAGGAGGAAAACGGATGGCTCAGCCAAGACATGATGCGTGAGGTCTGCGAAACTTCTGCTGCCACGAAGGTCAATTTCATCTGGGCCATCCATCCGGGCAACAATTTCCTCGGCTCTTCGACCGTGGTGAAAGACATCATGGGCAAATTCGAGAAGATGCATGAGCTCGGCGTTCGCCAGTTTGGTGTCTTCGTCGATGATGTCAGCGTGCCTTCGTCCGACTCTGACCTCCAGCTCAATGCCTCGCGCCTCACAGAGCTGCAGAAGGCTATTGAGGCAAAATGGAATACGCCCGATGCCGCCCCTGCCGACACCGTGCGCCCCCTGCACTTCGTGCCGCAAATCTACTGCCGGGGCTTTGCCTCCAGCGAAGACCAGTATGCCCGCTTCTTCAGGGCTCTCTCCGAGACTCCGCAGAACGTGGTCATCTACACGACGGGATGGGGCGTTTGGAGCGTGCCCAACAACAGCGATTTCGCCATGCCGAAGGGTTATCTGGGCAGAAGCGTAGCATGGTGGTGGAACTATCCGTGCAACGACAATGCCGACTCGCAGATTTTCCCCATGGACATGTATCAGAACTTTACCGACATGCCCGCCATCGACGGCAGTTCCACCCTTCCCTCCAGTCTGAAGGATGGGCTGGGCATCGTGGCAAACCCCATGCAGCAGGGCGAGGTGGCAAAGATTCCGCTCTTCTCTGCTGCCGACTATGCGTGGAACAATGCAAAATTCGTCAACAAGACTTCCTGGGCAGCGGCTTTCCCCTTCATCTTTGAGAACGGGCAGGCGCGCCCCAATGGCGACAAGACGGATCTTGCCAATGCGCTGAAGGCCGTCGCCCCCTTCCTCACCTACAACGACCCTTCGGGCAAGTTCGGCACCAACGTCTCCACGGAGAAGATGCTGACGAACGCCACGACGCTGCTCGACAATATCGCTCTCCTGAAGACCATGGCTGAAAGCGATGTGGAGAGCGAACGCCTACTCTGGCGCGACCTCCGCCCCTGGGTGCTGAAGCTTGAGAATATGCTCCAGGCTGCCCAGCTCCTCCTGCAGGTGAAGCAGAACGAATATGCCGATGCCGACCTCCGCTGGGCGGACTATCTCAAGGCCATCAGCCTGCTCGAAAAGCTGACGAACAACGAGGAATATGCCGTCTATGCCCTCGAAGGCATGGGCACGGGTATCTCCACGTCGCGCAATATCGCCCGCCTCTCCGAGAAATTCCTCGTGCCTTATCTCCAGACTCTCCGTTCTACCGCCATCGGCGATGCCTTCCCCGCTGCCCCGACGAAGGCCACACGCGTGACGAACACGGAATATTATCCCTCCGTCACGACTTCCGGCAATGATGTCTATCTCTCGCTGGCGGCAAAGACCTATGAGCCCGGACAATACGTCGGCTTGAGTCTGCCCGCACCGAGCCGCGTCACGGAACTCCTCGCTGCCGACACGCTCTGCCAGAGCTTTGCCGTCATGGCTTCTGCCAACGGGCGCGACTGGACGCCCATCGCCGCCACGGGGAGCGACACGAAACTGCTGGAGGGATTCGTGAAATACCTCGTCGTCGCCAATGCCAGCGATGCCCCGCGCAGCATGAAGCTCACGAAGAATGCCCTGCGCCTCACGCTTCCTGCCAAGCCCGAACTCACGGCCATCAAGGCTCCCGTGGAGTCTGACTACAACAGTCGCGACAATATCTCTGACAACAATCTCGCCACGCTCTGGAGCCCGATGGCAAACCAGAAGACGGGCGACGTCATCCGCCTCGACTATTCCGCCGCTGCTCCCGTGAAGCGCGTCCGCTTCGCCATCCATACCACCAACGGCGACTATATGAAGACGGGGCGCATCGAAGTTTCTGCCAACGGCACCTCGTGGAAACGCCTTTCGCCCGTGGGCAAGACCGCCACATCGTTTGCCCTGAAAGACATGACGCCCGTGGATGCCTATGGCAACCCTATGCTGAAAGACGACGGAACGGCTGCCGACGACTGCTATATCTACCAAATCTACCTCGACGGCAAGGAGCAGGAGGCAAAATATGTGCGCTTCTACAATCAGTCGGCCACGACGGACAAATGGCTCCGCATTGCCGAGTTCACCACGGAGTTTGCCTTAGAGACCACCGCCTGCCCCGAATCCCCTGCGCTGAGCGATTGTCTGCCCGACACGAGCGCAGACATTCAGGAGGCCACCTATGAGTTCCTCAACATGCAGGCTCTGCAGAGCGTGTCCATCTATAGCGATGGGGCACACCCTGAGGTGAGCATCATGGGAAGCGACATGGCTGCCGACACGGCTGATGCCGACAAGGGCTGGACGCTCCTCGGCAATCTCGATGCCGCCGTCAAGACCATCGACCTCGCAGAGCACCCGTATCTGCGCCGCCTGCGTCTGACCACTTCGTCTGAGAAGGGCGTGCGCATCTATGAGGTGGTGCCCACCGTGACTAAGGAAATGCCTTCGCTCGATGTCATCACCAGCATTCGCCAGGTGCTGACCGACGATGCCACGCTACGCCCCGCTGCCGACGATGCCTGCTACGACTTGGGCGGCCGCCGTACGCTCCCCACCGAGAAGGGCATCTACATTTCGGGCGGCAAGAAAATCCTGAAATAACGGCACGCTTGCATGAAACTGCTTATAGACATTGGCAACACCAGCACGAAGCTCGCCATCGGACGCCCCGGAATCTTAGGACGCACGGGCGAAATCATCCATACGGAACACAAGGCTGCGGGTGAATCATGGGAGTCGGTCTTCAATCGTCTCTCTGCGAAGTTCTGCCTCGATGGCTGTGCCGTCAGTTGCGTTGGGGCCGACGATGCTCGCCTCCACCGCGTCCTCGCTGCCCTACCCTTCCCCCACGTCTGGCTCACCGCCTCCACGCCGTGCTTCCTCCACGATACGCCCGCAGGCTACGGTGCCGACCGTCTGGCAGCCGACTTGGGCGCCATCGCCCTGATGGCAGGGCGTATGCCAGAGACGGCGGCCGATGCCCTGACGGCAGGTGGGCTCCTCGTCATCGACTCTGGCACGTGCGTCACCTACGATTTCATTCTCGACAGTCGCATCGTCAGCGGTGTCATCAGTCCGGGGGCTCAGCTGCGCCTGCAGGCCATGCACGACTATACGGCACTGCTGCCGCTCATTCACCTCGATGCCCAATATCCTGACCTCGACACGCCCGTGCTGGGCACAGACACCGAGACTTGCATGCTCTCGGGTGCTCTCCACGGTGTCCGCTTGGAGATAGAGGGCTACATCAAGGCAGTGCGCAGCCAATATCCTCGCCTGAAAGTCTGCCTGACGGGCGGCTTCCACTTCAACATTGCCCCCGATGCGGCGGAATACTGTGTCTATGAGCCTCACCTCGTGCTCTACGGCTTGCTGACATTGCTGTGACAAGGAGGTTGCTCAGCCGTAAAAGGCCATGCGGACTTTGGACGAACATTCGTCCCAAAGTCCGCATGGCCTTTTACGGCTCTTTCGTTATTGACGTTACTAACGATAGTTACGTTATTAACGATAATAACGTTATTAACGATAATTACGATAATAACGTTATTAACGTCATTCCCGTCAGTAACGTTAATTACTGATTCAGTATGCTTCTGCTGCCTGTGCAGCCCGTCTCGGTGTATTTGCTGCAACACCAGAATGCCCTGCCCTGATTGCTGCCCCGCTTGGCATAGCGTTTCACCATTGGTGCGCCGCACTTCGGACATCTTGGAGCTCCCTCCTCCGCGCTCTGCTGCCGCTGGGTCTCCATGCGCTCCTTGGTCATGTTTTCAGCAAAACCGCCGGTCTGCTGGAATGCCACCAAGCTGTTCTCCAAATACCGTGTCATCATGCTGTTTACACGCGCGCAGAGTATCATCAGCGCATTCGCCGAACAAGTGATGTCGCCATGCTCTATCCAAGGGTCAAAACGCTCTTTCTGCCTGAGCACATGCTCCATCATGTCGTGCATGATGTCCTCGCCATAGTGCGGCACGTCGGGCTTTATGGCCCTCAGCCGGAGGGCATTAGGGTCGTTGCTGCGCCAAGCCACTTGCCTGTTTGCCATAAGGATAAACGAGAAATCATTGCTCAGCTCATTGATGCTTGCACGCGCCACATCCACCAGCCTCATCTCCGTCTCTATGGAGGTCTGATGGCGCGACACCCCTTCAGCTATATTGGCCTGCCCCGAACGGGCAGCCTGAGTCATTTGGTCGAACATTCTGCCGCATGGGTCGTTCTTCTGATTCAGGAATCGTCGGCAGAAGCTGAATGTCCCCAGCTGGACGATGCTTGCCAGCACCCACATATCCATATACATATATCCGAGGGTAGAACTATTTTCACTCCCATGATTCTCTTGTTTAATTATATGCCGCAAAATTACGCAAAAAACATGAACGGCACAACATTCCGCAGTGCTTCCGCTGCGCCTTGGAGGCATTCGCCATACGATTCGGATGAGGGCGGGCCACATGGCCCCTGCGGAGTAATCATCCTGCCCCCTATGAATGACCATCCTGCCCCTCGGAAATGAGCATTTTCGCCCCCGAAAACGACCACTTCCCGGGAGGAACTGCTGCTGCCCCTGCCAAATGCAGGGACGGCGCAGCGAGGGCGAGGGCGAGAAACAGCAAAATCCCCAGCTTCCGCATGGACGCGGAGGCTGGGGATGATGGTTTATGCCGCCTTAGGCAGCAGGGGGGGAAGGGGGCGAAATTATTTGTTCACCTGAAAACGCGTGTTGCCCGTGGCGAAGAAGTCGCAAATCTGGCGCGCTGCTGCAAGACCGGCGTTGATGTTGGCCTCTGCCGTCTGCGCACCCATCTTCTTGGGAGTGGAGAAATAGCGTCCGGCACACTGTGCAGCGAAGTCGGCATCAAGGTCGGGCTTGATGTCGGTGACATAGCGGAGGTCAGGACGCTCGTTCATCAGTGCGAGGAGTCCTGCCTCGTCGATGACTTCCTTGCGGGCAGTGTTGAGCAGGATGGCGTTCTTCTTCATCGTGGCGCAGAGGTCGTGGTTGATGCTCTGGCGCGTCTCGGCAGTGGCGGGGATGTGGAGGCTCACCATGTCGCACTCGCGGAAGAGTTCGTCGCGGTCGGCAGCGGCATGCACGCCCGCAGCCTCGATGGCCTCCTTCGGGCAGAAGGCATCGTATGCCCAAACCTCCATGCCGAAGCCCTTGGCGATGCGGCTGACATTGCGGCCCACGTTTCCGAAGGCGAGGATTCCCAGACGCTTGCCCATCAGTTCGCTGCCGGCAGCACCGGTGTAGAACTTACGTGCGGCATAGACAAGGAGTCCGAAGCAGAGTTCTGCCACGGCGTTGGCGTTCTGGCCGGGAGTGTTCATGACGACGATGTTGCGAGCCGTGGCGGCTTCGAGGTCCACATTGTCATAGCCGGCTCCTGCGCGGACGACGATGCGGAGCTTCGGGGCGGCATCCATCACCTCGGCCGTGACCTTGTCGGAACGGATGATGAGGGCCTCGGCATCGCGTACGGCTTCGAGCGCAGCGGCGCGGTCAGTATAGGATTCGAGGAGTGCAAGCTCGTGGCCTGCTCCTTCTACGATTTCACGGATGCCATTGACGGCGGCGGGAGCAAAGGGCTTTTCGGTAAGAACGAGAACTTTCATGTTGCTTCTGTTTTGAGGAGTTACTACAAGAATTTGATGCGTCAGGGAGATGATGCGTCAGGGGGAATCAGGCATGAAGCCGCTCAAATTCCTGCATCGTCTCTACGAGAGCCTTCACGCCCTCAAGGGGCATGGCATTGTAGCAGCTGGCACGGAAGCCGCCGACATCGCGGTGACCCTTGATGCCGTGCATACCGCGGGCGGTAGCAAACTCCAGGAACTCGGCTTCGAGGTCTTTGTGCTCGTCGGCCATGACGAAGCAGATGTTCATATAGCTGCGGTCTTCCTTGCAGGTGACGGTGCCACGGAAGAAGGGGTTGCGGTCGATTTCGCCATAGAGCAAGTCGGCACGCTCCTTGGCGCGACGCTCCATTTCGGCCACACCGCCCTGCTCCTTTATCCAGCGGAGGGTCTGGAGGCAGGTGAAGATGGGGACAACGGGGGGCGTATTGAACATGCTTCCCTTCTTGGCGTGGGTGCGATAGTCTATCATCGTAGGAATCGGACGGCTCACCTTGCCCAGAATGTCAGTGCGAACGATGACGAAGGTGACGCCCGCCATCGAAAGGTTCTTCTGCGCACCGCCGTAAATCATGGCGTATTTCTTCACATCGAGGACGCGGCTGAAGATGTCGCTCGACATGTCTGCAACCACATTGACGGGAGAATCGAGGTCGGCATGGAGCTCGGTGCCATAGATGGTGTTGTTCGTGGTGATGTGGAAATAGTCGGCATCAGCGGGCACGGTATATTCCTTGGGGATATAGGTGAAATTGTCGGCAGCGCTGGAGGCCACTTCCACGACTTCGCCGAAGAGCTGAGCTTCCTTGAGAGCCTTCTTTGCCCATACACCCGTGTTGAGGTAGGCAGCCTTCTTCTCGAGCAGATTGTAGGGGACATAGCAGAACTGCGTGCTGGCACCTCCGCCGACGAAGAGCACCTCGTAGCCCTCGGGCACATTGAGCAGCTCCTTGACGAGAGCCTGCGCCTCGTCCATGACGGCTTGGAAATTCTTGGTGCGATGGCTGATTTCTGCCAGCGAAAGGCCCGTGCCATCAAAATTGATGAGGGCATCGGCTGTAGCCTTGATGACTTCGGGGGGCAGGATTGACGGACCTGCGCCAAAATTGTACTTTTTCATAACGTACGTTTTAGATTTATTGGTTAGGTGGGTTAATGTTTGTCTGCGACGGACTGTTGTTTTCCGTGTTCCTGATGTGCCTCAAGCCTCTGACTTCACCGGAATGCGGGCACGCATCAGCGTTGCCACCACCTGGTCGTTGATGGTATTGACCATCTTGTCGAACAGCTTGACCGACTCTATCTTATAAACCACGAGGGGGTCTTTCTGCTCGTAGCCCACGTTGCGCACGGAGTGCTTGAGCTCATCGAGCAGGCGGAGATTCTCCTTCCAAGCATCGTCGATGTTACGCAGAAGCGTCATCTTCTCAAACTCCTTGACGATGTTCTTGCACTGCGTCTCGGCAGCCTCGCGGATGGGGAAGTTCATGTTATAGACATACTTGCCATCGCTGATGGGGATGCTAATCTTGTCGTACTGCGGATTCTCCGCCAAGTCCTTGATGACGGGGTATGCCGTAGAGGCGATGGCGTTGATGCGGCGATGGAAGGTCTCCATGGCAGTCTGGAACGTGCGCTCTTCGAGGTCGGCAATGCGGGTGTTGCCGCGGCGCGCATCGTGGTGCTCCTTGTCGGTGAAGGGACACTCCATGGCGAAGACTTCAATGAAGCGTTCCTTGCAGTCTTCGTAATCATATTTCTCTATGAACTCTACGCAGCGGTCCCAAATCATATTGGAGATGTCCATGCCGATGCGCTCGCCCATGAGTGCATGGCGGCGCTTTTCGTAGATGATGGTACGCTGCTGGTTCATGACGTCATCGTATTCCAGAAGATGCTTACGCATACCGAAGTTGTTCTCCTCCACCTTCTTCTGCGCGCGCTCTACGGAACTGCTGATCATCTTGCTTTCGAGCATCTCGCCCTCCTTGAAGCCGAGCTTGTCCATGACGCTGGCTATGCGCTCGCTGGCGAAGAGGCGCATGAGCTTATCTTCGAGGGAGAGGAAGAAGACGCTGGAGCCGACATCGCCCTGACGTCCGGCACGTCCTCTGAGCTGACGATCGACGCGGCGACTCTCATGGCGCTCCGTACCGATGATGGCAAGGCCTCCTGCCTCACGGACGGCATCGGAAAGCTTAATGTCGGTGCCGCGTCCTGCCATGTTCGTAGCAATCGTGACAGCACCGAGCAGGCGCTCCTCCTCGCGGACTTCACCCCGCTGGCCGCCGGCGTCCTCGATGCGCTTCTGCCACATCTGCGCCGTGGCTTTATCGCAGAAGGCTCGCCCATCGGTGCAGACAAAGACCTTACCGGGACTGCTCTGTCCGGCACGTGCAACGATGTCGGCCTCCTTCTGGTGGAGCTTGGCGTTCAGCACCTGGTGGTCGCTGATCTTGCGCACTTTGAGCAGACGGCTGAGGAGTTCGCTGATATCTACACTCGTCGTGCCTACCAGACAGGGGCGGCCGCTGGTGCGCATCAGTTCAATCTCGTCGATGACGGCGTTGTATTTCTCGCGCTGCGTACGATAGACGCGGTCGTTCATGTCGTTGCGGGCGATGGGCTTGTTCGTGGGAATCTCCACGACATCAAGTTTATAGATATTCCAGAACTCGCCTGCCTCGGTGATGGCGGTACCCGTCATGCCGGCAAGCTTGTGGTACATGCGGAAATAGTTCTGAAGCGTGATGGTAGCGAAAGTTTGAGTGGCAGCCTCTACGCGAACGTGCTCCTTGGCCTCTACGGCTTGGTGGAGGCCATCGCTCCAGCGGCGACCCTCCATGATACGTCCCGTCTGCTCATCAACGATTTTCACCTGACCGTCCATGACGACGTAGTCTTCATCGCGGTTGAACATCGAGTAAGCCTTGAGCAACTGCTGAAGGGTGTGTACGCGGTCGCTGATGACGGAGTATTCCGCCATGAGCTGGTCCTTCTTCTCCACGCGCTCTGCCTCGGGCATATTGGTGGCATCGAGGGCGGAGAGCTGCGCCGTGATGTCGGGGAGGACGAAGAGATTGGCATTCTTCACCTTTTCAGAGAGCCACGCCGTACCCTTATCCGTCAGGTCGCACGATTTGAGCTTTTCATCGACGACGAAGTAGAGGGGTTTCGTAGCCTCGGGCATGCGCTTATTGTTGTTCTCCATGTAGTATTCCTCCGTCTTGAGCATTCCTGCCTTGATGCCGGGCTCGGAGAGGAACTTGATAAGGGCATTGTTCTTGGGCAAAGCCTTGTAGGAACGGAAGAGGAGCAAGTAGCCCTGCTTCTGGTCTTCCTCGTTTTCGCTGGCAATGAGGCGTTTTGCCTCGGCGAGAAGCTGCGTGGCGAAGGTGCGCTGCACGCTCACGAGCTGCTCCACGAGGGGCTGATACTGCTCGTACATCTGGTCTTCACCCTTCGGCACGGGACCGCTGATGATGAGTGGCGTGCGGGCATCGTCGATCAGGACGGAGTCCACCTCATCGACAATGGCATAGTAGTGCTGGCGCTGCACGAGGTCTTGCGGCTGCATGGCCATATTGTCGCGCAGATAGTCGAAGCCAAACTCGTTGTTTGTTCCGAACGTGATGTCGGCATTGTATGCTTCGCGGCGCCGCGCGCTGTTGGGACGATGCTTGTCGATGCAATCTACGCGCAGACCGTGGAACTGGTAGAGAGGTCCCATCCATTCCGAGTCGCGCTTGGCAAGATAGTCGTTGACGGTGACGACGTGGACGCCGCGCCCTGCCAGCGCACAGAGGAAGACGGGGCACGTGGCAACGAGGGTCTTGCCTTCGCCCGTTGCCATCTCTGCAATCTTGCCCTGCGTCAGCACGACACCGCCGAAGAGCTGCACGTCATAGTGCACCATGTTCCACACGGTGTCGTTTCCGCCGGCTTTCCAATGGTTGTGATAGATGGCCTTCTTGCCATCAGGGGAAATTTCCACGAAGTCCGTAGCGAGAGCCAACTCTTTGTCATACTCCGTGGCTGTGACCTCTATGGTTTCATTCTCAGCAAAACGCCGTGCCGTGTCTTTCATGATGCCGAAGGCTTCGGGCAGGGCTACATCGAGGGCTTTGTCGAGACGTTCAAGGACTTCTTTCTCCAACTTGTCAATCTGATTGAAGATGACCTCGCGGTCTTCGATGGGCGTTTCCTCAATCTTGTCTTTCAACGCCTGGATTTTCTGCTGCTGCTCTGCCACGGAATCCTGAATCTGTGCCTTCAGGCGGATGGTGCGTTCGCGCAGCTCATCATTCGAGAGCCCCTTCATGGACTCTTGGGCAATCTTGCACTTCTCCACCCACGGCTGAATTTCCTTCATGTCGCGGGAGAACTTGCTACCGAAAATACTGGATATAATGCTCTTAAAATTCATACTATAGATAAATGTGTGTGTAGGAGGGGGAAATTGTAAAAACGTGGGAGGAATGCTTCCTGCAGTGGCACGCTCGCAGACGGAAAAGCCTTAGTCTGCCATGGGGAGCGGTGCCTTCGTGCAGGCATTCGGTGCGCGGATGCGCATCGCCTTACTCAGCGTCGGCGCGATGCGATCTACCGACACCTCCGTCGGAATCCTTCCAGCCTTTACGCCCGTGCCATAGAGGATGATGGGAAAGGCCACGTACGATTCGCGGGCTATTTTCTCCTGCGCATTGGGGTCGGCGGTCTTGATATGCCATCCCGGCAAGACCTGAATATTGACATCGCCCGACCGTTGGGGGTTGAAACCGCCGCGCATACGCGAGATGCCAGGCGTCCACGCCCCTTGGAGCAATCGCTGCGAGGTGAAGACGTCCTTCACGCCCGATAGCTGCAAGAGGAAATCCTGCGCACGGTTCTGCATTTCTGATACGTTGATCTGCCGGTCCTCCAGCAACCGATGGTTCAGGTATATCTCCGTGCCGTAGGTAGATTCTATATAATCGCCCTGGCCATATACCGCCACGAGATACATGCCAAGCAGACTCGTGGCACGCGTCATGTCAAACGTGCCAGTGGGTATGCGGAATTTCGACAGGTCAGCACTCTCCTCCTCGGCATAGCCCGTGGAAGTGACGGCAAAGAGTGCTCCGCCGCGCCCCGTCTTCTTCTCCACGGTGGAGATGATGTTGGCAATGGCGCGGTCCAGCCGTACATAAGTGTCTTGAATCTCCCACGGCATCTCGCTCACTGGGCGATGTTCGAAATTTCCGGCATAGAGGGTGACTGCGAGATAGTCCGTGACGGCATCATCGCCCAGTTCCGACATCTCCACCGCCATGCAGGCTGTGGCAGCCACCTCATCGTTCACCAACGCGGAGGTCTTGAACGAGACGTAGCAGCGATTTCCCTTGAAATCGTGCTGGAAGGGCTTCTCCTGCGTCTGAGCAAGGAAGTAGGAGTAGGCTCCGGCTTCGCTGTTGAGGGGAATCCAGTAGGCAGACTTCAGTCGTGTCTCCAGATTATTGCGCGTGTTGCGGTGGTCAGCCCATAGGGGCAGACTGCCGTAGTAGGAGGTGGAGGCCCAGAATCCCGTCTGGTCGTCAATCCATACGGCATAGTCGGCGGCGTGGCCTGCTGCCAGGATGGCTTCGTCAGCATTCGGGGCGATGCTATATACGCGTGCTGCCCCGTCGGTCGCCACTTTCAGCTCATCGCTCACGGTGCTGACGTTGAGCCACTTCGGGGAGAACTGGTCGGTCGTGACGCGCCCCTTCACACTGCGGTCTTCCACGCAATACATGGGGCGCAGCGTCTCACGATTCATCCAATACATGCCCACGATGCCATGGTCGGCAGCGGAGGTTCCAGTGGCGATGGTGGCAGCCGCAGAGGCGCGGTCAGGGTGTGCCAGAGGATATTCTGCTGCCGAGAACAAGCAGCCTTCCTCCAGCAAACGCCGAAAGCCGTCGCTACCATAGAGGGGGGCGAAGGCTTCGAGATAGTCGCTCCGCAACTGGTCAATCATGATATTGACGACTATGCGCGGAACGCCGTTTTTCTGGGTCGTACCCTGCAACGCCTGACCGTCTGCCTCAGAAGCGAGCGTGGTCAGCAGCGTCAGAAGGGTGAACAACAGATAGCGATGATGCACTTATTATATATATATATATGAGTATTCAAATTTATAGGAGCATTTTTATGACGGGGCATTATCCCCAAGCGACGGCCTGCAGCAGAATATACGTTGCCATAAAGACTACGGCTCCCCAAGCCCGGCGCGGAAGAAGAAAATCATGCGGATAGCTCCCCACTGCCACCACGGCGCGCAGCCCCACGGCGAGGGCAAAGAGCAGCACCGCTGTGGGTATCTGCTGCAAGCCTGCCAAACGGCTTATCAGCGTAAGCGCGACGGCAAGCAGGCTCACCAGTGCCACTGCAACGTCGCCCACGGAGGAGCAGAAACGCCAGACAATCGCCAAGAGGAAGGCGGGGCTGAAGAGGAGTGTCAGCCAGTTGGTGCCGACGGCGGGATGTTCGCTCCAGCCCGTCAGGATAGTCAGGATGCAGCCCACGATGCCCATCGTCGTCCAGAGCAGGATGTCGAAGGCATTGCCCCATATGCGCCATGCCCGCACCGTTGCGTCCAGCGAATTGCGAGCACGCGATTTCCATTCGCCGAGGCTCACCAGGCATGCCGCAGCGAGCAGAAAGCCTGCCGCCATCAGGGGCGAGAGGGGAAACGCCGGGCGGTCGGGCGTGCGCTGCAGGAAGGGCGAAAGATTGACGGTGCGAGTCACCAAGGGGCGCAGATGCCCCTGCGCATCGCGTATGCAAGCATGGTCGAAGAACTGCAGGGCGTAGGCCGGAAGGAAGTTTCGCGGCTCGCTCACTGCTGCATAATCCTCGTCGGCACCATGCCGGCTCCACATTTTTGCAAGCGTCTGCACCGAATGTGGCTCATCTACTTCCGGGCCGAGCAAGAGGTCTTGCCCCAATTCGTACCACGGGCTCTTCCCCGTGAACTCATGAATCATGCTGCGCTGGGTCTTATAATCCCCTCCGCTGTCGATGGTGGGGAAGATGAGCTGTTCGCCCTCTGCCTCAATAGCGGCACGAATGGCATCGACGGCACGCGTGGTGCAATTATCATACAGGAAATTATAGCGGTACGTCCAGTTGGCAGCCATCACTTGCTGTGGGAAGACTTCTCCCTCCAAGCCTTTCATCGGTATGTCATAGACATTGTAGCCCTTCGCCTCCAGCACACTGCGCATGGCCTGCCGCACGCGCCGGGCCTCAGCGGGGGTGAGGCTCAGTTGCTGCTCCGTCACGCCCATCCCGTCGTGCGCAAAGTCATAGACGAAGAGGGGCATCGTCTGCCACGCTGCGGAATAGTCCGTCAGGCCCAATATGAATTTCATCACGAACCCCGGAGTATCGAAGGAGAACCATCCGAAGTTCACAGCCCAGTCTTCTCGTTCCGTCTGGATGCGCAGGGCGGTATGGCCATAGAGGCGATGCACCTCGTGGCCGGGCGTGCAGGTCAGGAACGAAATGCTGAGCACCTCGGAGGCCGCACTGTCCGGCTCCGAGAGAGCTTCATGCCCCGCCATGCCCACCGCTGCCGGTTGCCCCAAAACGGGAAGCCCCGCCATCAGACCGAGAAGGACTGAAAGCAGGGTTTGAAGAGAAAGATGATGATATTTCTGCATAAGCTGTTTCTGCACAAGCTGTTTTCCGAACGAGGAACGGGGAATGCCCTTTTCTGCACCTCGGCAAACAGCCTTTAACGCGGCAAATTTACAGAAAAGCACAGAGAACCCCAAAAATAAACCCTATTTTTTGGTCATTTATGGGGGTTTTAGCTAACTTTGCCGACAAACAATGCCAACCTACCCCATGATTCATCCCACCATTTGCCATCGCCGCCATGCTCATTCTGCTGAGCATCGGCGTGCCTACAGCCTTCTTTTTCTGCTTCTTGCCTGCTTCCCCATGCTGCTTTCGGCTGCCGCGTGGGGCGCGCCGGCTGACAGCTTGTGCCTGAACGATGCCGAACCGCCCATAGCCATCACGGACGCGGAGGCAAGCGTGCCGACGGGGCTTGACAGTGCTGCCTGCCAGCCGCTTCGGCAGCCATCGGCATCCACCGTCTTCCGCCCGCGCCAGCTGATTTTCCCCTCAGCCGCCATCGCCGTGGGCTGTGCGGGCATCCGCTCCCACCTCATCGACACACGCGGCGAGCGCAAGAAGCGCACGTTCGACAATACGCTGCAATATCTCCCCACTGTGGCCTACGTGGGTCTGGGCTTCATCCCCGGCGTGAAGCATGAACACCGCATCGGGTCGAGAATGATGGCGGGCGTGACGGCATTTGCCATCATGACGGCTCTCTGCCAAGGCACGAAGCGCATCGTGCGCGAGCCGCGTCCAGACACGGGGGCAAAGACTTCCTTCCCATCGGGGCACACCGCCACCGCATTCATGGGGGCCGAACTCTGCCGTCTGGAATATGGCTGGGGCTATGGCGCTGCTGCCTACGCCGTGGCGGCGGCCATCGGCGGAATGCGCATCTACAACAATCGCCATTGGTGCAACGATGTCCTTGCAGGCGCGGGCGTCGGCGTGCTCTCGGCGCAGGCGGCGTATTGGCTCTTGCCCTTTGAGCAACGGCTCTTCAAGGGGCGCAGAAGCAGGGCGGGAAAAGCCCCTGCCACTGCCGACCTGATGCTGATGCCTACGTACGACGGCGGCTCGAATGCTCCCGGACTGACCTTCGCCTGCTCGTTCTGACTTCCACCATATACCAGAAACACACACATGGTAGGTTCTATAAATTAGCTTGCGATGTATTTGCGACTATCGTGCCGTAGGTTTTTGTTTTTCACGAGGGAGCGTAGCGGGCTACGTGACCGAATGAAAGACAAAAAGATACGGTGCGAGAGGCGTGAAGACATCCAAGTCAAACAGAAACACTGCCTTAAATTGAAAACTAATTTATAGAACCTACCACATACATATCCCCTCAAAAAATATATATACCAGAAAAACACATCTTCCCTTTTTCCACACCATGAAAACCTCCCTCCTCTCCCGAATGCTCTGCTCCGCGCTCCTGCTGGCCTCGTCTGCCGCGGGCGTTCATGCTGAGTCAGCCTACACTCCCACACCGGAAAATCTGGCCTCGCGTCAGGAATTTTCCAATCTCCGCTTCGGCATCTTCCTCCACTGGGGGCTTTACTCCATGTTTGCCCAAGGCGAATGGTATATGCAGAATGCGGGCATCCCCTATGCCGAATACAGCAAGGCGGCTTCCGGCTTCTATCCCGCTCGCTTCAATGCACGCGAATGGGTGGAGGCCATCAAGGCTTCCGGAGCGGGCTACATCACCATCACCACGCGCCATCACGAGGGATTCTCGCTCTGGCACACCGAGCAGTCGGACTATAACATGGTGGATGCCACGCCATTCAAGCGCGATGTCATCAAGGAGCTGGCAGAAGAATGCCAACGACAGGGCATACGGCTCCACTTCTACTACAGCCATCTCGACTGGGCGCGCGAGGACTACCCCACCGGGCGCACCGGGCGCAACTGCGGCAAGGACCCGAAACGTGCGGACTGGCCGAGCTATTATCGATTCATGAACGCGCAGCTGACGGAACTTCTGACGAACTATGGCCCCGTGGGCGCAATATGGTTTGACGGATGGTGGGACCACGACTCTGACCCGACTCCCTTCGACTGGCAACTCAGCGAGCAGTATGCCCTCATCCACCGTCTGCAGCCTGCATGCCTCGTGGGGAACAATCACCACATGGCTCCCAATCCCGGCGAGGACATCCAAATCTTCGAGCGCGACCTCCCCGGCGAGAACACGGCCGGATTCGTGGACAAGGCGGCGGCAGTGAGCCGTCTGCCCTTGGAGACGTGCGAGACAATGAACGGAATGTGGGGCTATAAGATAATCGACCAAGACTATAAGCCCACCCGCCAACTCATACACTATCTGGTGAATACGGCTGGCAAGGGGGCCAACCTGCTCCTGAACATCGGTCCGCAGCCCAACGGCGAACTCCCGCAGACCGCCGTAAGCCGGCTGAAAGAGATGGGCGAATGGATGAACACCTATGGCGCTACCATCCGCGGCACAACGGCGGGCGATGTTCCCCCACAGCATTGGGGAGTCACCACACGCCGCGGCGAACAGCTCTTCGTGCATATCCTCGACTACGACCGCCGCGAACTCTTCCTGCCCTTGGACTGCCGCGTGGCGAAGGCCTCCGTCTTCCCCTCTGGCGAACGGGTGGGGCTGACAAAGACCTCTACGGGCTATGTCCTGACACTGCCGGAGGTGCCCTCCACCACTGCGTCGGCGGACTATGTGGTAGAGCTCATCACCCGATAATTCCCCTCTCTTACAGGGGCTTCCCCCCTGCCCTACATGGGGCATTCGCCTCACAGAAACGCCCTGAACCTAAGGCTTTCTTCTGAAGGTTCAGGGCGTTTCTTTTCGTGCAGGCCCATGCCTTCGCTGAATTTAGGTAGTTTCTATAAATTACCTCAGTTCGGGATTAGGCATCTGATATTTATAAGTAGGTGTTCAAACATAAGTGGCATAAAGAAAGCTTAGTATAAACTAATTTTGAAGACCTACTTATGTGAAGACAGTGACACGAGTCCTCTTCTCATAATAGTAAGCATGGACTATATCGGTAGAGCCGTTAAAGTACTGGCAAAACTTGAATATAGAAATTATTATAAGTAGGTGTTGGCTGTCTTAGAATCTACGGCAGAGTGCCTTCTCCGACCACCATTGGTACCGTATTTCCAAACTACAATGCCATAAATTATAAATAAAGATACCAAATGTGACCAAACACTTTTAATTCGGATATCTGCATTCGAAAGTTTGTAGCGTTAGTCACGTAATATGAATAAAAAATGAAAACAATTACAATAGTATTATTGACATTCCTTGTCTCGTTGCAAATGGTGGCAGGCAAGGTAATTAAGATTAAAGATATTGAGTACGCTCCATCATGGATGACAATCAACGAGGTTGAACTGGCAAAGGATGCTACAATCATTCGTATCACCCTCAAACCTGGTTCTGCCATTCTGAACAATACTGTGCTTGCAGACCGTAATACTGGCAAGGAGTATAAGTTCCTCCGTGTTGAAGGCGTCAAAGTTCAAGAGCGACCTTCCAAAGAAACATCTTGCTCTATATATTTCGAGACTCTCGATGCAAGTGTCAAGGAGATTAATTATATAGAGGTGGGAAATAATCCTTTGGGCAACTTCTATGGTATCAAATTGCAACATAAAGCCAAGGTGGGCAAGGAGTCAAAGGTATTTGACCCAGAATCGCTCAACTACGACTACTATATGAACCAGCCTTTCACTCCCGATACAGCATGGCACTTCAGCAACGTGCCATACAAGAAGGCATTTGAGACAGGCAGGGCACAATTGAAGATTCACATGTCAGGTACTCCAAAGGAACTCGCGAGTGTCCTTCCTAACGCTAAAGCAATAGTAGAAAACCAGATTACCCGCCATGAAGAGATTTACGTGTCTTCAATTGGAGAGGACTTCTGTTACGTTCTCGACCTCAATTTGTCTCATCCGCAGTTTGTCAACATCAATCCCGTTGGTTCTGTTTTCATTGCCCCCGGCGATACACTTGAGATGTTCTCCACCATTGAATCAGCCCCTGACGGTTCGGGACCTCGCTTCAAAACTTTCCGGGGCAATAGTGAATCGGTAATGATAAATACACTGCTTCCTGAGTTCATGAAGAAGTATGGAAGAGAAGAATACGATTACGCAGAGGCTCAGGCTACTATCGGAAAAGGAAAGGATGCCACGCAGACTGTACTTGAGCGTTGGGCTAATCAGGTTAACGAGATTATTGCCGATGAGGAACTTCGTCAGGCTCTTATCCAATCTCCGATCAGTACCTTTGGTAAAGACCTCGTGATGATTTCTATACTTACAAACAAGTGCATTGAGATAGAGGATGTTGTGTCAGACTATACCTACAAGGCAAACACATATACACAAATGGAGGATGGCAACTGGAAGAAGGAGCCCAATCCTGACTATGCAGCATTGGACCTGAAAGCCGTGTATAACACTCTGATGAAGAACAAGGAACTCATCTACGACAACCCTCTTGCCCTCTGTGAGAGTAACCAGTGGATATTTGTCAACCGTACACTCTATGGTCCTCTGTTCCGTTCATGGGAAGAATACAAGGATGAAGATGGTGTTGCACATCGTCGTCGTTGCGACAAGTATGCCATGGCAGGCACATTTATGAACGACCTGTATCTCTCGCAGGAGATTGTCAGCAGAATGGAGGCCACTATAAAGGACATCAAACTCGGAAAACTTGGGGAAAGTCATCATGCGACTCTTGATTTTCTGTCAGATGCTGTTGGTGAGTCCTTGGCTGGCATACAGAATGTAAAGGTGGCTCAGAATATTGTAGAGGAGTACCGCAAATTCGTAAAGGCAACCGAGACTACTGAGTCCGAAGATACAGGCAATAGCTGGACAGAAGAGCAGATGACACTTTGGAACAAGATTGTATCGACATACAAGGGCTACACACTCTTCCTTGACTTCTGGGCAATGAGTTGCGGCCCTTGCCGTTCGGCCATGATGGATCAGAGGAAACTGGTTGAAGAGATGAAGGATGAGAAAGTCAAGTTCCTATATATCACCACCGATGACCAGAAGTCTTCTGCTGAGAAGTGGATGACGGAGAATAACATCAAGGGTGAGCATGTTTACATCACACAAACTGAGTGGGAACAGTTTGAGACGATGATAAATTTCAGTGCCATACCTCATGGAGCCCTCGTCAGCAAGGAAGGCAAACTCATAGAGCAAGACTTCCAGATGTATCAATTCAATAGCGAGGAGTTGAAAAAACTCGCAGAAAGGTTTTAGTCCAAGTTCCTTCCCCTTTCAATGTAGGACAATAACATACTCTTATTATGTCATAACGTACATTCAAGTAAAGCCTGAATAACCATTCAAGTAATACCAGAATGTACGTTTTTTATATAAATATATATTGCTGTCCGGTAAAACTTTTGCAAGCAAAATAAATTAGGGCTGACACTTCTCACGAAGTATCAGCCCTAATTCGTTGCGCGCACAAAACTTTACCGAACAGCAATATTATAAAATCTTACCGCAGCACTTTCTTGCCGTTCACGATATAGATACCTTTGGGCAGCGTGCTGAAGTTTTTCGAAGTGCCTGCGCGTCGGCCATTAAGGTGATAGACAGGCGCATTTGCTGCTCCTTCTGCCATCACTGCCCTGATGCCGCTCTGCACATCTTCTTCCACGATTTTGTAGGCATTCCAAGGGGAAACCTCATAGTTCGCTGATGCCCCAGTGGGTACATAAATCGTTTGGAGTGACCCACACGCGTAAAAGATATATCCTCCTGTTGTAGGCGGCGTTTCACGGTTCACATGGACCTCGGTCAAGCCCCAGCAATTATAGAAGCACCTTGCTCCCAAACTGGTTACGGAGTTGGGAATCGTGATGCTGGTCAAGCCCGAGCAACCTGAGAAGCACCAGTCTCCCAAACTGGTTACGGAGTTAGGAATCGTGATGCTGGTCAAGCCCGAGCAATATGCGAAGCAACTCCATCCCAAACTGGTTACGGAGTTGGGAATCGTGATGCTGGTCAAGCCCGAGCAATCAGCGAAGCACTCATATCCCAAACGTTTTACGGAGTTGGGAATCGTGATGCTGGTCAAGCCCCTGCACTTATAGAAGCATCCATCTCCCAAACTGGTTACGGAGTTGGGAATCGTGATGCTGATCAAGCCTGGGCAAAAATAGAAGCACCTTGCTCCCAAACTGGTTACGGAGTAGGTCGTCCCATCCACCCTAATAGACTCAGGGATAACGACCGAGCCTTTATATTTGACTCCACCACGAGTTACACTGGCCGTTTTTTTTTTCGTGTCAAGGTTGTAGTAAATGCCATCCACTTCTACGTTGTACGCCCCCCAAGCGGAGAGGACTCCCAAGAGGAGGAAAAAGAGTAAAAAAATTTTTTTCATAGTATATTGTTAATTGATTGGTTTGTAGAGCATCAGTTCTGCAGCCCACGGAGCTTTCAGCGAGCCAAATTTACGTATTCTAACAGTTTCAGACATTCTTTCAGCAATTATGTGATGTGTTTCATTTTACCCTCTCCCCTTGAATTGTAATGCAAAGTTTTCACAATTGATTATTCCTGTTGTCGTTTAAGATATACTGGAATAGCGGTAAAGTTGTCCCTTGTTGTCCCTGTTATCGTCTGAAAAAAACCTGTTGTCATCTGAAAAAAAGCCTGTTGTCGTCTGAAAAAAACTATTGCTGTCCGGTAAAACTTTTGGAGACGAATTAAATTTAGGACTGAGTACCTCGATTGGTATTCAGCCCTAATTTATTGGCTTGCAAAAGTTTTACCGGACAGCAATAAGGAAAAACCCTGTTCGTCAGCAGCAAAGATTATCAGGCCACACTTTGGCGAGGCTGCTCTCCACACGGTTTCGCAGGCTTTCTGCCGCCTCTTCAAGTCCTCCGATTTGCCGACTGAAAGCCCTCCATTCCTCCCTTTGTGCAGCCCTTATCTGCCATCCTCAGAAAGCCCTCGCCAGAGGGAGAGGCAGAAACAGCGGCGAGGGAGCGGAAACCCTGAGCTGCGCGACCGTTCGGCAGAGATTCGGAGCCGGAAGTGATGATTTTCAGCCCTCAAAGTGGTCAATCTGCCCCCGAAAAGTCATCAGTTTTCGCCCTCAGAATGATGACTCCGAGCTGAAACGTGCAGTTGGAAATTTGAAAACCGCCCTCGGGCCTTAAAAAAACTCCTGAGCAACAGGACATTGCTCAGGAGTTTTCTTATCACGCACGGCATTTGGCGCAGGAACAAAGGATAGGGGCGCGGTGCGCGCCCCCACGGTCGGGCTGCTAATCGAGCGAATGGATGACGAGTCCGCTGCGGAGCTTGGGCTCGAACCATGTGGCCTTCGGGGGCATGATATTGCCCGTGTCGGCAATGTTCATCACTTGCTCCATGCTGACAGGGTAAAGCGCGAGGGCGGCACGCATTTCGCCGGAATCTACGCGGCGCTGCAACTCTTCCAGTCCGCGCAGACCGCCCACGAAGTCTATGCGCTGGCTCGAACGGAGGTCGCCCAGGGCGAGGATGTCCTGCAATATCAGGCGGCTGCTGATATCTACGTCGAGCACGCCGATGGGGTCGGTGGGGTCGAAGGTGCCGGGCTTGGCATCGAGGCTATACCATTCGCCTTCGAGATAGAGGGCGAACTGATGGGGATGTGCGGGATGATAGACCGCTGCGCCACGATTGACGACGTCGAAGTTCTCTGCCAGACGCGCCAGGAACTCTTCGGCGGTGAGTCCGTTGAGGTCTTTCACCACGCGGTTGTAGTCCAGAATCGTCAGTTGTTCGGCGGGGAAGCACACTGCCATATAGAAGCTACTCTCGGCATCGGGTCCGGCGGCTTTCTCCGCCCCCACGCGGGCAGCGGCGGCTGAGCGATGGTGGCCGTCGGCGATATAGAGGGCGTCCATCTGTGCGAAGGCTTCGGTGATGGTGGCCTTGTCTGCCGCGTCGCTGATTATCCAGAACTTATGGCTGAAGCCATCCACGGGGGCCACGAAGTCATAGACGGGCTCTGCGGTGCGCACGCGCTCGATGAGATCGAGCAGCACGGGATTATGGCGGAAGGCAAGGAAGACGGGCTCGATGTTGGCGTTCGTGGCGCGGACGTGGCGCATACGGTCGTCTTCCTTGTCGCGGCGGGTGAGTTCGTGCTTCTTGATGACGCCGTTCATATAGTCGTCAACATGGGCGCACACCACAATGCCGTATTGCCACTTCAGTTCGCCGTCGGCGTGCCTCATGGCTTGGGCATAAAGGTAATAGTTTTCTTCAGCATCACGGACGAGCCAGCCCTCTTCCTGAAACTTCCGGAACTGCTCCGCACCGCTGGCATAGACGCGCTCATCGTATTCGCTCGTGCCAGGGGGGAAATTGATTTCGGGCTTAATGATGTGGTAGAGCGAGAGGGCATTGCTGCCGGCCTCGGCGCGGGCTTCCTCGCTGTCGAGGACATCATAGGGGCGACTTTCTACCTGTTCAACAAGATTCTTGGGCGGACGTATGCCGCAAAATGGCTTTACTCTTGGCATAGTATGTGAGGTTTAAGGTGTGTAAGGAAATGATGCGTGGGGGAGAAAAAGGCTTGATTGTCGCACTTTTTCGGGGGACAAAGGTATATATAAGAAACGAACCTGCCAAAAAATGATCAGAATAAATGCAAAAACGCCGTGCAAACTGCCGGCACATGGGAGGAAGATGCAGGGGGAAGGGGGGATAAAGAAAAGAGACAGCCCGAAAAGTCCCCACTGGCGGAGGGGGGCTTTCCGGACTGTCTGCCTATAGGTAGGTTCTATAAATTAGTGTTCAATGTAAGGCAGTGTTTCTGTCTTACTTGGATGTATTCACGCCTCTCGCACCGTATCTTTTTGTCTTTCATTCAGTCACGTAGCACGCTACGCTCCCTCGTGAAAAACAAAAACCTATGGCACGATAGTCGCAAATACATCGCAAGCTAATTGATAGAACCTACCTATATCCTATTTGCCTGAGGGCGGGCGGATCACGCCTTGTAGAGATAACGCTTGATGCTCTTCTTGGCGGTCTTGGCAAACTCGCTGTCGTGGAGGCGAATCTCCTTCAGGCGGCAATAGCTGGGCAGCTGGGCATTGAGCTGCGTGCGGTTCTGCTCCATGACCATCGCCACTTCTTCCTGAGAAAGGGGTATCTGCTGCACATCGTCGGGGTCAGGATAGACGAGGGCTATGAGGTGTTCGCCATCTTGCAGTACGAGGCTTTCGCCTACGACTGGCATGGAGTTCAGCTTGTCCTCAATCTCCTCGGGATAGATGTTCTGCCCGTTGGCACCGAGCAGCATGTTTTTGATGCGCCCCTTGATGAAGAGATGGCCATCAGGGGAGAACGAGCCGAGGTCGCCCGTGTGGAACCATCCGTCTTCATCTATCACCTCGCGCGTGGCATCGGGATTCTTATAATATCCCAGCATGACATTGAGGCCGCGGCTGATGACTTCGCCTTCAAAGTTCTCGCAGCCGCGCTCGCCGGCATGCACAATCTGACCGTGCCGAGTGAAGAGCGCCAGCTCCATATTGGGGACCACCGTGCCGCATGAGCCCAGCACATGGTCTGTCCAGTCGCTGTAGGTAATCATGGGCGAGGTCTCCGTGGTGCCATAGCCGCTCGTGATGGGGAAGCCTATGCTCATGAGGAATTGCTCTATCTCTTGGTTCATCGGTGCGCCGCCCGTCATGATTTGATAGATGTTTCCGCCAAACTGGTCGCGAATCCACTGCACGATGCGGGTCTTCACGCGATTCTTGATGAGGGGCAGCTGGAGCAGATAGCGCGCGCGATGGCTGTCGAGCCGCTGATAGACGTGTTTGCGCACGATTTTCTCGATGACGAGGGGGACGGCGATGAGGATGGCAGGGCGTATGCGGGCTGCCGCCTCCATGACGAGCGAGGGAGCGGGCTGGCGCACGAGGAAGTGGATATGGCAGCCTTGGAGAAATCCGAAGATCATCTCGCACGTCATGCCATACGTGTGGGCCATGGGGAGCGTGCTGAGGATGGCATCGCCAGGATGCACATGCTCGCCGAAGCTCTGGAGTGTGAACATCAGATTGCTCCAGAGCGCACGGTAGGGAATCATCACGCCTTTTGAGAAGCCCGTCGTGCCGCTCGTATAGTTGATGATAGCCAATTCCTCCGGACTTACCTCGGGCCGATATACCACATCCTCGCGTCCGAAGCGTGCGGGATAACGCTCGCCAAACAGCTGATTGAGGTGCTGATGCACATAGGTGAGCTTCTCGCTGCGCGTATTGCGGATGGTGAGGTCAGGCAGATGGGCAATGCCCCCGAGATGGGGCATGGCCTCAAAGTCGATGTCGCGCGCCACACCATCGCCGACGAAGAGGAATCTCGATTCGCTGTGATTGACTATGTTATGGATTTGCTCGGGCTGAAACTCGCACTGTATGGGCACTACGATGCAGCCATAGGACAGTGTGGCGAAGAATGCCACCGCCCAGTTGGCACTATTGCGGCCGCAGATGGCCACCTTGTCGCCACGCTGCAGCCCTGCGGTCTGCATGCCGATGTGGAGTTTTGCTATGCGCCGCGCCACATCGCAGAAGCGCAATGTTTCGCCTTTATAGTCGGTGAAGGCATTCTCGTTCCAATTTTTTACAAGGGTCTGCTGTATATGAGCGATAAAGCTCTGGGGCGTGGTATCCTGTGGCATACGTCGTTATATATATATATGAGTGGCTGTAAAGGTGTAAATGGCTTTCGCGCTTGTTCCCCACGGCAGGCTGTGCAGACTGACTGAGGGCTATGGGCGAAAAACGGGGCAAAATTAAAGAAAACCTGCACAAAAGAATCGAAAGTGTGCGAATTTTCTATCTGTTTTTCTCGCAAAGTGATAAGTTTTGCACGTCAGAGTGGGCAATGGCAAAAGCAGAACTTTGCCATTTCTCTATCGCACGGCCCTCGCCTCGCCCTGCGACACGAAAAAAAGGCTGCATCGCGAACAATTTCACGATGCAGCCTCCTGATTCCCTATAGCAAAGGGGGATGTGACCCGGCTGGGATTCAAACCCAGGACCTTCAGAACCGGAATCTGACGCTCTATTCAGCTAAGCTACCGGGCCAATGCGGGTGCAAAGTTACACAAAAAACCCATAATCCGAAAGAAAACGCAGAAAAACATACGGCATTTGCCCTTTTTTTCTGCTGTGGGGAGACAATAAAAACAGGCATCGCGCGTTTCAATAGCATATATACTATCACCATAGGGGCATTCAGCTTTTCAAAAAATGCCTCCTCCTAAAACACTTTCAACTATGAAAACTCTGAAAGTAAATCACTTTGAGCTTCCTGCCCTTGCGCTGGAGGAAGTTCCGGCTTGGCTCGACAGTCTGGGCGAAGCGTTTCAACCCATCGACACTGTGAACTGGGCAGAATATCCCTATCGCCCGGAGGCAGCCTTCCGCATCGTGACGACGCAGCGCGGCTTTCTAATCAACTATCGCGTGAAGGAAAAGAGCGTGGCAGCCGTGGCCCCGGCAGACTGCGGACCGGTCTGGGAGGACAGCTGCGTAGAGTTCTTCTCATCGCCCACTGACGATGGAGTGTATTACAATGTGGAATGCAACTGCGTCGGCACCATCCTCGTTGCTGCCGGCAAGGACCGCCACGAACGCACGCGGGCTCCGAAGGAGGTGCTGGAGAGCGTAGAACGATGGTCGAGCCTCGGACGCGAAAACTTTGCAGAGCGAATAGGCGAGACGGAATGGGAAGTGGTGCTCCTCATCCCCTACAGCGTATATTTCCAGCATGACGTGAAGGATGCCGCCGGCATGAAGATTCGCGCCAACTTCTACAAATGCGGCGACCGCCTGCAGACGCCGCACTTCCTCTCATGGAATCCCATCGGCGTCGCACAGCCCGACTTCCACCGCCCCGAGTTCTTCGGAACGCTGGAATGCTGAAATGTTCAGACATGTAAACATATAGAAAAGCTCCTTGGTTCAGCAGAGAGAACCAAGGAGCTTTTCTATATGTTTACATGTCTGAACACGAGAGGCTTAGCGCACAATCACCGTGCGGCCATTGATGACGTAAGTGCCTGCGGGGAGCGTCTGCAAAGCTGCGGCAGAAGCCCGACGGCGAACGAGCTGGCCCGACGGCGTATAGACATCGTAAGCCGAGGCGGAATCACTGCCGAGCAAGCGGGCGATGCTGTTGCCCGAACCGATAATGTATTCAAAGACGGCGGGAATGCTGTTCACATTGTAAGGATTGTCATCGTACGTCACGGCACCGACAGGAATCGTCAGCTTATAGACACCATCGGCATTGACAATCTCAGGGAGCACGCACTTCAGCTGATTGGCGAGCCAGAAATCATCGCCCCACTGCAGGTCGGTCACCTCCGTCTCCTTGCCACTGGCGTCAGTGAAAATGGGGTAGGCCTCCTGCGTCCATGACACGACGTTGTAGTCGTTGAAGGTGATATTGAAATCGTAGAGTGCCGTCACCTTGCCCTCCGCGGGCAGGATGTCGCAGTTCAGCTCCTCGGTAATGGGGACATCTGCGCCCTCCACCTCTACGCTGAAGCTGCACGCGCGATTGCTTTTCATGCCGAAGCCCTGATTTTTCAGGTCCAAGCTGAAGAAGCCTTCGGGAACGACGATGGTGTATGAGCCAGTCTGCATGACGGGGACGTTCAGCACGACTTCAACATCCGTGACGACGTACTCCCAATTGTCTTGCTCATCCTCGGGAATCAGGCTGACGACATTGGCAGAGACTGCCACAACCTCCTGCTTCGCATTGCAAACCTGAATGGCAGCAGCGCTCCACGAGGGCTGAATGCCCTGGGCGTAGTGGAAGCGCAGGCGCGACACCTCGCTGACCGTCGTGCCTTCCGCGGGGCTGACGAGCTGCGGCACGGGGAGATTGAATTTTGCATCAACATAGGCTGAGATGTAGGACGCATCGCCTTCACCATTGTTGCCCTTCACCACCCTGCCTTGACTGTCCTTGACAAGCAGACTGACTACGAACTGGCTGTACGCCGTCAGTACGGAGGAGGGAATCCGCAGGCTCGCCGTACGATTTTCGTTGCTCATCGTCACACTGCAAGGCTCCGTCTCACCAAAACCGAGGGGGACAAAGGCTTCTGCCACCTCTACGCTGCCACTGAAAGTGAAGTCAATCACAGACTGCGAGGCGTCAGCCAGCGAGAAGTCGGCCTCGCCCTCGGCATAGTGCAATGAGGCAGGGCTGACAAGCACTATATCGCTGTACTCATAGCTCTTGGTTGCTCCGCGGAGCGACACTGCGACAGTGCCGAGAGAGGGCTGCGAGGAATAGTAGGCCTCTGCGGACGACCAGCCCTCAAGCAGAATTTCATAATTGTGGCCAGCCTGGAGCACATAGTCCATGGGAAGCCAGAACTCCCAATGTCCGGCGGCATTCTTCTGCGTTGTATCGTAGAAGCTTTTCACCACTTCGCCCGTCGTGACATCATTGACGCTGTAGCGCATCAGCCCAATTTCGGCATCGCGGTTAGTGGCAATGGTCAGCGTGGCATCGGCGATGAGCTTTTCCTGCTCTGACTGCCGGAGCAAGTCGATGACGGTCTTGCCGTCAGACGTGGTCATCGTGGCAGACTCCACAGCGAGCACCACGGCAGCTGCATGGCCCGCCGTGGTGTATCTCACGCAGAAGTCGGCACTGTGGTCCAGACCATCGGGAGTCTGCAGGCCGGTGAGCGAGAGCACCACCTCAGAGTTGGCATCGCGCGAGAAGTCAGGCACGGGGATGTATATGAGCTGTGCCGTTTCGTCCTCAGGGTCGGGCTGAATGTCGAACAAATCTCGGCCGACGGTCAGCGTCTTCACACTGCCGCCATCAGTGTATTCGAAGCAGGCACCATCGTACGTCAGCTTGCCGTCGCCACTCTCGCGGAGATACAACTCGATGCTTTCAGCACGGTCGATGCTGCTGCCGCTGCCCGGCGTGAACTCCTTGTCGAAATTGTATCTCACCAGGCGATAGTCATAGTCGAAGCCGCACATTCCGACACCACCGCTCTGCTCGGAGAACACGAAATTGCCCGTGGCATCCTTCAGCCCAGAGATGGAGAGTGACATCGTCGGGTAGGCCGTCCCTGACGCAATGCCCATGGTCTGTGGCGTGCGGAGCTTTCCGCGCAGATCGATGGCGATGCGGCGAGTGCCGACGAACTGCACCTCCAGAGGCTCGCGGTAGAAATCGCCCTCCGACTCCAAATCGCCATAGGTGAGGGCGGCGGAAAGGTCGGGGTTGCTGGTCAGAAGGTCGCCATCGAAGCCCACTTCCACTACACCCTTTTCAAACGCAAGGGGCATGTACGAGAGGAACTCATCAAGGCCATTGCCCGGCGTATTGACCGTCTGCACGACCATCACGGGTTTTCCCGCTGCCTTATAGGCAACGGAGACATTGCCCAAAGTGTTGGCACCGCTGGCAGCACGCACATTCTTCAGCGTGATGCGAATGTCGTCGCCCGCCTTCAGTTGTTCAGATTCATAGAGTTCCATCAGCTCGGCTTTGGGCTCTACGGAGACATAACGTCCCTGACCGTTGGCCTGAGGATGCTTCGTCACGCTGCCCACCTGAAGTTCAGCCCCATCGAAGGTGATGTCCTGCGTGAAGCAGAAAGAGACGTTGCAGAGCGCAGCACTGAGGGTGGAGCCGTCGGCCGGGATGACGGACTCCAGTTCTGCGGACTTCGGCTGCCCCATGCCTACGCCATACTCCACACTGAGCGTATTGCTCTGCATGGAGAAGGTGCGGAAGTAGTAGGCAGTGCCTGCCTTCGTGCCCTTCTTCACGGCGAGCTTCATCATCCAAGGGTTGGAACCAGTGAAAGTGAGGAGGTCTTCGCTGATTTCCTGCGAATATCCTGCATCGGCATAGACGTAGAGCATCATCGTACGGAGATTGTCGATGACGAGGAATACATCGTCGTCGGCGACATCAGCAGGCACGACAAACTTGGCATGGAAATACTTGCTGGAGGTCTCCTGATACTCGCCTCCATTGACCAAGACGAAGGGATCATCCATCGTCCCGGTTCCTTCAGCCGCAGCCTTCTGGCTCCATCCTGCAAGGCAGACGAGGAGGAGCGCCAGCAGTCGGCTGAGGAAATTGTGCGTAAAGATTTTGCTCATAATATGGTAGGATTTTTGTTCGATGTTCGTGTTCGGAAGGGCTCTCAGACGCCGACTGAGAGAACAGGGGCTGCGCAAGGAGGGCCTGCGCGAAGGAGCCCCTGCGCAGACTGAGAAAACGGGGGCGGTCAGGGGAGACGGAGCTTCCGGCACTGAATGCCATCGGCAGTGGTAACCTCGACGATGACGATGCCTGAGCAGGAGAGGGGAATGTCAAGCATACCACTGCCGCCGACATGGGCGAGCAGGCGGCCGTCAGGAGCAACGACGCGGACACGGGCAGGCTGCACGGTCTGCACAATCACGCCGTGGGAACGGGGATGGATGCTGACGCGGGCATCAGAGTCAGGCTGCAAAATGGCAGAGGCATCGGCAACGGGAGCCTGCGCAGCATTGACGAGACGCCCCGTCTCGCGGTCAATCAGCATACACGTCACCTGGCAGTTGCGTATGTCGCGCACACGGCTGAGGTCAGTCAGGCAGTCCATCGTGATGCTGCCCGAATAGCTCACGCCCTCTTCTACGCTCGTCGGGATGAGGCCGGAGAGCCCATAGTAGGCGTTGGCGGGATAGAGCGCACGGGCGACATCGTCGAACGTATAGGCCACGGTGCTCTTGCCATATTCGCCGTCCTTCCGCCAAGGGCCGAGGTCGTCGTCCGTCTCCGTGTAGAATTTGTTTGACTGATAGCCCGACAGCCCGTCTTCGGTGACGACGAAGAGGAGCCCTACGTTCACGTTGTCCGCACTGAGGGCATAGCGCACATCGTAGTCGAGGCGGACGTTCTGGCTCGCCTCATCATAGACGGCGGTGAGGGCCACATCGGCATCCGCCAGCACCGCCATGCTTTTTCCCACGAGGTCTGCCCAGCAAGTGCCGTCAGAGGAGTTGAAGGAATAGTCGGTCAGGCCATCGGCGGTCACGGCAGTCATGGGCGACCCACCCCACGTGCGGGCGACGATGCCCGTGGGAGCGGCGGTGAGCCCAAGGAAATACTGCACATAGTCCGTCATTCCGCTCTCGTAGGCATCGCCCGTGTAGGTGTGATAGCAGAGGGGGATGAAGAGAGGGCCATAGAGTTTGCGGAGATATTCGATGGCAAGATGTCCGAGCGGACAGTTGTTGCAGGCCATACCCGTGTTCTCTTCGAGCACCACGCGCTTGGTGGGGCGGAAAGCGAGGTTTCTGATGCAGAGGGCAAGATAGTCTTCATCCGTGCGCGTAGTTCCCTGAAGCCTGACGTGCAGGGTAAAACGGTTCTCCCTCCCCACCTTGAGCGCGAGGGGCTGCCCGAAGGCGAAGGGAAGCTCATCGCCCGCCTGCAGGCTGAGCTGGGAAAACTCCAGCGCAGCCAATTCCTGCCCGGCGTCATCGCAGAGGGAAAGCGTGGCGGAATGATAGGGCTCGGCAGCACTCTGCACGCAGACTTTTCCGCTGACCGCCTGCTCCGTCTGCGCGACGCAGGATTCCGACACGCCGCTGAGCTGTATCTGGAAACTGGCATCATGGCAGACATAGACATCCGTCACGAAGATTGCGCTCGCATTGCTATTCTCATTGACGAAGGCGATATAGATTTTCCTGCCCGCATAGCCATCGAGCAGCACGGTGAAGTCCTGCCAATCGCCTTCGAGGCGGTTCTCCTCCGCGCCCGGCGACAGCACCTCATCCACGACTACGCGGCCTTCCTGCGCCATGCGCTCTACGAGGCTCTGCGACAGCACGTTGAACTTCTGCTCCTCCTCCCAGATGATGACTTTCAGGCGGTCAGTCTTAGCCGTGCGGAAGCTCTGGGCCTTGAACGTGAGATAGCACTTTTCGTCGGGGATGCTGAGCTGCGGGGTCACCATCCAGTCGTTGCTCTTGCCGGCAGGCGAATACATGGAGTGGGAGACGGCACAGGGGTTCGAGAAGTCATCGTCGGCGGCATACCACCATGCGGTATTGGCAGCATCGAAGCCCCACGCCTGCATCTCGGCAGTAGGCGTCAGGCGGTCAGCATCGAAGAGCATCACGTTGCCCATGCCCTCGGCAAAGTTCTCCATGTAGATACGACTGTTGTCGGAGACGATGGTCTGCTCGTAGCCGCCCTCATAAGTCACCTCTGCGGCAGCAGTCTTGACATAGCCGCTGAGGTCGGTGGCGCTGCCCTGCGGCAGCACGATGCGATAGCTGTTGCCACGATAGAGACTGAGACTACTGGTGGGATAGGCCATCAGCTGATGCGCCGTCGTGGCAGTGATGCCTGCCAGGAGCTGCAGCGTGGCGGCAGGCTCGGCCTCGTCGTTGCAGTAGAGGTAGGCCACGGCATCTTCCGCCACCCTGACATCGCAGGGGAAGGAGAAGACCACGGGGCTCGAGGTCATATCCACGTGTCCGAGCGTGCTGCCATCAGTGGGCGAAACGGCAGAGGCCATGATGTCGTCAGTGCCAAGCCCCGTGTATTGGAGGGCGATGGCATGGTTCTGCTGCGAGGCATCGCCCGCCAGCGAGATGGTGCCGGCAGGGATTTCGAGCGTATAGTCGCGGTCTTTTTCGAGCGTATAGGTGCGGAAGCCAATGTTCACCGTCTTCGGATTGGCGGCATTGACTTGGAAACTGATGGCGGTCTTTACGATTTGCCCATCGGCATCGCGCAGCACGACGTCGGAGGTCTGGCCCGTGACGGCGACATTGCGCGTGAAGCGGAGCTCCACGTTTGCCATCTTCCCCACTTTTGCGCCGGAACGCATGGAGGGGGTATAGTCTTCGAGCAGATTGATGCGGCTGCACACCTGCGAGAAGGGCTCGGGGAGGCTGAGCAGATAGTTGTCTTCCTGAATATAGGCGTTGGCGGCGAGGGTCTGACAGTCGGCTGAGACGGCTACGGGGAATCCCGTGGCGGCGAAACTCGTGAATTTATAGAAATCCATGCCGTACGCCTGCCGCAGCATCTCGTCGAGGCCATACCAATAGTTGCCGCGCCGGACGTAAAGCGAACGGCTGGGATTGACGGCAGGCGTGGCGGCATAGAGCGTCCCCTCGTTGTCAATCGTCACGCAAGCCTTGTCGAGGTCGTCGGTCTCGCAGAAATTCTCAAACGTCTGCGTGGGGAGATGATAGCGAAAGGGATGCTTCACATCATCGACATTGTGGACCGTCCCGCCCACCCACTCTCCGCTGGGGGAGACTACGATGCCATCGAGCGTGAGCACATCGGCAGACTTCGCCGTATAGCGGTGGGTGGCGGCATCGTAGTCGAAGGCGATGGGGTCCCAGGAGTCGGCAGTGGTGTCATAGACGAAATAGAGCACGCACTGGGGATAGCTGTAGTCCATGCAGCCCGTGATGTAGCGCCCGTCGGCAGAGATACCGGTGAAGCGGAGCATCCCCTCGTTGTCGCCCCAAAGGTCGTGGGTGGGGAGATTGGGGGTGGGAATCAGCGTGGCAGTGGTGAGGTCCCACAGCGCCGGCACCTCGTCGAGTCCGCCATTGGTACAGACGCCGACGGCATACCTGCCATCGGGGGTGACGGCAGTGGCGCGTCCGCCCGCCTTGTCGCCCGCGATGGGGAGGAAGGTCCAGGCGGCAGTGGTGGCTGACCAAGTGGCAGGCTGCCCCTTGTAGCTTCCTACCACGAGCAGGCCATCGTCGGTGATATCGTTGGCCTGGCTCTCCGTGCCCATCTCCATCTCCTCCTGTGTGGTGAGGAATACATCTTGATGCGTAGTGAGGTCAATCACGCGCGCATACGTATAATAGGCATCGGCAGGATGTGGGGTGTAGGCTACAGCCCAGCATCCGTTGTCCGACATGCCCCGTATGAGCGCCCCATCGGTCATCGTATATTGCGTGAGTTTTACCTCATCGTCTGCCTTGGCAGACTGTGCGGCCCATGGCAGCACGAGGGTGCAGAGCGTCAGGAGAAGGAATCGGAAGTGCATCGTTGCAGTGGTTTTGGTGAGTGAGAAGGAGAAGACGGTGCTGCGAGAGCGAGGGGAAGCGTAGTGCAATCAGTGGTCCGTTGGCTCATCGGCGCTCCATCTTCCATGGATTATGCAGGCAAATTTACGAAAAAAACAGTCTTTTCGCTTTCTCCGCCCTCCATTTTGCTGCTGTATTTTCGACATAACTCGCGTAAATTGCTTCATTTCACACTATTTGGCAAAGGCTTTTGCCTGGCGTGGGGGCGAAACGCTCCCTGACATTCCGCATTCTTGCAGACTTCAGGGCGGCCAGAATCCTGCCATTCGCCCCACTGGCATTCTGCCTTACGCCTTCTTGCTCAGGACTTTGAGCAGGAATGTCATGAACGCGGCGGCGGCTTGAGGGGCGCACTCAGAGTTCCGACAGCAGTTTTCGTCTCCAAGTGGTCAAGTTTGAGGGGGAAAATGATGACTTTGAGGGGCGAAAGTGATGACTTTTGGGGGCGAAAGTGATGACCTGAAATCCAGCAGCCCTGGGGAACGATGGCGAAGCTCAGAGCCACCACGCGGCGAGGCACTTGCCGGCTTCGCCCCGAACGGGATTTTCGGGGGAACGGACAGCAGGGGGAGGGGAAGGGGGGGCGCAGAAGGAGAGATTTTCATCAGGCTCCAGCGAAACTGCATCATGGTAAATTCAGGGGGAAACGGGGGTGACTTTGATGCCAACCACGAGCGTGCTGCGGCTCTCGCCATTCTTGCTTCCTGCGGGAAGAGACGGAGGGCATGGAAGCACACGGAGGAGGGCGGCGGAGGCGGAAGGGAGACGATAGAAAAACGCAGAAAGCCATTCCAACACGATGCCTGACGATGCAGGAACCGGGATGGAATGGCTCTCGCGGAGGGGGAAAAAGTTGGAGCGCAGACGAAGGAGTTAGTCGCGCTTGAAGATGTCGCGGGTATAGACCTTGTCGGCCACGTCGGCCAGACATTCATCGAAACGGTTGGCGATGATGACCTTCGACTGCTCCTTGAAGGCTTCGAGCGAATTGACTACGCGCGAACCAAAGAAGCTGGTGCCGTCTTCGAGCGTGGGCTCGTAGATGATGATTTCTGCGCCCTTCGCCTTGATGCGCTTCATGATGCCTTGGATGGCAGACTGGCGGAAATTGTCGGAGTTGCTCTTCATCGTCAGGCGGTAAACACCGATGGTGACGGGGGGGAGCTGACCGTGGTACTGATTGTTGGAGTAATAGTCGTACCATCCTGCCTTGCGGAGTACGACGTCGGCAATGTAGTCCTTGCGCGTGCGGTTCGACTCGACGATGGCAGTCATCATCTGCTGCGGCACGTCGGCATAATTGGCAAGGAGCTGCTTCGTATCTTTCGGCAGGCAGTAGCCGCCGTAGCCGAAGGAGGGGTTGTTGTAGTGCGTGCCAATGCGGGGGTCGAGGCCGATGCCCTTGATGATGGCGGAGGAGTCGAGACCCTTCATCTCGGCATACGTGTCGAGCTCATTGAAATAGCTGACGCGGAGGGCGAGGTACGTGTTGGCGAAGAGCTTGACGGCTTCGGCTTCCTTCATTCCCATGAAGAGCGTGTCGATGTCGGGCTTGAGGGCGCCTTCCTGCAAGAGCCGGGCAAAGACGTGGCCATAGGCCTCGGCATCAGGATGCCCGATGGAGCGGATGGCGGCGTTCTCCTCGTCGAAATCTGAGCCTTCGATGTATTTCGGACAGCCGACGATGATGCGGCTGGGATAGAGATTATCGTAGAGCGCCTTGCTCTCGCGGAGGAACTCCGGGGAGAAGAGGAGATTGAAATGCTTGCCCTTGAGGTCGGGGTTGAGGAGGAACTGCAGGGCATACTTCTTGTAGAGCGAGCGGGTGTAGCCCACGGGGATGGTGCTCTTGATGACCATGCAGGCATCGGGATTGACGGAGAGGACGAGGTCGATGACGTCTTCGATATGGTGAGTGTCGAAGAAGTTCTTGACGGGGTCGTAGTTGGTGGGTGCGGCAATGATGACGAAGTCGGCATCGCGATAGGCAGCCTTCGCGTCTAACGTGGCGGTGAGGCGGAGCTCTTTCTCTGCAAAAAACTTCTCGATGTACTCGTCCTGAATGGGGGAGATGCGCTGATTGATTTTTTCAACTTTCTCGGGTACAACATCAACTGCCACGACATCGTGATGCTGCGACAGCAACGTTGCCATACTGAGACCGACATAGCCCGTTCCGGCAACAGCAATTTTCAGATCTTTATATTCACGCATGGATAAAAAAAATTTGTTTTCCCTTTTACGATGCAGCGTTTGGCTGCGCAAGTGTCTCAACGACAGGGCAAAGATAGAAAAAAGCCTTGACAATGTGTCGGTTTCGGCGCAGTTATTTACGATAGTTGGATAAAAAGTGACGTTATTTTCGTACGAAATGGGCGAAAGTGGTCAAAATTGCGCGATAGGTTTTTCAGTCAGCACTCGGGAAACGGCTTCTGCGCGGGCTATCCGAGAGGCGGGGATGCACACGGGAGCTGGGCAGACGGCAGGCCGGCACGGCATACGCGCGGACTGAAGACATGGGCTACAGATTAGTTTTCCCTGAAAGTTCGTACTTCTATTTCACTTGGACGTCTTCACGCCTCTCGCACCGTATCTTTTGCCATAGAACCTACCTGAAACCTGTCAGGAAACAGACCGGAGGCACTGTGAGGCAATGCAAAAAAATATCCCCTGACCTCACGGCCAGGGGATATCTGTATAAGAATTGTTGTAGAATTACTCTGCAGTTTCTTCAGCTACGGGGGCTGCGGGAGCCTCCTCGGTTGCCTCAGCTACGGGAGCAGCGGGTGCCTCATCGGCAGCAGCGGCCTTCTTGGAACGACGAGTGCGGCGAACCTTCTTTTCGGTCTTTGCCATGTTCTCATCGTAGTCAACGAGCTCAATGAAGCACATGGGAGCAGCATCGTTGGCACGGAAACCGGTCTTGATGATGCGGGTGTAGCCTCCGGGACGGTCAGCCACCTTCACGCTGATTTCCTTGAAGAGCTCAGTGACGGCGTACTTATCCTTGAGGTAAGAGAAGACGACGCGACGGCTGTTGGTGGTGTCGTTCTTGCTCTTGGTGATCAGGGGCTCCACATACTTTTTGAGCGCCTTAGCCTTGGCCACAGTCGTAGTGATTCTTTTGTGCATGATCAGGCTGACGGCCATGTTGCTGAGCATGGCGGCGCGATGCGATGCAGTACGACTGAGATGATTGAATTTCTTATTGTGTCTCATTATTAAATTTGTTTTGGGACTTTTGTGGGGTAATGGGATAGTTGACTTTGGGGAACTTGCGACCAGGCTGCATGCCCCGGTGTACGCAAGCATACGCCACGACGGGCAGGAATGGACTCCGGCACATTGGCAGAGTGCGGGTGTTCGCTACCACGAGGGGGCTGCCCCTTAATCCTTGTCCAATTTATAACGTGAAATATCGGTTCCAAACGACAGATTCAGACTCTCGAGCAAATCATCAAGCTCAGTGAGCGATTTCCTACCGAAGTTGCGGAACTTGAGAAGCTCCGACTTATTAAGCTGAACGAGGTCGCCAAGCGTGGCAACATCGGCAGCCTTGAGGCAGTTGAGGGCGCGGACGCTGAGGTTCATATCCACGAGCTTCGTCTTGAGGAGCTGGCGCATGCGGAGTACTTCTTCGTCGAACTCTTCGTTGTCGCTATCGACCATGTTGTCGAGCGTGATGCGTTCGTCGGAGAAGAGCATGAAGTGCTGGATAAGAATCCTTGCTGCTTCCTTCAAAGCCTCCTTCGGGTGAATGGAGCCGTCCGTAGTGACATCAAGCAGGAGCTTGTCGTAGTCCGTCTTCTGACCGACACGGTAGGGCTCGATGGCGTACTTGACGTTACGGATAGGGGTGTAAATAGAATCGATTGGAATTACATCAACGGAGCCGGCAGCATATTCGCTGTTTTCTTCTGCAGGAACGTAACCACGGCCTTTGTTGATGATGACTTCAATCTTCATCGACGATTTGGGATCCAAATGGCAAATGATGAGCTCAGGGTTGAGAACCTCAAATCCCGTCAGCTGCTTGCCTATGTCACCGGCTTTGAACTCTGGCGAGTTCGAGATGGTGATACTTGCCTTCTCAGTCTCGAATTCTTCTACTACTTGCTTGAAGCGTACCTGCTTCAACTTGAGAATGATGTTGGTTACGTCTTCCTTGACTCCCTTGATTGAGGCGAACTCATGTTCTACACCTTCAATTTTGATAGCGCAGATGGCATAGCCTTCAAGCGATGAGAGGAGGATGCGACGCAATGCATTGCCGATGGTCGTGCCGAACCCGGGCTCCAGCGGACGGAACTCGAAGGTGCCGTGCTGTGTATCGCTTTCGAGCATGATGACCTTATCAGGCTTTTGGAATGCTAATATCGCCATGGATGTAATGTTTATTTGGGTGTAGAGTAACCTCCCCGTCCTCCTTGCTATGCGGCTTTCTCCTGAAACTTCGGAATGCTCCCGAGAGAAACAAGGAGAGAGCTGCACGCACAGGATGAGGAGGGTCGGTGATTTGGATTAGTTCTTAGAATAAAGCTCGACGATGAGCTGCTCCTTGATATTCTCAGGGATGTCAGCACGCTCGGGCTTGTGGAGCATCTTGCCGCTCTTCGTAGCCTCGTCCCACTCAATCCAAGGATACTTGGAGTGGTTGAAACCTGCGAGAGCATCAGCGATGACCTCAAGCGACTTGCTCTTCTCACGAACTGCCACAATCTGACCGGGCTTCACGCTGTAGGAAGCGATGTTCACCACCTTGCCGTCAACAGTGATGTGCTTGTGGTTGACGAGCTGACGAGCAGCAGCACGGGTGGTGGCGATACCGAGGCGGTAAACGACGTTGTCGAGACGGCACTCGAGGCTCTGAAGAAGAATCTCACCGGTAATGCCGCTGGCAGCAGCAGCCTTGTCGAAGAGATTGCGGAACTGCTTCTCGAGTACACCATAGGTGTATTTAGCCTTCTGCTTCTCGGCGAGCATGACACCGTATTCGGAAGACTTGCGACGACGACCATTACTGGGGTTGCGGCCATTCATACGCTTGTTCGTGTTGCCGAAGATGTCCTCACCAAACTTGCGGCTGAGCTTCACCTTGGGACCTGTATATCTTGCCATATCTTATGTACTGGTATGAATAATAATGTGTGTTTGCGTTGAAAGGGATGTGAGTGTCCTTATACGTGTATGGGTGTATATATAAGGTATTATACACGACGACGCTTGGGAGGACGGCATCCGTTGTGGGGCAGAGGGGTAACGTCGATGATTTCAGTCACCTTGATGTCAGCGGCGTGGCAGGCACGGATGGCACTCTCACGACCGTTGCCGGGACCCTTGACGTAAGCCTTCACCTCGCGCAGACCGAGGTCGTAGGCCACCTTCGCGCAATCCTGCGCTGCCATCTGAGCAGCGTAGGGAGTGTTCTTCTTGGAACCGCGGAAACCCATCTTGCCGGCGCTCGACCAGCTGATGACCTGGCCCTCGCTGTTGGCAAGACACACAATGATATTATTGAAGGAGCTGTGTACGTGGAGCTGGCCCTGAGCCGTTACCTTCACGTTGCGCTTCTTTGCAGAGACAGTTTTCTTTGCCATAAATTTCTTATGTTGTCTTATCGCTTATTACTTGGTAGCCTTCTTCTTGTTAGCAACGGTCTTCTTCTTACCCTTGCGTGTACGGGCGTTGTTCTTGGTGCTCTGACCACGGAGGGGGAGACCGATACGATGGCGAACGCCACGATAGCAACCGATATCCATGAGACGCTTGATGTTCAGCTGAATCTCAGAACGAAGGTCGCCTTCTACCTTAAACTCGTTGCCGATGATTTCGCGGATAGCTCCTGCCTGGTCATCGGTCCAGTCCTTTACCTTGATGTCTCTGTCAATGCCTGCCTTGTCAAGGATCTTAGCAGCGCTACTGCGACCAATACCGAAGATATAGGTCAAAGCGATCTCGCCTCGCTTGTTCTGAGGGAGGTCGACACCAACAATTCTTATTGCCATATAGATATTTTAGTGTTTATTATGGGGAGGGGAGAAGATTAACCCTGACGCATCTTAAACTTAGGGTTCTTCTTGTTGATAACATAGAGGCGGCCCTTGCGACGTACGATCTTGCAGTCAGCAGTGCGCTTCTTGAGAGATGCTCTGGTTTTCATTGTATTTCTCTTGAATTGTTTTTAGGGGGATTCTATTATTTCCCACCGTCAAAATAACGTATATAGGAGGATTTACGCTTGGCGGCTTTCACGAATGATTCTCAGCTTTTGCTCGCAGGCCTCGCCGCAGCCATGCTAATGGGCGACATTGCTCAGAGCTTGCCGCTGAGAAAAGGATTCTGAACGCTGCGCCAAGACGCTTTGTCAGGAACCCACCTTTATTTATAACGGAAGACGATTCTGCCTTTCGACAGGTCGTACGGGCTCATTTCAACCTTCACCTTATCGCCCGGAAGGATTTTGATGTAGTGCATGCGCATCTTTCCAGAGATATGTGCAGTGATGGGATGACCGTTCTCCAGTTCTACGCGGAACATGGCGTTGCTGAGAGCTTCGACGATTGTTCCGTCCTGTTCAATTGCAGTTTGTTTTGCCATAATGCTGTTGAGGGGAATCTTAATACAACTTTCCTTCTATCGCCTCGATGGGCTCAAACGTGGAGAGAATATCGGGCTTGCCGTTGTGGATAGCGATGGTGTGCTCGAAATGCGCTGCCGGACGGAGGTCGCGCGTAGTCACGCCCCAATAGTCGGGCAGAAGAGCCACCTCGCGGCTGCCCATGGTAATCATAGGCTCAATGGCGATGCAGAGCCCGTTTTTAAGGGCCTTGCCAGAACCGCGGTGTCCGTAATTTGGAACGGCAGGGTCTTCGTGCATTTCGCGTCCGATGCCGTGACCGACAAACTCTCGGACAACACCATAGCCCTGCGCCTCGCAATGCTGCTGCACTGCCGCTCCGATATCCCCTAAGCGATTGCCGGGGAAGGCGGCAGCGATGCCGCGGTAGAGACTTTCCTTCGTGGTTCGCAGCAGTTGCCGCACCTCGGGCGCGACTTCGCCAACGCAGAACGTATAGCAGGAGTCGCCGCAGAAACCATCGAGGAAGGTTCCACAATCTACGGAGACGATGTCGCCATCGCACAAAGGTTTATCATCGGGTATGCCGTGTATGACAACATGATTGACCGATGTACAAATGCTCGCTGGAAACGGGCCTGCGTCCTTAAAACTTGCGGGGAAGCCTTTGAAGGTAGGAATGGCACCGTGGTCGCGGATGAATTGCTCGGCCAGGGTGTCCAACTGTCGAGTTGTGACACCCGGCCTCACAATTTTAGCTATCTCAGCAAGTGTTGCGCTGACCAAGAGGTTGGCCTTGCGCAGCAACTCGATTTCTTCTTCAGTCTTGAGAATAATCATCGACAAGATAGATAAGGGGCATCATTATTCAGATACTCCGGAGCGGTTGCGGGTATGTCCCGAGTTCAGCATTCTGTCATAATTACGCACCGACATGTGGCTATCAATCTGCTGGAGGGTATCCATGACCACACCAACGAGAATGAGCAACGACGTACCTCCGAAGAACTGGGCAAAGCCCTGCTTCACGCCACAGAGACTTGCCAACGCGGGCAAGATGGCAATGAGGCTGATGAAGAGCGAACCGGGGAGGGTGATGTGGGTCATCACATTGTCGATGTAATTAGCGGTGTCTTCTCCTGGCTTAACGCCGGGGATGAAACCATTGTTGCGCTTCAGGTCTTCAGACATCTGCACGGGGTTGAGCGTGATAGAGGTGTAGAAGATGGTGAAGGCAATGATGAGTAAGACGAACACAAGGTTGTAGAGGAAACTCGTGTGGTCCAGGAACTGGCGGAGCACCCACGTAGGATTGCTTCCAGCAACCTGCGCAAGAGTAAGGGGAATAAACATGATGGCCTGTGCGAAGATGATAGGCATCACATTAGCAGCAAAGAGCTTGAGGGGGATGTACTGACGTGCACCGCCTACCTGCAACTTGCTGTTTCCCTCAATACGCTTGGCGTACTGTACGGGCACCTTACGAACAGCCTTTACCAGAAGGATAGCAATCGCCATAACGGCAACAAGGCCAATGATTTCAAGGAGGAACTTGATAAGACCGCCGCCTGCGGCTCCGGAGAGCGCAGAGGTGAGTTCCTCGATGATGGCAGAAGGCATACGGGCGATGATACCAATCATAA
>CALZJF010000013.1 GCA_945787885.1 uncultured Bacteroidales bacterium | reverse complement strand
GCTGCTTCATAGTGACCTGTCTGCTCCACGGCCTCACGCCATTGCCGGCGGGCTTTCTCTTCGCTGTAGTCTGCCTTGGAAAGATATTTCAGTTCTATGATATAGCTGTGGCCGGCCTGATAGTGCGTCATATTGGGCAGCAGGAAGAAGTCGCAGAAACCATGACTGAGCTCCAATTCCGGCGCGGTGATGTAATAGCTGCACAGACTGAGGTAGGCCATGAAGAAGCCTTGGATGTTTCGTTCGCCCTCGATGGAGTCGCGCACGGATGAGAGTTGCTTGTAGCAGTCACACAGGTATTGCAGGGCATCGAGCCAGTTGCCGCCAACGGCCATGCTGGTAAACATCGTAACAAGATTCTTGGTGTCAATCCCACATACCGGCGCATAGTTCTCCATGAGGAAATTGTAATACTGCATCCTGACATTGTTGTTGGGAATGCCGAGGACGTACTGCGGTCCATACGTTCCCTTGATGGTCAGCATGCCGTAATAGAACAGCAGGCTGATGAACATTTCAGGCTTCACTAACGCAGAAGCGGGGAAAGAGGGGACAATCTCCGAAACTATCTCGCCTTCTTCGGCTATCTGGCGCAGGATGCCCTTGCGGTCACCATCGAGACGGTCGAGCTGTATGAGTTTCTTCAGCTTGTTGTAGTCCGTCTTGGTGTTAGGGTCGAGCATGACTTCCGGGGCGTGCCCATCCTCGATATAGCTCCTCAGGTAATACAGCACCATGTCGCTGTTGAACACGCGATTGGGTTCTTCCAAGCATTCCTTAGCGAAGCAATAATTGTCATACCACGGCTTCATGTCTGCTATCATGGCCTCGATGTCGCAGTCGGCAGACAGAGAACCTGCATCCTTGTAATAGGCAAACATCTCGCGCACATCCTCCGTGGAGAACCCGAGCATCTTATCGAACGCCCGCTTGGTGGTGATGTTCCAGCCGATGTTGAAGCCGCTGGTGAGGTCATCGAGCGTCACGGGACTTACGCCCGTGAAGAAAATCCGCTCGAACGTCCCCTTGAACTTCTTGAAAACATCCCGATAGAAACCCTCGGCATGCGTCATCTGATGATATACCTCCTCGCCCTTCTCGCTCAGCACCACATTGGTGAAGTTGTCGTACTCGTCGATGATGAGATACATCGGGATGCGAAGGTCGTTGGCCGTGGTGGTAATCATGGTCAGCTTGTCGTTGCCGGATGTTGCTTCAAAGAACTCCTTGATGAAATAGTCAGGATAGTCAGAAGCGTATTTCCTGACGAACGCATTCAGCTTACGGGCGAGAAAATCATCAAACCGCCTTGGCAATTCGTCAATCGTCCCACCTATCTGGGAGAAGTCAAGGTGCATCACCTCATATCTGCCCATCAGCGGCGTGGGGTGCTGCCCTATCCAAAGCGAACCGAACAGCTCCTCAAACTTGTCCTTCTTGGCTTTGTCGTAGTAGGTCTTGAGCATACTCAGCAGCAGACTCTTGCCAAAGCGCCGAGGACGGATGAACATGAGATTGCGGGGCTGGTCCTCCAACAGGGGAATGTACATGGTCTTATCCACGTAATAGAGACCATCCTGCATGACGGTCTCAAAGTCTGATATTCCGTAGGGGAGTTGTTTCACATGGCTCATAGTCGTATGCTTTATTTCCACGATGCTAAATTTCTGATGATTCGCTGAGAGGCGAAATGGCTTCTACATGAAATTTTCCGGCTAAACCTCCTCCATGCGTATCACTTCCCATCCGCAGAACTGGATGATGATTTTATGGAGCTGGGTTCCCTGCCGCAGGGCTTCCACTTTCGGGGCTGCTTCATAGTGACCTGTCTGCTCCACGGCCTCACGCCATTGCCGGCGGGCTTTCTCTTCGCTGTAGTCTGCCTTGGAAAGATATTTCAGTTCTATGATATAGCTGTGGCCGGCCTGATAGTGCGTCATATTGGGCAGCAGGAAGAAGTCGCAGAAACCATGACTGAGCTCCAATTCCGGCGCGGTGATGTAATAGCTGCACAGACTGAGGTAGGCCATGAAGAAGCCTTGGATGTTTCGTTCGCCCTCGATGGAGTCGCGCACGGATGAGAGTTGCTTGTAGCAGTCACACAGGTATTGCAGGGCATCGAGCCAGTTGCCGCCAACGGCCATGCTGGTAAACATCGTAACAAGATTCTTGGTGTCAATCCCACATACCGGCGCATAGTTCTCCATGAGGAAATTGTAATACTGCATCCTGACATTGTTGTTGGGAATGCCGAGGACGTACTGCGGTCCATACGTTCCCTTGATGGTCAGCATGCCGTAATAGAACAGCAGGCTGATGAACATTTCAGGCTTCACTAACGCAGAAGCGGGGAAAGAGGGGACAATCTCCGAAACTATCTCGCCTTCTTCGGCTATCTGGCGCAGGATGCCCTTGCGGTCACCATCGAGACGGTCGAGCTGTATGAGTTTCTTCAGCTTGTTGTAGTCCGTCTTGGTGTTAGGGTCGAGCATGACCTTGGGGGCAGACTTGTACATAATATAGTTGCGTAAGTAATACAGCACCATGTCACTGTTGAACACACGATTTTCATCGCCAAGAGATTCCTCAGAGAAGCAGTAGTTGTCATACCAAGGTCGCATTTCCTCTATCATAGCCTCAATGTCGCAGTCGGCATACAAAGACCCTGCATCCTTGTAATAGGCAAACATCTCGCGCACTTCTTCCGTGGAAAAGCCAAGCATCTTGTCGAAATAGAACAATGTGGTGATGTTCCAGCCAATGTTGAAGCCGCTGGTGAGGTCATCGAGCGTCACGGGACTTACGCCCGTGAAGAAAATCCGCTCGAACGTCCCCTTGAACTTCTTGAAAACATCCCGATAGAAACCCTCGGCATGCGTCATCTGATGATATACCTCCTCGCCCTTCTCGCTCAGCACCACATTGGTGAAGTTGTCGTACTCGTCGATGATGAGATACATCGGGATGCGAAGGTCGTTGGCCGTGGTGGTAATCATGGTCAGCTTGTCGTTGCCGGATGTTGCTTCAAAGAACTCCTTGATGAAATAGTCAGGATAGTCAGAAGCGTATTTCCTGACGAACGCATTCAGCTTACGGGCGAGAAAATCATCAAACCGCCTTGGCAATTCGTCAATCGTCCCACCTATCTGGGAGAAGTCAAGGTGCATCACCTCATATCTGCCCATCAGCGGCGTGGGGTGCTGCCCTATCCAAAGCGAACCGAACAGCTCCTCAAACTTGTCCTTCTTGGCTTTGTCGTAGTAGGTCTTGAGCATACTCAGCAGCAGACTCTTGCCAAAGCGCCGAGGACGGATGAACATGAGATTGCGGGGCTGGTCCTCCAACAGGGGAATGTACATGGTCTTATCCACGTAATAGAGACCATCCTGCATGACGGTCTCAAAGTCTGATATTCCGTAGGGGAGTTGTTTCACATGGCTCATAGTCGTATGCTTTATTTCCACGATGCAAAATTAGTGATAATTCGCTGAAAAGCAAAACAGAATCAACGCTTTAAGTGCTATTATTGGCTTAAAAAAGCTCAACGTCTCCTTATTCTGCATCATTCTCGCTGTTTCATCACGAGGGAGCTTATCCTATTCTCTCGCTATCGGCACTGCAACGCGCCCAAGACTATTAACACCCTTTAACACTTGAAAAGAAGAAAAAACATGACGGTTTGCCCCTGAAAACAGAGAAACGAACACGCAATATTGCTATATGCAATGGGCATATACAGGCATTTTGAGCATTTCGTCAGTCATTCTCCCCCATTCTTGGCTCGAAAAAGGCTCATTTTACCGCATTTCCCCTTTTTTGAGGGCTGTTTTTGATTTTCCGACAGTGCTTTTAGCCTCAAACTAATCATTTTTAGCCCAAGAATGATTACTTTGAGGGGTAGAAGTGACCATTCTGAGGGCTGAATGTGGTCACTTGGAAGGCAGAAGCTCTGCAGGACAAGCGAGAATCTCTGTTTCTCCACTCCGGGACACAGTGTTTCATCTGTCCGCAAATGGCATTTTCAGGGATTTCAGATAGCAAGACAAGGGGTAAGGCTGGCATTATAGGATTTTGCGGATTAAAATTGGTTGATTTGCATTTCCAAAGTTCGGTTCTAACAGTTCTGCACGGCTGTCTATGCAAGCGTAAAAAAATTTTTGGTAGGTTCTATCAATTAGCTTGCGATGTATTTGCGACTATCGTGCCGTAGGTTTTTGTCTTTCACGAGGGAGCGTAGCGGGCTACGTGACTGAATGAAAGACAAAAAGATACGGTGCGAGAGGCGTGAAGACATCCAAGTAAAACAGAAACACTGCCTTACATTGAAAACTAATTGATAGAACCTACCATTTTTGAAACGATGGGGATTTTTCGAGATTAAAACGGAGTTTTGGAATCAATTATTTAACGGCAATTAACATTTACCCTCTCCATATTTGCCAACAGACGTTAATGCGCAAACCTATCGCTTACTTCCTTGGATGAAGGGATGCCTGTGACTTATCAGTCTGAAAAACACTACTCGAACAGGACTTACACTGAATATCACCATATATAATAGGCAGCAGCCATGAATGACAGTCTCTGGCAGCATGTGTCAATCTGTAAGATTTTGCAGAAATTTTTCTACAAAACATCTATTTTTACGTCAAAAACACAGAAAAAAGCTCACAAACGTTTGTGCGTTTGGGAAATAATCCCTACTTTTGCGGCTGTTAAAAAAGACAAAAACTAAACCAAATCATCCATTTTCAAACAATTATCACTCAAAAAATTTACGCACGTGAAGAAGTTTACATTCCTTTTCTTCATGATGGCGCTGATTTGTGGCGTAACATTTGCGCAAACGCAAGACAATCCGTTGGAACTCAATACGACGGAAGTCAACGTCTATAGCGGAAGCACTTATTACACCTACACTGCGCCATCTACATCAAATGTGTATCTCACACTTGATTTCGGCAAATATGCCAATGTGACAGTAAGCGACGAAAGCGGTCAGAACCTCGGCAGCACTCCCAACAACGACTGGAGCGCATTCACTTATGCCATTCCCGCCTCGCAGAAGGTACTTATCTACGTAAGCGATTGGTACAGCGAGGGCGGAGAATTTAAGGTGACAGTAGAAGAGACGAACGATGACTTTGAAGGCGGTGCCACGTGCGACGATGCTGTGCTCGTAACGGAGAAATCAACTTATCTCAACTCTCACTACGACAACACTACTTACACAAGCCTGGCGTACGCCACGTTCCAGCCAGAGACATCGGGCAACGTGAAGATTTTCATCGACGGCTATTCTTCGTACAAGTACATCAGCGTAGGCTGTGAAGGCGAAAAAGAAGATCTCAATGCGCTCGCACAGAATGACCCCGCGGAGGGCACCTACTATCCCTACACCGTGGAGGCAGGCGTCACCTACATCCTTACGCTTCAGAACGGCGGCACATCGCCATACCATATCAAGGTGGTGTCCGTGGACGACTCCGAAGGCGCAAGCTGCAACAACCCCTTCACCTCTACCGACGGCACTTTCACACTGCCCGCCGCCGCTGGCACCTACTGGTATCAGTATGACATCGCAAAGACCGACGGTTTCGTGACCATCACTTCTGATGCCAACCTCGGATCCGGCAAGGCCGTGTTCCTCACATCATGCACGGGCTACGCCTTCACTACGAGCAACGGCTGCGTCTCCATGCGCAAGCGCATTGGCACTGACAGCGAATACGAAGAGCCGCTGAGCACGGTTTACTTCGCCGTCGTGAAGACTGAGGCCACGGCTGCCGACGAGCAGATAACCGTCAAGGAAGAAGACCTCCAGCCCGGCGATGCCAAGACATATCCGAAGGAAATTGTTGCCGACGCGGAATACAGCACACCGGGCTTCGCCGGCGCAACGTATTACAAGTTCACCGTGCCTGCCGACTTCACTTCGGCGATGTATGCCAACGTCAATTACACCATTGACGGCGTATCCAGCACGTCGCTCATCCTCAATGACGAAGAGACGGGCAGCCAGCTCGCCTACGTAAACAGCGACATGAAGGTGCCCGTGGAGAACGGCAAGTCTTATATCCTCACCGTCAATTCCTACAACGCCGAGAACGTTTCGTTCAAGCTCACCTTTACGGAGATTCCTGCCGGCGCTGAATATCTGACTGCCATTCAGGCTAATCTGGGCGAAAACACGCTGAAGGCTGGTAGCACCTACTACAAATACACTGCGACGAAGGGTTGCTTCCTCAAGGTAGATACGGGCGATGCCTGGACCACGATGTCATTCCCCAAGAGTGCCAATTCGTATGAAAGCTATGATATAACGTCTGACGGCACTGGCTACAAGATTGCTGCTGCCGAAGGCAAGACCTACGTGTTCTACATCCAGAACATCGCTACGGAGGGCACATTCACCCTCTCGGAGATAGATGTGAAAGAGGGCGAAATCGAGGCCAACCCCATCAAGCTTGAGAACGGAGTTTCTGCCGACATTCCGGCTGAGGCATTCAAGACCACGTATTATGGCTTTACGACGACCAAGAGGGGCATTCTCGACCTCCGCACCGACATGCCTTACGAGTATGACTACAACACGTATCAGGCTTCTTCCATGCAGTACAAGACTGCAAATGATGGTTGGTACTCATGGGTAAGCGGCTCTGCCGAGGGATATATCACGACTCTTCCCACGGAAGCAGGCGTGAGCTACTACATCAAGACCTTCACACTCAACGACACTCAGTACAAGCTCACGGCTACGGAATATGCCTTCGACGAGCTTCCTGCCATTCCTGCGGAGACGGGTGCTACGCTCGACGTGCCTGTGAAGACCAACAACAACTATAAGGACTGGTATTATCTGAACATTCCGAAGGCTGGTAAGTTCACGCTCTATGCAGAAGGCAAATCGTACGCCGACTTCCAGGTTTACAGCACCAGCGACCTGAGCTCTCCGGTGGCAAGTACCGACGTATTCTCAAGCGAAGGCGTATATTATACCACACTGACCTTCCATGCTGACGCCGCCAGCGAATATGCCGTGGCACTCACCAACTGCCCGGGCTACAATGGAGAAGGCACGACATTCACCGTCACATTTGAGAAGGACGCCACAGTGCCCGGCACGACTGAAGACGAACCTATCGTGCTCACAAGCGGCGAGATGGCAGACGTGCCTGCCGGCGTCGGAACGGAGACTTACTTCAGCTTCACCACTTCCAAGAACGGCATCATCGACATCCGCACCGACATGCCTTATCAGTATAACGAGGAAACCTACTCTTCTACGGCCATGTACGTAATGAGTCCTGCCGACGACTACTACAAGTGGACCAACGGCTCTGCCACGGAAGGCTTCATCCTGACGGCTCCCTGCACCGCAGAGCAGACCTACAAGATCAAGACCCAGACGCTCGACGAAACGCAATATCACCTCACGGCTACTGAGTACGCATTCTGCGAACTGCCGGCTATCCCGACTGAGAACGGTGCAGAATGGACGGTAGCAGTAAAACCCAACAGCAACTACAAGAACTGGTATTACCTCAACATCCCGTCAGAAGGCACATTCTCACTCAAAGCTACGGGCAAGACCTACGCCAACGTGAGCATCTACAGCGTCAGCGACCTCAATACCGTTGTGGCAGAGAGCAAAGTCGTCTCTGAAGGCACGGAATTCACCACCACGCTGAAGCTTGAAGCCACTGAAGCCGGCGAATATGTGGTTGCCGTGCCCACCTGCATGGGATGGGACGAGAGCGATGTCGTATTCACCGTCAGCTTCGGCAAGAGTCAGCCTGACGGCATCAGCAACATCAACACCGCTGCCGACGCCAACGCCGAGGTTTACGACATGAGCGGACGCAAGGTGACGTCTGATGTCCGCGCTGCATCGCTCAAGCGCGGAGCTTACATTGTCAAGGGCAGCAACGGCAACGCCACCAAGGTGATGCTCGGCAAGTAAGGATATGACCCCAATCAGGCTTCTGACCTGAACGACTATTAAAAAGCAGGATAGCTTCCGCCCGAAAGGCATGGCTGTCCTGCTTCTTTTTTGTCTGAAAACACTGCCATGGCAAGAAGGCGAAGCCAACTGAGGAGAACAGCGAGCGCGGAGCAGAGCTGATTCGGGGCTATTGCCGAGTTGCGACTGGAGACAGCGAAAGATAAAAACCAAAGTAAACGACGCAAATTCTATACAGAAAACAAAGAATTATCCCTCCTTTTCCATCACTTTATGCCACGCGTGTATAGAATTAGTCTTATATTTGCGCTGTTAAACTCTCGATGAACTGCCGAAGGCGCAACCTCCGAGCACGGCTGCGCTGACGGGACTGACGAAAAACGATTTGAACTATGGCTACTGACTATGAAAAATTCGTGTGCAACCAAGTCGATGACATGATTGCACAGATTGCTGACAAAACATCTGAAGAAGACATTGCACGCATTCGCGATGCCTTCGCCTTTGCTCATGATGCCCATGCGCCCCAACGTCGCAGAAGCGGCGAGCCCTACATCATTCACCCCGTGGCCGTGGCGCGCATCATTGCTCTCGAACTCCAACTGGGTCCGAACCCCATCATCGCGGGGTTTCTGCACGATGTGGTGGAGGACACTCCTCATACCATTGAAGAGATTCGCGCACGCTTCGGCGATGATGTGGCTTTTCTGGTAGATGTCGTCACGAAACGCAAATGTACAGACAACGAAGATTCTGTGCAGGAGAACAATTTCCGCCAACTGCTGAAATCGCTCCAATATGACATCCGCGCCGTGCTCATCAAGCTCGCTGACCGCCTGCACAACATGCGCACCCTCGCCAGCATGAAGCCGGAGAAACAGATGAAGATTGCGGGCGAAACGGACTATTTCTATGCCCCCTTCGCCAATCGTCTCGGACTCCACAGCGTGCGCCGCGAACTCGAAAACCTCTCCTTCAAATATCGCTGCCCCGACCGTTTCGAGCGTCTCAGCCATCTGCTCAAGGAAGACCAGGTGAGAAACAGCGACCATCTGAATGACTTCACCGACCATCTCGTGCGCATCTTCCAAAAGCGCGGCATCAACGTCCGGACGGAAGTCAGATGGCGACAGCCCTACAGCATCTATCAGTCCATGCGACACAGCGGACGCGACTTCCACCACGTGGACTACCGCTACATCATTCGCCTCATCTACGACTCTAACGAAGTGGAACTCCCCACTGGAGTGCCTGACGAAAAGGAAAAGAAGGAGAAAGCCATCAGCCTGAAAATCTACAGCATCCTGACGGACCACTTCAAAGAGCGTCCGGGCTCCATGATAAACTACATCGACTACCCGAAGGAAAATGGCTATCAGAGTCTGCATATTCAGCTCCTCGGCGACAAAGGTATCTGGGAGGAGATTCATATCTCTTCGGAACACATGGTGGAGCGGGCGCGCCTCGGTCTCATCCTTGACTACATCGAAGAGGAACGCCGCGAGACCTCTGACGGGCAGCATGCCGAAAACATGGACGGCAACCAGAACAGGGAGCGCACCTATCGCTGGATCGACAAGTTTAAGATGATGCTCCAGGATATTTCGGAGAAGAACACCGACACGCTCTTCATGGACAGTGTCGTCTCTACGCTCTACAGCGAGGACATCACCGTCTATGACCCCACAGGCACTCCCACACAGCTACCGCGAGGCGGCACTGCGCTTGACTACGCCTTCGAAATCGGAAAGGGCGAACACGCGCAATATGCACGCATCAACGGACGTCTGCAATCGCTCAAGGCGGTACTGCAACATGGCGACTGCGTAGAGATTGGCGAAAACCCTGACCGACAGCCGCATGGCGAATGGTTCGCATGGGTAAAGACCTACAAGGCCAAAAATTTCCTCAAGCCTCTCTGCCATCCTGAAATGGCAGGACGCTATCGCCGCTGCGAACACTGCAAGCCCCTGCCCGGACATGAGGTCATCGGTTTCTGCGAAGACGACAAGAACGTCACTGTCCACCGTCGCGACTGCCGTCATGTCATCAGTCAAGCCGCACAGCAGGGCGACCGCATTCGCAATGTCCTCTTCCCCGAATGCGAGGAGCGCGTATATCCCGTGACGACTCACATCCGTGGTGTCGATCGCGATGGACTTCTGCAAGACATCGTCAACTGCATGAGCGACAAACTCCATATCTCGATGAGCAACATGAATATTGAGACGAAGGATGAAATTTTCGATTGCACCATCGGCTACACCGTCCACTCTGCCGAAGAGCTCCGCGCAGCGGTGAAACTCTTGGCAAGCATCAAGGGTGTAGATGAGGTGAGCAAATGACCCACGGCAAAACATCGCGCACGGAAAGACGAAGGGACTCTCACACACCCTTCTCTTCCTCGCGCGCGCGTACATTATATATTATACCCATATTTATATATCACACCTATATTTATATATCATACCTAAAGAACCATGAAACACTTCATTGCACTCGCCGCGCTGACCATGAGCGGATTCGTGCCGACCTGGGCTGAAGAAGTTTGGCCCACGGGCATTGACTGGGAAACGATGCAGATAGCCGCTTCGGGCTACTATCTCTCCACCGATGGCACGGAAAGCCGTATTGACCTGACGAGCACTTCGACTACACTGACCGACAGAGACCTCTGGTATAGAGAGGCAAACGCCGACGGCAGCTACACCCTCTACAACAAAGCTGCCGGCCCTGACATGGTGCTCGCAGCCAGCACCACCATGACGGGTAAGGACGGCGGAAGCACCTATGCCCACATGGTGAAGAAAGATGCGGTGCCCAGTGGCTACACCGCCAGCTGGGACCTCAAGCCTGCCTCTAACCTCAACCCCGAGGAGGGAGAAGAATTTTACGTCTTCGAACATGGCACCACTTATGCCCTGAACAATCGCGACAACATCCTGGCATTCTGGGCTTCCAACCAAGATGGCGGCTCAAGCGTCGTCTTCAACTGGGCTGCAAAGGCCTTCGATGTAACGAGTGAAACAGGAGTCTGGACGGTTTCCAACCCCAACAAGACGTGGGCTTCTGCATGGACGAGCACCGTTGGCTCACCCGCCAATCTGCTCGTCACAGCCAGTGCCAACAACATGACCTACACGGGCAAGAATATCACTTGCTACGGCGGCACCGCCAACACATCGAGCTTCGGATTCCAGACTTCCGACTCGAAGTATGTTGTTGGCGGTTTCAGTTTCGACCTCGCTTTTGTCGATGGTGCATCGAGCCTTGTGAAGCTCACGCTGGCCGATGGTACGGTCTATAACCCGAGTGCCACCACGCAGCACGTCTGTCTGACGGAGTTGGCTGAGCAGAATTACGCCATGACCATCTCTGGTGCCAATAAAGGTGTGACGTTTGAAAACCTCGTAGTATGGATGAAACGCTCGCTCGTAGCACCAGAATGGCAATACAACATCTTCGAGACGCCTTCTACGAGTGCCATTCCCTACCGCATCCCTGCCATCACGACCACGAAGAACGGCATTCTCGTGGCAATGGCTGACTATCGTCCGAGCCGTGCCGACATCGGTTCTGGACGTGTGGACCTCCACGTCCGTACCTCAGCCGACAATGGTCAGAATTGGGGCGAAATCATCAAGCCTGCCAACATGACGGGTGACGGCAACACCACGGCTGGACATCAGGAAGCGGGATTCGGCGACCCCTGCATCGTCGCTGACCGCGAGAGCAATGCCATCATGGTGGTAAGCTGCTCGGGTACGCCCAACTTCTTCCAAGGCAGCCGCACTCACCATCAAGGATGGGCACGCTGGTATTCATACGATGACGGCCAAACTTGGACAGGCCCTGACTACATTGACGAGGAATTCATCTATTCGCGCTTTGATGAATCGAAGTATGGCCCTATCGTTGGATGGTTCGTCGGCAGTGGAAAGATTCACCAGAGCCGTTACACGAAGGTGGGCGACTACTATCGCCTCTACTGCGCTGGCTCCAGCTACAACAAGACGCAGACCGCCAACTGGGTGCTCTACTCTGACGATTTCGGCAAGACGTGGGACTTCCTTGGAGGTGCTGATGTCAGCCCCGTTCCGGGAGGCGACGAACCGAAGGTGGAGGAACTGCCGAACGGCAACCTCGTCATCTCCAGCCGCAACGGTGCAGGACGCTATTTCAACATCTTCTCCTTCACCGATGCTGACAAGGCTGAGGGTAAATGGGCTACCCATGCACTTTCCAGCAGTGCCAATAAGGGTGTGACCGCCAACAACGGTTGCAACGGCGAAATCCAAATGCTCCCCGTCGTACGCAAGGCCGACAACAAGAAGACTTGGATTGCGCTCCAGTCGCTGCCACGCGGTAGCGGACGTACAAACGTCAGCATTTTCTATAAAGACCTCAGCGAGACTTCCTCCTACGACACGCCGGCCCACTTCGCTGCCAACTGGGATGGTTATCACACCGTCTCGAAGATTGGTTCGGCATACAGCACAATGACGCTGCAATCTGACAAGACCATCGGCTTCATCTATGAGGAAGAGACCTTCTGCGGAACGGGCGGCGGCGGCTACACCATCGCTTATAAGAACTACACCGTGGAGGACATCACCAACGACCTCTACACCTACGATTTGGAATACGACCCCTCAATCACGATTCTCCCCCTGACCGTCATCGCTGCCGAGGCCGACGATGCGCAACTGACGCTCACTTTCAACAAGGCTGTGACAGCAACGACCGAAAGCGTTGAACTTTGCGACAACGTCAGTGCCACCATCGCCTGCGAGAACAAGACGGCGGTGCTGACCTACACCGAGCCGCTTGCTCCGGGCAAATATCTTCTGACCGTGCCTGCTGGCACCTTCGTCGATGTCGATGACCAGTCCAACGAGGCCTATAGCAAGGAGGTCCGCGTGCTCAATAAAGATGTGCAGCCGCTCGGTGCTACGGTGACGAAGCTATCTGACGTAGATGTTGAAAAGACCTACGTGCTCTATTGCCCCAACTTCACCGCCAAGGCCATCTATGCTCCCGAGTTTAGCGAAGAGATGCTTTGGGCAGGCGAAATGGTGGGCGATGCCGGCCATGCGCTAAGCAACCCGAACTTCTCCCTTGAGGTGAACCATGCAGACCCGAACTGCAGCTGGATGCTCTTTGAAGATGCTGGCCTCTACTATCTCTTCAACATGGGCAACGAGCAATGCCTCGTCGTGGGTACTGACGGTGGCACGCGCAATGCCTCCTTCAGCAAGAGTAGCCCTGTCATGGTCGAGGAGCTCTCAAACGGTTTTGCCTTCTCCACCTCGGGCGGTCTGCGCGACTGGCTCTGCGCTTCGCCGCAGCTGGCTGCTCCCATCAGCGTATGGACAAGCACCGACGCGGGCAGCTGCTGGCAACTGATTGAGAACCCCAACGTCGCTGCCGACCTGGAAAAGGCGAAACAAATCGTCACAGGCATCTGCCAGCCGGAAATCCATGATGCCGCTGCTTCTGAGGCGGGCATCTTCTCGCTCGATGGTCGCCGCATGCAGGCTCTCCCCACACGTCGCGGCATCTACATCGTCAATGGCAAGAAGGTGGTGAACCCGTAAATCCTCCACTGCCGCCATACTCTTCGCCTATTCATAGGCTTCAGCAGGCTTCAGAATGCGCATTCTGAAGCCTGCTTTTTTGTGCCCAAGATGGGAAATCAGCCACTTCCTGTTATTTCTGACCACGATATACGTCCCACAGAAAGCCTTACTGGCAGATTTTATCCCAACATCCGCAAGCGTTGCCGAAAAAAAAAGTAACTTTGCAGCAACACATCCTTATACACCTTTTGAGGTTTCTTGCAAAAAGCAGTTCAAACTGCCACAAATCTCTGACAACTATCTATCCAAACTCCCCTTTTTTTATGAAACAGACATTACTCCCCGCGCTGCTCCTCCTCGCTGGCAGCAGCATCATGCTCTCCTCATGCGACCTCTCTTCTGCAGGCAACACCCTCGCCAATGCTTACATCAATCAGGTAGCCACGGGCGGAGGCACCAGCGTAACAACTGCCATCGGCACGGCTCTCCAAGATATGCTGAAGAGCAATTCAAAGTATGGCGAACTGGGCACCGTGGCCATCGAGGTACTGAAATCCTTGCGCTCGCAGGGCGTCACGTACAACTATAGCGGCACAGCCACCGTAGAGGCTCTCTCCGGAACCTACGAACCCATGGCTTACAATTCCATCGGAAAGGCCACACCCACGGTGACAACATCGCTGACCACGAATGCAAAGACCTTCGCAGAGAGCAATACGGCAGCACTCACCATTGATGCCTATAATGTAGGCAGCAATATCGCCGTCAGCCAAATCGTCATCGCCAATCTCGGATTGCAGCATCAAGGCGGAACGTCGAGCATGAGTCTGACGGACTACAGCGGTTTCAACGGCACTTGCACCTGCACCGTCAATGGCAAGGCATACAATGCTGCCACCGTATATATCACATCGGCTACCGCAACGGAGAAAAAGCTCGACCTCAACCTGACTATCTACTACGGCGAGAACTACACCAACCCCGTAAACATCACCTACTCGGGCGTTGTAAAATAATTCCCCTTCCCCCTACTGCATTTCGGAAGGCAGTAGCCTACCCCTACTGCCTTCTTTTTTTGCCCTTTCCCCAACACTTTTCCCTCCTCTGCTAAAGAATCATCCCTACTATGCGGCGCATCGGCATACTATCAGATACCCACGGCTACTGGGACGACCGCTATGCGGAATACTTCCAGTCGTGCGATGAAATTTGGCACGCGGGCGACATCGGCACCCTCGACATTGCGGAACGTCTGGCAGCCATAGCTCCCCTCCGCGCCGTCCACGGCAACATCGATTCGGGCGATGTCCGCCGAATGTTCCCCGAGGTGTTGCGTTTCCGCTGCGAAGAGGCCGACATTTTGCTCAAGCACATCGGCGGCTACCCCGGGCGGTACGACCGTTCTGCACTGCGCTATCTCCTGCAAAATCCCCCACACCTCTTCGTCGATGGCCACAGCCATATCCTCAAGGTCATGTCAGACCCCGGTCTGCGCCCTAACGCCCATCCCCACTGCCCCATGCTCCACATCAATCCCGGCGCAGCGGGACTGCAAGGATGGCAAACGGTGCGAACGCTCGTACGCGTCAGCGTCGATGGCCACCGTTTCGGCGAGCTGGAAGTCATCGAACTTCATCGCTGACTCCCCTCCTCCCATTCCCCTCCTTCCGTGAAAGTCCCAAGAATCATGAAAGTCCAGAAAATCCTGAAAGCCCTGAAAATTCTGCTGCAAATGCTCGTCGGAGCCGCCGTGGGCTTCGGTGGCGTCAAGCTCATATTTCTTCTGGCAGGCTCTGACGATGCTGCCCCCGCGTCCTCGGCCGATGAAGGCATCGACTGGTGGTTCCTGGCGTTGAGCATCGTCATCTCCATCCTATCGCTTGCAGTCTGCCTCGTGCTCCACACCATTCTCCACGAGGCAGGCCATCTGCTCTTCGGCTTGCTGACGAAGTATCGCTTCTCCTCCTTCCGCGTCTTCTGCTGGATGGTGGTGAAGGAAGCCGGCGGCCTGCGCCTCAGACGCTACAACATAGCAGGCACCATGGGGCAATGTATCATGCTGCCCCCGTCCGCCTCAGAGGCAACGCCCTATTTCTGGTACAATGCAGGCGGTGTCCTTGTCAATCTCTTCCTCGTTGCAGCCAGTCTGCTCCTGCTCCGCACCTTCGATTGCGGCATCGTCCTGACGGCTTTCCTCATCATGATGGCATTCGTGGGGGGCTTTATGGGTTTCATGAACGGACTCCCCCTGAAGTTGAACGGTCTGAGCAACGATGGTCGCAACATCATGCTCCTGAAGCGTCGGCCTGCCTATCGTCGCTATTTCGCCTCCACGCTCCTCGTCGTCGATGCCCAAAACCGCGGCGTCCGCGTGAAGGACATGCCCGCAGAATGGTTCGACGACAAACCGCTGGAACATCCCGATGAAATCTTTGACGTCTCGCAACGCCTGCTCTGGCTCTGCCGCCTGGAAGACGGAGGGAAATATGCCGAGGCGCACGCAGTGGCAGAAGACATTGCCGCCCATGAGGAGCAGCTGCCGCCCCTCTATCGTCTGGAGTTCAACGGCGAGCGCACTCTCATCGAACTCCTGACGTCTGCCCGAAAGGAGGTCATAGAGAAAATCTGGACGAAGGAGCTCGAACGCCATCTCCGGCAGAACAGCAAATATTCTGCAGGCAAATGCGTCATCCTCTATGCCTACGAGCTGCTCTTCCGCCGCGACGTCGAGGCTGCCTCCCAATATCTGCAACTCCTGAAATCCCGAAAATCAAAATTCCCCTATCCCGGCGAGGTGAGGATGGCTGAAAAGATGACAGAAGACATTGATGCCCTGGCAAAAAGCCAAGGTTCAGCCTCCACGAATTAAGCCCCTGCCCGTGGGGAGGGAGGCCATACCACCCAACCTCTGGGCTACTCCCTGCCGTAACTCTCTGAGAAAACATTTACACACCATGATAAAGCCAGCCCTCTTCTCTATCCGCCTGAAGGTGCGCGACTATGAGTGCGACCTGCAAGGCATCGTCAATAATGCCAATTACCAGCACTACACCGAACATGCCCGCCATGAATTTCTGATTTCGCGCGGCGTCAGCTTCTCGCAGATGCACGCCGAAGGCTACGACCCCGTCGTGGCGCGCATCACGATGCACTACAAGCAGCCGCTCCGCAGTGGCGATGAGTTCATCTGCACCGTCAATCTCAAGCGCGATGGCATAAAATACATCTTCCTGCAAGATATCTATCGCGCCAGCGATGAGCGTTTGGTGTTCACCGCCGAGGTCACCACCGTGGTGCTCCATCAGGGCAAGCTCCATAACTGCCAGATGCTGAACGAAATCTTCCAACTATAAATCCCCCCACCCTCATCGTCTCATGCGCTATCTTATCACCTCCGACCTCCACGGAGCCCCCGGCCCCTTGGAGGAGATTCTCCGATTCTACGATGCCCAGCACTTCGATGCCCTCCTGCTCCTGGGCGACATCCTCTACTATGGGCCACGCAACAGCCTGCCGCCGGGCATGGACTGCAAGCGCGTGGTGCAGCTGCTCAACAGTCGGGCAGACAGCATCATCGCCGTGCGCGGAAATTGCGATGCTGAAGTCGATCAGATGCTGCTTGCCTTTGACATGATGGCCGATTACACCATCCTTGTCGATGCCGGACGGCGATTCTTCCTCACCCATGGCCACCACTATCATGCGCAGGCACTTCCGAAGGGGAACTACCACGCCATCATCCATGGCCACAGCCATTTGCAGGGCTTCACCCACGCTCCCGAAGGCACACTCATCATCAATCCCGGCAGCCCCACCTTCCCGAAGGGCGAAGGCATCCCCACTTTCGCCACGCTCTGCGATGGTGTGGCGCGCATCCACCGCTTAGACGGCAGTATCATCAGCGAATGCAACGTATAAAATTCCTCGCCCTCGACCTCGACGGCACACTGACCGACAGCCGCAAACGCATCACGCCCCGCACCCTGCAAGCTCTGCAGGCGGCACGCTCGCGGGGTGTGACGCTCATCATCGCCAGCGGACGCCCCGTCCCTGGCATTGCGCCCATCGTCGAACTCCTGAAGCTCCGCGAAACGGGTGGCTACGCCTTGGCATACAACGGGGGCGAAGTGACCGACCTCCACACGGGCGAATGCCTCTTCCGCCGCACACTGCCGCGCGAACTCCTATCAGACATTTGCCAAGAGGCGCGGCGCATGGCCCTCTCCCTGCTGTCATACCGCGGCGGAAACATCATCACCGAACATCCTTCTGACCCCTATATCCTGAAAAACTCTGCCATCAACCACATGCCCGTGGAGGGAGTCGCCGATTTGTCAGAGGTCCTGCTGTCGCTCCCCGAACCTCCCGTCAAATGCCTGATGACGGCCCCCCCCGAACTTCTGGCAGAGGGCGAGCAGCACATGAGGGCAGCTTTCAGCGATTGCTTGGAGGTCTGCCGCTCCACACCCTATTTTCTCGAAGTCGTGGCGAAGGGCATCGACAAAGCAAGCGGACTCGACATCATCCTCCGTCGCCACGGTGCTTCGCCTGCCTGCCTCATGGCGTGCGGTGATGCCGACAATGATTTCACCATGATTCAGCTGGCGGGCGTGGGCGTGGCGATGGCGAATGCCACTGAACGCCTGAAGGCTGCCGCACAGTTCATCACGAAGAGCAACGATGAAGACGGCGTGGCCTATGCCATCGAACAGCTCATCCTCGCCCACTGACAGTTGGTTCTGCGCACACACAAGGTAGAACCTACCATAAAAAGAGAAGCGTTAGATGCAGGGAATCTCTCCCCTACGTCTAACGCTTTTATTGGATGTTTTCAGATATGCAATAGCATAGAAGTCAGCCTCTATTTCCTGCTCATTCTCATCGGCTCACGCGGAAGGAGCGGAAATAGTATTGCAGTTCGCCGCCGCTGACGTTCGTCAGCCGGATAGCGGTGACCACCTTTCCGCTGATTTCATCCGTCGTATGCACCACTTCGTCCGTATCGCCGTAGTGCAGCAGTCCGATGTTCGTCCATTCGCCGCTTTCCTCCCTCACCTCCAAGCGGAAGTCGGCAGCAGCTCCGTGGTGCCCGAAGTTGAAGTCCATGCCAGCCAGCCGCGTCGGCCGCTCACACGTGATGGTGAAATAGCTGTCCGGAGCCCATTTGATGACCTCGTTCGAAGGCGTCACCTTCAGTTCCGTCCCCGTTGCCACGAGGGGCAACTGCGCCAGTTGCGCTACACTGCTCTCTATGTGGAAGGGCGCATAATCGCTCGAAACCTCCAGAGCAGCACCGCTTTGCCGGTTATACCGCTCCACCAGCAAGGCGAAGAGGCTGTTCATGGCAGGCAGATAGCGGAGTGTGGCGAGCTTTGTCCCCGTCTGGTATTCGTGCAGCTGTGCAGGGTCGTTCTCATTGTCATACATCAGTTTCTTGAGGTCGCGCGCATGCCGGTAGAGGTCGGCAAACTGTGGCTCTCCCCACCCGTTGTCGAGTGCCGTCTTCATGGCGCACACCGTCAGGCCATATTCTGCCACGACCTTCGCCTGCGTGAGCCACGGGCGGAGTTCGTCGATGAGCAGCGGATTTTCCTCGCAGCGCAGCAGACGGTCGGCGGCGGCTATGAGCAGCGTGCTTTGTGCTGCCATCTCTTCTACAGCGCGGGCATCCCCCTCAGCGGCGAGGCGGCAGTCTTCGGCCATCTCGCGCCCCTCGTCGCGGCGGAAGCCATGACCGTTGGGGCCGAGGTCTTCGTTATACATGGCGAACGTGCGGAGTGCGGAGGCTTCAGAGGGGAGGAGGTCTTTGAGGGCCTTCTCCCACGATGTCTTCCAGTCGTAGGCAGCCATGTTCCAGGTATAGTCGGCCACACTGTAGAGGCTGACTTTCGAACTCTCGGCATACTGCATCGGATTGCTGACGAAGCCGCTCATGAGGCCGGCAATGTCGAGGTCGTTGCCATACGTGGGGCCGAGCAGCATGCGGTCGCGGACGAAGTCGGAGACGGGATAGTTCCACCAGATGTACGTCTTGCGCTTCAGCCGCGCGTTAATCCATTCCATGCCCTCCTTATAGATATTGTGGACCACAGTGTTGCCCGTCCACATCACCTCGATGCCCTCGTGCAGCCCCTCGCCCAACGCTTTGAGATAGGGGCTCTCGTCGGAGCTCCACGAACGGTTGTACTCCGTGGGGCAGAGCAGCAGGGGAGCCACATCGCCATGCTTCTTCACGAAGACGTCATCGACATAGTTCAGCAGCGCTGCCTGGTTTTCACCCTTCGCCCCCTCGCCCCAGATATCATCGAAGAAGACGGCGAACGAGCGTATGCCGAGGGCGTACATCTTCTCCAGTTTCTCCACGAGATGCTGGCGGTCTGCCTCCGTCCATTTGATGTCCATGCCCGGATGGATGGCCCAATAGAAGTGTACGCCCCGCAGCTGGGCGCGCTCGTTGAGCTCCTTGATGCGCGCAGCCTCATCGGCAGGATAAGGCTCCCGCCAGTGGGCGCGGTGGTAGGGGTCGTCCTTCGGACCGTAGATATACACATTCATCTTGTTGCGCCCATAGAAGTCCAACTGGCGCAGGCGATGCTCATGGCTCCAGGGGCGGCCATAGAAGCCCTCGATGCTGCCGCGGAAGGCCACATCGGGATAGTCTTCGATTTGGCAGACTTCCAGACGTCCCTCCCCCATCATCTGCAGCAGTGTCTGCACGCCATAGTAGGCTCCGCGCCCATCGCGCCCGACCACGACGGCTCCCTGCGGCGTCACCTCCAGATAGTAGCCTTCTGCCACGGCGGGCACGCGCTTCCTGTATTTTGCCAGAGCCTTATCGCCCGCAGTTCCCACCTTCAGGCGGAAGGGGGCGTCTGCCCGCTGCTCTATGCCTGCCTCGGCAATGGCTGCACCCACATACGCCGGCACGGACTTCAACACCTCCGCTTGCCAAGCCTCTGGGGCAGCAAGCAGCGTCCCCGCAGTCTCTACACGATGCGGAACGGGATTTACCAGACTCACCTGCGCCTGCGCAGCGGGAGCCATACTGCCCAAGAGGGCAAGGGAGAGGAATAGTGTTTTCTTCATATTAGAATAGTTTTTTTTATTCAGGAAAAGAGGCTGCCAGACAAAGGCGACCGCCCTCGTAACAGGGGAGATTACCCCTGATACGCAGCAAAAATACGCTTTTTTTCCTGTTCACAAAGCATTTTCAATGCAGATTTTAGTAATTTTGCACACATCTGACAGAACAAAACGTCAATAACAAGCCTAAAACACTATGAATATCATCGACAGATTCATCAGCTACACCGCCTTCGACACGCAGAGTAGCGAAACTTCCGCCACTACTCCCAGCACGGCGAAGCAATTCCTCTTGGCGCAGCACCTCGTCAGCGAGCTTCAGGAACTCGGACTTTCCGAAGTGGAAATGGACGAACTGGGCTACGTCTATGCCACTCTCCCTGCCAACACCAACGAGCCCATCCCCACCATTGGCTTCATCGCCCATTTAGACACCAGTCCGGATGCCAGCGGAGCCAACGTGAAGCCCCGCATCGTCAGAGCCTACGACGGCAGCGACCTCGTGCTCGACGCCGAGGCGGGCATCGTCAGCGATGTGGCCACCTTCCCCGAACTCCTCGACCACGTGGGCGAAGACCTCATCGTCACGGATGGCCACACGCTCCTCGGTGCCGACGACAAGGCGGGCATAGCAGCCATCGTCACAGCCATGGAATATCTCATCGCGCATCCTGAAATCAAGCATGGAAAGGTGCGCGTGGCGTTCAATCCCGACGAAGAAATCGGCATGGGAGCCCATCATTTCAACGTCGAGAAGTTCGGCTGCCAGTGGGCCTACACCATGGATGGCGGCGAGCGCGGCGAGATAGAATTTGAAAACTTCAATGCCGCCAGTGCGAAAGTGGACATCACGGGCGTCAGCGTCCATCCGGGCTACGCCAAGGGGAAGATGGTGAACGCCGCTCTCCTCGCAGCCGACTTCATTCACCGCATGCCGCCCATGGAAACTCCTGCCACTACGGAGGGCTACGAGGGCTTCTTCCATCTGACGGGCATTGAAGGCGGCGTGGAGAAAGCCACCGTCAGCTATATCATCCGCGACCATGACCGCCCGCGCTTCGAGGCGCGCAAACGCCTCGTGGAGAGCCTCGTGGAAGGCATGAACCGCCAGTTCGGCGAAGGGACATTCCGCCTCACGCTGAAAGACCAATACTACAATATGCGTGAGAAGATTGAGCCTGCCCTCCACATCATCGACATCGCCCGCGAGGCCATGACCGCCGCCGACATTGAGCCGAAGGTGAGGGCCATACGCGGCGGAACCGACGGCGCACAACTTTCCTTCATGGGACTGCCCTGCCCCAACATCTTCGCTGGCGGACTGAATTTCCATGGGCCTCACGAGTTCCTCCCCATCCCGAATCTGGAGAAAGCCTGCGAGGTGGTGGTGGGCATCGTGCGCATCACGGCACAAAAATCATGGCAGGCATGAGTCCGAACGTCCTGCTCATCGACGCGGAATATCTGGACCGCGTGGCCGCCCATCTTGCGGCAAATCTGCAACCTGCCATCGGCCGGCAGCTGCCGAAGGCCGACTTGGCTCAATGGCTCGTCTGCTGCGCCCTCGATGCCGGACTGTCAGCGGGCAACAATGAGGTGCAAGCCATCTTCATCCACCCTCGGGAAATGAAAGTCCTCAGCCATTTCGCCCCCGGCAACTTCGCCGCCCAGCTCGACGGCAAGGCGTTCAGCGATGCCCTCGGAGAGTTCACCATGGCGGCATGTCCCATCGAACGCGTGACAACGCTCCCCGACTTCTACAAAGAGAGCTTCGAGGCGCTCCTCCTTGATGCAGCCATTGAGCGCATCATGGTCGTGGCAGACTTCGACGGCACTTCCGCTGAAAGCCGCAGTCTGACGGCCGACATCCAGCAGCTCTGCGCCCGTCCGCCGCAACCGAAGAACGCCGATGGAAGCCCGATGGTGGATGCCGACGGCAAGCGCATCATCCTGCCGCGCAAAGACATCGTGCTCTTCACCATGGTTCCCCTGAGCGGCACAGACTTCCGCCAGACTCTGCTCGGCTTCAGCATCATGGCTGCCATGGGCATTCGCGCCGACGAGCTGTAGTGGTGACGCCTCGCCGCCATACCGCGCTCCGCCCTCGCCATAGCCCAGCCCCGATTTCCCCCACAGGGGAGAGCCGCGTTCAGCACGCTCCCGCTCCTCCTTGCCATAAAGGTAGGTTCTATAAAATTAGTTTTCAATGTAAGGCAGTGTTTCTGTCTTGCTTGGATGTCTTCACGCCTCTCGCACCGTAGGTTTTTGTCTTTCATTCAGTCACGTAGCCCGCTACGCTCCCTCGTGAAAAACAAAAACCTACGGCACGATAGTCGCAAATACATCGCAAGCTAATTGATAGAACCTACCTAAAAAGAGTGCGCCGGCACGCCCTGATGGGGCTGTGCCGGCGCACTTTTTTTGTTTTCGTCAGAGCTTCCGCCTCCCCGGTGGCCATTTTCGCCCCGAAAAGTCATCATTTCCGCCCCCAAAAGTCATCACATGGAGGGGCGAAAACGGCCGCTTTCCGATGTCACGCGGCGTGGAAACGGCAATTTTGAAGCCACTGAACATTAACGGCATCTTCTGACAACTGCGAAACGGAAGCTGCCGAACGTTGTGCAACAATACAGCACGACGCTGCCGGACAGACAAAACTGAATGGAAGGGCTATGCCCAATAGTGCCAGAAGTTTACGGAATACTTTCATACTTTATTCGTTGATGGATGGTTTGCAGTTGCGGGAATAGTTGGCTGTGCGGGGAATATTGCCCCTTGTGCCTATTCAATACTCGTGATGGTGACGCCGCTGAACTGATGCATATATCCGAGCAAAATCTCGTCGTGCTTGCGATGGCGCATCTTCATCTCAAGCCGTACGTCATAGGCAGTGGCGGTGGGGGTAGTGCGAGGCTTGAGGTCGTAGGCGTAGATTTCGATGCTGTCTTGCTTTGCCTGTTCCACCACTTGCTCCACCTCCTTTATCGTGGTGGCGGAGAAGCGGAGAACGACGGTGGTGGTGCCAATCTGCGGGATGGCAGCGTTGAGGATTTCAAGGCCGAGGAGGACCATGGCGGTGGCGATGGCTGCTACGGCATACATGCCCGTTCCGCACGTCAGTCCGATGGCTGCCGTCACCCACAGACCTGCCGCCGTGGTCAGGCCGCGCACCATGTTGCGCTGGAAGATGATGGTGCCGGCTCCTAAGAATCCGATGCCTGACACCACCTGCGCTGCCACGCGCGAGGAGTCTTTGAGGTCGAAGCCAAAGCCGTATTGCGAAACGATGCAGAACAATGCGCTCCCCAATGCTACGAGAAAATGGGTGCGGAAGCCGGCATCTTTAGAGCGGTATTCGCGCTCTATGCCGATGGCACCGCCCAATAGCAGGGCTATGAGGAGACGGAGGGAGATTTCTGAGAGCGTGTGCATGGAGAAGGAGGGGAAGCTTAGAGAGAAAAAAGACAGACATCCACACCACAGGCAAGGGGGAGGGGGCTGCGGTGCGGATGTCTGTCGGCATAAGTAGGTAATCAAAAGGTGAGTTCGTCGGGGTCGATGCCTTCTACGTCGGGCAGTTCGCCATCGAAGTCTTCGTCGAGGTCGGGCGCCGGACTGCTCACGGCGGCATTTCCGCCCTCATCTGCCACACCATTGGCTCCGCTGAGGGCGACGCGCACGGCGGTCTCGATGGCACGACACTCATCGGGATGCTCTTCGAGATAGGCCCGCAGCTTCTCGCGCCCTTGGGCTATCATGCGGTCGTTGTATTTATACCATGAGCCGCTCTTCTTGAGGATGTCGAAGTCTTCGGCAAGGTCGATGATTTCGCCCATGAGGGAGATGCCTGCCCCATAGATAATCTCGAGTTCGCATGACTTGAAGGGGGGCGACACCTTGTTTTTCACAATGCGTACGCGCATGGTGTAGCCATACTCGTTGTCGCCATCCTTGAGGCGAGTGCCGCGCTTCACCTCCAGTCGCATGGTGGCGTAGAACTTCAGGGCATTGCCTCCCGCCGTGGTCTCAGAGGGGCCATACACGACGCCAATCTTTTCGCGCGTCTGATTGATGAAGATGCAGCAGGTCTTCGACTTGGAGATGGTGGCGGTGAGCTTTCGCAGTGCCTGGCTCATGAGGCGGGCTTGGAGTCCGACCTTGTTCTCGCCCATCTCGCCCTCGATTTCTGCCTTGGGAGTGAGGGCGGCGACGGAGTCGATGACGATGATATCTACGGCTCCGGAGCTGATGACCTGATCGGCAATCTGCATGGCCTGTTCGCCATTGTCGGGCTGGGCGAGGTAGAGGGAGTCGATATCTACGCCAAGCGAGGCGGCATAGTGGGTATCGAGCGCATGCTCAGCATCAATGAAGACGGCACATCCGCCTTGCTTTTGGCATTCGGCGATAGCGTGGAGGGCGAGCGTGGTCTTACCGCTCGACTCCTGACCATAGATTTCGATGATGCGCCCACGGGCATAGCCTCCTACGCCAAGGGCTGCATCGAGCTTGATGGAGCCAGAGGGGATGACTTCTATCTGCTGGCGTGTCTGGTCGCCAAGGCGCATGATGGAGCCCTTGCCAAACTGTTTCTCTATCTTCGACATGGCAGTCTGCAGGGCTGCCAGTTTGACGTTTGCCGCAGCAGCGGGAGCGGCTTTTTCTTTCTTTGCCATGATAAAATTCAGGAGAAAGCTGGTAATGAAAATTAGTCTTATGCTTGAATGTCCTGCTTGGATGCAGGTCTTAGGCTTGAAATAAAGGAGCACAGCGCAGGCCATGCGACTGTCTTCAAGGCTAAAACTTGCGCCAGAGAGAGGGTTCAAACATACAATTCTTTATCATTCTTACGATATTTACTATAGAATAATTTTCATTGCCTACTTATTATACCTACATATTAGAGTTCGAGATCAACATCGTGCAACTCATGCCAAGGAAGTCCCTGCTTGTTGAGCTCTTCCATGAAGGGATCGGGGTCGAACTCTTCGACATTGTGTACGCCGGGCTTATTCCAAAGTCCAAGCATGAACATTCGGGCACCGATGCAGGCAGGGACGCCCGTGGTGTAGCTCACGCCCTGCATGCCCGTCTCTTCGTAGGCTGCCTGATGTGAGCAGTTGTTATAGACGTAGTAAGTGTGCTCCTTGCCATCGCGCAGACCGCGGATGCGGCAACCGATGGAGGTTTCGCCGTCATAGTTCTCGCCGAGGTCCTGAGGATTGGGGAGTACGGCCTTGAGGAACTGCAGGGGCACGATTTTCACTTCTTCCATGCCTGTGCCGTCGGCCTTGGGAGCCTTATAGGTAATCTCGTCGATGCGGCTCATACCAATGTTCTGGATGACATCGAGATACGTCAGATATTGCTGTCCGAAGGTCATCCAGAAGCGTGCGCGGCGAATGGTGGGATAGTTGATGACGAGGCTCTCTATCTCTTCGTGGTGGAGCAGATAGCTTTCGCGCGGACCGACGTTGGGATAATTGAGCGTCTTGTGAATCTCCATCGGCTCCGTCTCAATGTATTTGCCGTTCTCATAGTAGAGACCTTTCTGGGTGATTTCGCGGATGTTGATTTCAGGATTGAAGTTGGTGGCAAAGGCTTTGTGGTGATTACCGGCGTTGCAATCGACGATGTCGAGATACTGAATCTCATCGAAATGATGTTTGGCAGCGTAGGCGGTGAAGATGGAGGTCACACCGGGGTCGAAACCGCAACCGAGTATGGCGCAGAGCCCGGCCTTCTCGAAACGCTCGCGGTATGCCCACTGCCAGGAATATTCAAAGTGCGCCTCGTCTTTCGGCTCATAGTTGGCGGTGTCGAGATAGTTGCACCCCGTCTGCAGACAAGCCTCCATGATGGTGAGGTCTTGATAAGGGAGGGCGAGATTCATGACGAGGTCGGGCTTGAAGGCGTTGAAGAGCTCTACGAGCTGCGGCACTTCGTCGGCATCCACCTGCGCAGTCTGGATGTCTGCGCGGAGACCTTGGTCTTTGATATATTTGGCGATGGCATCGCACTTTGACTTTGTGCGGCTGGCAATCATGATTTCGCTGAAGACGTCAGCGTTCTTGGCTACTTTTACGGCGGCTACGGTGGCTACGCCTCCGGCACCGATGATAAGCACCTTTCCCATTTTGTTTCGTGTATTATTATATGAATATTTAATAGATGTCTGCTTTTGATAAGGGCTTTGCAGGAAAGCGATGAGGGCTTTGCTGGAAAGCGATGAGGGCTTTGCAGGAAAGAATATGTCTGCTTGAAGCCCCCCGACGATATGGAGGAGAGAGCGGTGTGAGCGCAGTTTATGCTCGCATCCCTCTCTCTTCACCTATTTTTACAGCGCAAAAATACAAAGTTATCACTTTTCGTGCAAAAAAAATAATCACTTTTTGCACCGCCGCCCTATCTTTGTCTCAAAATCATGTACAAAGAAAGAGGATTTCCACAAATGGGGAGGAATAATATTCGGCGAGAAATGCACGGCACGTGCTTGGAAGACCTCAACGATGAGAGGGAATTTAGCCGAAGGAGGAGAATGTATTAGATTAGAAAACGCGCCCAAAGCAAAAACTATGCCAAGAGAAAGAAGAAAACCACAAAGCCGACATAGTTTTGGAACGTGAGTATTTCAAAAACTTCTGACGCCATGGCGCAAATCACTGATTTCCTGAATTTTCATCATCCCCTTCTCTGAGAAATCGCTACCTTTGCAGCGTCAATCAGAGAGGATTCACCCTCTCCATATTTTACCAAACATCAAAAACTCATCAAGATGATTAACGAAAAGGCTGGCGTCATCGCTGGAAAAATCTGGAACGCACTGAACGAGCAGGGAACCCTGACGGGTAAGGATTTGAAGAAGGCTGCCGGTAAGCTCAACGACAAGGAGCTCTTCCTCGGTCTGGGCTGGCTGGCACGCGAAGGCAAAATTGCCACTGAAGAAGTGGAGAAAGACATCACCGTCACCCTGAAGTAATCGCTGGAGAAACTTCCTGCAACAACACTACATGAGGCTGAGAACACTTGCCCCCAACTTGAAGCATGGTTCTCTACCTCTATTTTTTTGCCCTTTCCCCCACACCTACGCGCTGTCGTAGAGAGGGGAAAGGGCTTTTTCTGTGTGGAATCGTCAGACTGCCACGGGAAAATTAGAGAGGGAATGGGGGAATCACCAGTCTTCCAGACGGGCGGAGGCTTCCACCTGAGCCTCTACGGCTTTGTCGAGGAAGGGGAAGAAGTCGAGTCCTGTCTGCCGCTCCACTTCGTCCACCGTCACGACGTAGGCAGAGAGTGGACGGTTGCAGGGTTTGTTCTCGTAGATAAAGCCCAACGCTTTGGGCGTGCCACTCGGGCAGAGCACAACCTTAAAGAAAGCTTCGGGCACACGCACACGATTTTTTCCGATGGTGCGTCCCTTTGCTTTGCGCAAGATGGGGCCGCAGGCAATGTAGAGTTCGCCATACTGCTTCGCCCACTCACGACACTGACTCTCCAGCTCATTCCAATCGCCGGAGTTGAGATTTTGGTCTTGCGGACAGACGTTGGTGAGGAGAAATGACTCGCGCATAGGCTCATAGCCCCACTTATTGTCGCCTGCCGGACACATATGACCGCGGTCGAAGCCTGAACCTTTGTAGTCTGCCAGTTCTGCACGCGGCTCTGCCACATCTTCGTCGGGCAGGAAATTGTTGAGACGGGGCTGATTGCCCGTGGTGTGCTCTGCGGTCAATATCCATTCCACCCATCGCGGAATCTTGTTAGCGGCATCGTAGCAGACGGCGTACGAACCGCGCAAAAGAATTTGGTCGCCCTCAACCTCGCGGACGCAGAAAGGATAGTCAGTGGCTTGAACGATGATGCCAGTGTCAGCATCTGCTGTGAGGATTTCTTCAACCGCAGGCTCCTCTTCAGGAAGAACGGAGATGATTTGGGCCAAAATGCGCTCCGTCTGATCAGACTGGCAGGCAACGCAGACGCCGGCAAAGAGCAAAAGAAGGAGTTTTTTCATCTTTTTCATGATGGATACATGATGGATAATGGAATATGAGTGTATGTTTGATAATGTTGTGCAAAAAAAGAAGGGAGAACGCTACGAAAAATGGCATCGTCTCCCTTCCTTCCTCTTTATTCGTCTTCTTCAAGTTCTTCTTTCGCTTTGAAGAAAGCGGTGTTAGCCACGCCCATCACGCGGAAGGCCTGCTCTATGGAGCCTTTCAGGCTTTCGCGGTCGGAAAAGTAAAACTCGCAACTGGCAGAAACGTCAGCCAGCGTCTCTTCAAGATAGAACTTAATCAACTTGATGTCACGCGTCAGCTTATTGCAAACGGCAAACGCAAGGGCTTCTTCGCCTTCCTTCACTTTGTAAATGCGAGGCATAGCCATCGAAACAAAGGATGATTCTTCGTCGGCAAAGAAGAAAATCGTCTTCAACTGATAGCGAACTACCAAGTCGCCATCCTCGTCGAAGCGCGGTCTGAGACCGATTTCTTCGACGACGTCCTTTATCAATTCAATATTATTCATGGCGCGGGGAGGGGATTATGCTTTGTTGTCGTCTTTATTGTCAGAATCATCGGCAGCCTCGTCGTCGTCGGTCTCGTCGGCATCAGAATCGTCCGCATCCTCAAGGAGTGCGCTTTCGGTGTCTGACTGAAGTTCCTTTATTTCTTCTTCTGCAAGACTGATTTCATCGTCAGCATCCATTTCCTCCACATCGGCATCGTCAGCCTCATCGTCGGCGTCGGCATCGTTCATTTCGTTCTGAAGTGTCTCGATGACATTGCGCGAAAATCGCAGGGCCGACTCCAGCTGCACAATCATGCTGCCCAGCATTTCCTCCAGATTTTCTTCGCCAAACATCTCACGCTCATAGGTCAGGGTGATGGAATCGTTCCACAGATATGCCTTGACGTACTTCAACGTAGAGTTTACTTTTTCCATGGTCTTGTAAACCACTTCCATATCGCTGTGCTCTGTCTCAAAAATGCCCGGAACAATGATGCTCACGAACTTCTCGTCCTCAGAGTTGAGATAGAACATATTGACGGCTTCAAATTTGAAATGGTAGCCGATGCCTGACACTTCTTCCAGAATGAAGCCCAAATCTCTGAGGGCTTCCACGATTTTTTCTTTCATCTTACTTTTCCTATATATATAATGTGACATTCAACTTTCGAAGACTCCCCCCACAAGAGTCTTCTACTGGCAAAACGCGGGCATGGAGACTGCGCGCGAGGGCGAGAGAGGCCTTCGCACCGCACGCACGCCCCACCCCAGCTCAAAGATACATGGCAACTCTGCGCTGCTGCCTTAGAGGAAGCCAATAGTGGAAGCCTTCTGGCCTTCATCCTTCGGTGAAAACTCCTTACGGATGCGCTCAAACTCAAAAAGGTCGCTGCTCTTCACCGATGGCGAACGGCGGGAGATAATCTCTTCGAGCAACGTCTGGCTGACAGGCTGACGCTCTTCGGGAGAAATGGCCACACTGGCATTGAACATCTTGCGCGCAGCCGACTGTACGATGTAGCAGATGTCGCTGCAGTTGTAGCCAGCGGTCAGCTCTGCCAGACGAACGAAGTCGATGTCGGCCGCAGCGGGAATCTTCGACAGCGAAAGTTCGAAGAGGCTTTTGCGCGCCTCGACATCGGGCATGTCGATATAGACCATCTCATCAATGCGCCCCGGACGCAGCACGGCTTTGTCGATACGCTCAGGATGGTTCGTGGCAGCCAAGACGTAGATGCCGCGCGACGAAGCCTCATTGAGCATGCAGAGAAATTCATTCACTTCATTGTCATAGTGGCGATTATTGGAATCGCCCGAACGCTTCTGCACCATGGCATCAAACTCATCGAAGAAAAGTATCGTGGGAGCCTTCTTCTCTGCTCTACGAAACACTTCGCCGATTTTCTCCTGCGTGCCGTGAACCATAGTGCTTGCCAAATCGTCGGGGACGATTTTCATAAAATTGATGCCAACCTCCTCTGCCATACGCTCGGCAAAGAACGTCTTGCCACAACCTGCCGGGCCATACAGCAACATGGCGGGGGGCTTGATGCCATAGGCTTCAGCACACTCCATGTTCTTCAGCACATTGATAAAGCCTTCCGTGACGAACTGCTTGAGCGCGTGCATGCCTGCCACTGCCTTAAATCCACCTCTCTTCTTCTTCTTCGGCACGGACTTCTGGGGCGTGCTCTCAGCAGCTGAGGTGTTCTGCTTCTCTGTTTGAGGGTCTGCCGCCTTTTCTGCCATGCGGCGCAACCATTCTTTTTCTGTCTGACTTTTTTTCATTCTCTTGTCCTCCTCATCTTTAATATTAGGGCGGTAGCCCTTATTGCAGGCCACACCGCCTTTCACTGTCCGCGGGGGAGATTTTCCGAGGCTTCTATAGACAGAGAGGGGGAAAAACGCCCTGCACTATCACGCCGCCTGAAAAAATCTGCACCTGAAATTTTGCATTTGAGCATCGCTCGCAGGTTTACCCATGGAAAATCGTGAGGGGGGAGAAGAGGGGGAAAGGAGAATGTGGGGGGATGCTGCCCCGCCGCCCCTGTTCAAAATTCCAAACGGAAACCTTTTTGCTTTAGTTCGTCATACTTTGACTTGTTGAAACGGAAGAGGAAGGCTTCCTTCTTTCGCGAAGGGTTGGCCGTTTCTTCCAGCTGCTCGAGCATTTCCAGCCGACGCATCTTGTTGTAGAAGTTGCGACGGTCGAAATGCACATCGAGTATTGCCTCATAGAGGTTCTGCAATTCCTTGATGGTAAAAGCCTCCGGGAGCAGTTCGAAGCCGATGGGCTCAAAATGAATCTGCTGCCTCAATGCCTGCTCAGCACGACGCAGGATTTGGTCGTGGTCAAACGCCAATTGCGGCACTTCGTCAAGGGAAAACCATTGGGCATCGGCAGCATCATCGCCGCCCTTCACATCCTGCATCCTGACCAGCGCATAGAATGCAATGGTGACGACGCGCTCACGGGGATCACGATGCGGTGCGGTGAAGGTGTGGAACTGACGGATGTATGCCCCCGTGAGCCCCGTCTCCTCTTCTAATTCGCGGCGCGCGCCTTCCTCCGCACTTTCGTCCATTCTCATGAAGCCACCGGGGAAGGCCCATCGCCCGCGGAAGGGTTCAACGCCTCGCTCAATGAGCAAAACCTTGAGCTTCGTACCATCGAATCCGAAGATGACACAGTCGGTCGTGACGCTGGGATGGGGGTATCTGTAGCAGTATTTCAAGTCTTTTTCAGAACTTTCACTTTCGTTCATGATGCTCTCATGTTATTTTTACGCCACAAAAGTAGAGTCTTTCAGCGAATCCTCCAAGTTTTTTGCGTAAAATCTACATGACTTTTGTGATTTCTTCGTCGTTTCCACACTTTTCGCGCTTTTCTTCCCGCCATTTCCCATACGGTTCTGTACAGCTACGATGGCCGAACAGCCCGCCTCCTTCCCCAAAAGAAGACCGAGCACAATGCGCAAACGGCTTTGGCATCGCACTCGGTCTTCTCCATCATCACATGCTCTGCCCTGCTGTTTCATCATGGTCGGCATGCCCCGTTGAGGTGGCTATGCGTCCTTGCTTTCCTCTTCATCAAACGCACTGTCAGCCATGCAGGTATAAGCATTGCGACGCTGTTCGACCGTCATGTTTGCCTCACCATCTTCAATCTCACGCTTCTTCATATCCCACAGGCGCGTGAAGAAGTTCATGCGCGTGCAGGCATCCTTCGCCATCATTTCCCGCGTGCCCTCTTGGCTATAGGCAAAGTTGCGGGAATTTCGGATGGAAAGATGCCTTGCCACTTCCACTGCATCCTGATTGGCCCCCATATAGGTGAAGGTCCATCCCTCCTTGCGCAGGCTTTCCACCAGCCCCTTGATGGCAGCGCCATCATATTCATGCGAGGCATTCTCCATACCATCAGTGATGATGGTCACGACGACCACGGCATCTTCCATCTCGCTCACGTGGCGACGCATGGCGGTGAGGGTGAAGCCCATGGCATCATAGAGCGGCGTGCAGCAACAAGGCATGAAATCCTCCATCCTCAGCGAACGCGTATTTGCCACGGGGGTCTTGTCGAAGACGTGGCGTGTCTCGCAACTGCAGAATGTCACGAGCGAAACGAAATGGTCCTGCGTCTCCGCAAAACGCTCCTGCGCCTTCTGAATGCCTGCCAGCGTTTCGTTGAAGCCATCAACAGCTGCTTGGCGAATACTGCTCATCGAGCCGCTACGGTCAAGGATAATCACATTGAATACCTGCGTCTTCTTCACTTCTTGTTTTTTCTTTTCGGTTTCCATGCTATCAACTTTTTTTAGGTAGGTTCTATAAATTAGTTTTCAATGTAAGGCAGTGTTTCTGTTTTACTTGGATGTCTTCACGCCTCTCGCACCGTATCTTTTTGTCTTTCATTCGGTCACGTAGCCCGCTACGCTCCCTCGTGAAAAACAAACACCTACGGCACGATAGTCGCAAATACATCGCAAGCTAATTGATAGACCCTACCTTTAGTGGTTCATGTCTTTATGTAAAAAGAAGCTGAAAAGTAACCTTTTCTATCACCTTTTCCTGAAAATATTTTGCCTCCGAGGGCTGAGAAGTGTAGTGGCATCCCCCTGTCCGCCTCTCAGCCTTGCGGCACGGGGGGCTGCTGCCGCCATTTCTCTATCAGGCGCTTGCAACCGCTCTCAATGTGCTCTGCCACACGGCGATAGACGCTGGCCGACTGATAGTGGGGGTCTGCCACGTAGCCCTCCTCGCCGAAGGCAATGCGATTGAAGGCCACGAGCCGACTCCAACGGTCATAGTCCAATGCGCTTGTCAGGGCATCGCGATGCGCTGGCTCGAAGTAGATAATCACATCAGCTGCCAGCAGTCGCTCGCGTGTCATCGCCGTCGTCGTGCCGTCCAAGTCGTAGCCCAGCTCTCTCGCCACGTCTGCCATTGCCGCCTCACGCGGGTTTTCGCCCCAGTCGAGCGTGCCCAGCGAATACACCTCTATGTTCTCCATGCCAGCATCCGCCAGCAGTTTCCGCGTCACACATTCCGCAAAGGGCGAGCGACTGGCATTGCCCGTACAGACAAAACATACTTTGTAACTCATAAGCATATCTATTAAGGTAGGTTCTATAAATTAGCTTGCGATGTATTTGCGACTATCGTGCCGTAGGTTTTTGTTTTTCACGAGGGAGCGTAGCGGGCTACGTGACTGAATGAAAGACAAAAAGATACGGTGCGAGAGGCGTGAAGACATCCAAGTAAAACAAAAACACTGCCTTACATTGAAAACTAATTTATAGAACCTACCTTAAGGTAGGTTTTCAAGTTCTCTCACCATGTCCTCGGGCAAACTGTAGCGCACATCGGTTTGCTCTGCCCGGATTGCGGCGAGGAAGTGCGGCAGTTCTGCCTGATAGACGTGTTTCATCCGGGCATTCGTATCGTTGCCACGACGCGCGGAATACGCCATATTAGCCAAGCGGTCTGCCAATTTGAGGAAGGGCGCATAGGGCGTTGCGCGAATGCCCTGATAATATTTATCGTTGGCCCGCTCTTCGCGCGTACGCCCTTTCTCGTTGGTCAGGGCATACACTATCTCTGCTGCCATGCGTGATTGCGCGTCGTTCATCCACTGCATGGCCCTGCGCTTCACGTCGTTGTACGTCAGCCGCGCATCCTCTATGCTGTCATGATAGTAAGCCCCGAAATATAGCAAGACGATGTCATCCTCCGTCTCGCACACGGCATACCCGTATTTCCTGACAGCATCTGCCACCATGTCCAGATGCAGGCCATAGGGATGCACCTTGTCATACGTCTGATTGACACTGGCATGAAGCGTATGCGCGCTCTCACGTATTTGGGCCAGCACTTCGGCATGGCTGTCCACGGCTTCTCTGAATGCTGTTTCCTTCATATCGCTGCTTATTTTGCTATCAGCCTGACTATTCCGCATCCTCACATATTCTCCACGAACTCTTCGGGCAGAATCACATTCTCAACGTCGAGCGCGGCTTTGAATAGGGGCGCAATCTCCCAGTCGCGGAAGCCTGCTATGCCGCAGCCGATTCGTGTGACGAGGAAAGTGAGCTGCGGATGGGTCTTGGCAAACAGGATAAACTCATCGACATAGGGGCGGATGGTTTCCACCCCACCCTGCATGGTAGGTATGGCGTAGGAGCGTCCGTAAAGACCGACGCCCTTGCCCCACACGGCACCAAAATGCGCATGGGCCACCCACGCTGCACCGCCGCCGTGGGCACCTGCCAAATTGCTGCCAAAGACGAATATCTCGTTCTCGGCAAGCGAGGTGATTCTCGCTGGTGTAAATCTTCTGTCGTACATATAATACTATTTTAGGTTTGTTTTCAAAAGCCGTTCTCCTGAGACAGAGATTGGGCGAAACGATGGTCTTGTTGCGTTGAAACTACGCCGCAAAGATAGATGTTTCTGAAGAAACGGAAAAACTTTCTGCGTAAAATTTACATGACTATGTGTTTTTTCGCCGTCGAACTGTTGCCGGAAGGGGTGAATGCTGCGTGCGCGAAGGGGTGTGACAGCGGAACCGCACCTCTCTGCCATGAAAAAATTTGGGAGTTACGGCCAAACAATGTAATTTTGCCCATGCCCAACCGGCATTTTCCTTCCTTCCATTCATCACTGCCCCCCGTCATTGCCCATTTCCCGTCAAGAACCTCAAGGTAGGTTCTATAAATTAGTTTTCAATATAAGGCTGTGTTTCTGTCTTGCTTGGATGTCTTCACGCCTCTCGCACCGTAGGTTTTTGTCTTTCTTTCAGTCACGTAGCCCGCTACGTTCCCCCGTGAAAAAAAACCTACGGCACGATAGTCGCAAATACATCGCAAGCTAATTGATAGAACTTACCTCAAAAGAAAAAACCTATGCAGATACTATTAGCCAACGCTAAAATCATGTTCAATCACGCCTCTCTTCAGCCTCGCTCCACACCACGGTTTCAGGCTACAGCCAACGAACTGGCTACGGAGATGGCTCGACTGACTGTAGAAGAACTGGCGCAACAGTTGGAATGCAGCCACAAACTCGCGGCTGAGAACTGGCTGCGTTTTCAAAACTTCCAGTCTGCCACCAAGCTGCCTGCCCTGCTCGCCTACAACGGTCAGGCATACAAGCATCTGCGGGCTGCATCGCTCAGCGAAACGGCATTGGAGTTTGCACAACATCACCTTTGGATTACGTGTTTCCTCTACGGCCTGCTCCGTCCGCTCGATGGCATCGTGCCCTACCGCATGGAGCAAAACGTGGTGCTCGAAGCTACTCGCGACAAACCCATCAGACAGTTTTGGAAAGACCTTCTGACCGACTTGCTCATAGACAGTGTGCGGGCTGACGACGGCGTACTCATTCATCTTTCTACCGAAGAATATGAGCACCTCTTCGATTGGAGGCGCGTATGCCAAGCCCTGCGCGTGGTCCATCCGCTCTTTTATGTTCGCCGGCCAGACGGCAGCATGAAGATGCAGGCGGTATGGGCGAAGGCTTGCCGCGGAGCGATGGTTCGGTTCATCGTCCAGCATCAACTCTCACTGCCCTCGGAGCTGCAGGCTTTCTCGCATGAGGGCTTCATCTTTGCCCCTACGCTGGGCGACGATGCCTTCCCTCATTTTGTGCGCGAGGCGAGGTGAAAGCCCTTCGGAAACGCCTGCCGTGGGGCAGGAACGAAGCACACAGATGGGGCGGAATACTGAGCTTCACGCCCCTACTTCAGGGCCATTGCTTTCCAAATGGCCATCTTGCCCCCATGATGTGATGACTTTCGCCCCTCGATTTGACCAGTTTTGCCCCCAGAAGTCATCACGATGCGCCCTCAAAGTGGTCAGCCCGGGAGGAAAACTGCCGTCGGCGGCATTCCGAGGGGCATATACTTCATCAAAAAACACAGCGGATGACACTGCTGGCTGAGGAACATGGAGTCCCCCGCCGCAGTGTCATCCGCTGTTTGCGCTGCAAGACGGGACTATTCAGCAGGAGCCCACTTGCAACGTACGGGAGAGACGATGGCGCCCTCTGCCTTCAACTGCTTCATGGCAGCATCGACTTCCTTGCGATCGAGGCCGCTGAGTTCTGCAATTTTCCCTGCATTCAGAGGCGTGCCAGCCTCCTTCATCGTAGCTAATACTTTTTCTTTTGCGTCCATAGTGTTCAAAAATATTAAGAGTTATAGGAATCGCCCTGAAATCAGGGCATTATAGATGCAAGACAACGTCCTTGCCGAAGGGAGCGAGAGCCAAGCCGGCCATCTTGAAATGCTGCTTGGCAAAGGGGATGCCGATGATGGTGATGAAGAGCAACACGCCGAAGAAGATGTGCATGAGGCATGCCCACAGCCCGCCGAAGATAATCCAAAGAATGTTGAGCGGAAGGCGGATGCAGCCCACTGGGCTGTGCGTTTCCCTCACCTCCGCACCAAAAGGCCACAGACACAGCAAACCTATCTTGAAGGTTTGCAACGCCACGGGGATGCCGACGATGGTGATTGCCATGGCCAGGCTTCCCGTGAAATAGCCGATGGCAGCTTCGAGACCCCCGAAGATCCACCACAATAGATTTCCAATCATTCGCATACTGCTGTGCTTTTTTATTTCTCTCTGCTGCCTGCCAATAGTCTTCGCAGGCCTGCTGCCGGATATTGACAGACACTCACCGCGCAACTGCCTTTGTGATTGCCCTTCTTTATCCGACATATTCTAAAGGTAAGTTCTATAAATTAGTTTTCAATATAAGGCAGTGTTTCTGTTTTACTTGGATGTCTTCACGCCTCTCGCACCGTATCTTTTTGTCTTTCATTCAGTCACGTAGCCCGCTACGCTCCCTCGTGAAAAACAAAAGCCTACGGCACGATAGTCGCAAATACATCGCAAGCTAATTTATAGAACCTACCTAAAAAGATGATGCAAATATACGCTATTGCCGTGAGAAAACCTCATATCTTCACCCGAAAATCTCGATTTCTTCATGAAGCAAACGTCAAAACCAGCCACATTTGACTGAAAAGGCCAAGAATGTAGCCCCGTGCCACTCTTCATTTCGTATTACGGCGTATAGGGGCAGGGGCAAAGAGCTACCGTGACGCAGGAGCGGACATCACTCCGGATGCTTCGCCATATTATTTTTGCACCAAGCATGATAGAAGGGGGGAGTTACTTCCGCCTCATCATTCAGCATACCATAGGGGCTAAAACATATAGTCGTAATAAATTTGCTCCCATATATTGATACTACGATCATCATAGTCCGCCACCAGCGAGCCATACAAGCATCCTGAAGCTAAAAAAACTTACAGGAAACACTTGCAGCATATAGGCGACTACGATTTTTCACTGAGGGGAATTGGCGTCGCACACGGCTATTTCTCAAACGCGAAGACCGTGACGCAATGATTGTGCTCAATGTCTTCCGTCTCCAGAAGGCCCCAGGCGATATCTACGCCTTCATCGGCAAACTCATTCAAGATTGCGCCCACGCCTCCCAGCTCCTCCATCATGAGGTCTTCGCCAGGCTTGCTGGCTGCCACTATCATCAGGCTTGACAGCGTGCCGCGAATGTGCTGCTTCGCCAACCCGATGCCTTCCGACATCAGCTCTGAAAACGCCAAAGGTTCATCGACCTTCACTGCTACGACGGGACGTCCCGCCTGGGCGCGATGTTCAAAATCGTGCCAATCCAGATTGATCACACTTGCTTTCGATGTCACATCAAAGATGTAGTTCTTGGTGATTTCCCATTCCTTTGTAAACACTTGTATCATATTCAGGTAAACAGATTAGAAAGACAGATAAACTAATAAGAAAAACAGCTAAGCTAATAAAATAATCAGATAAACCAATAAGAAAAACAGGTGAATGAATAAGATAAGCAGACAAACTGATGGAAAGACAACTAAACTGACGATTCTTCACAGATTCCTTATCCATCGCACGATGTCAGCGAGGATGAGCACAGGCGAGGTCAGCAGCAGGAGACAGCCCCAGTCCGCCGCGGAAAGAGGAGACACGCCGAACATCTCCTGCCCAAAGCTGACGATGATGACCTGTCCGACCAAGATGACGAGGGCGATGCCGATGAAACTGACACTGAACGAGGTCTTCACCTCAGCATCGCGCCGCAATGCGCCGCAGATGTCCTGGAGCAAGCTCCGTGAAGTCCTGAAATACTTGGCATTGAAGAGATTCCAGAACTGCATGAGAACGAAGAATGTGAAGAAGACGCTCCGTTCGTACAGGCTCAGATGCGGCTTGCTCTTGCTGAGGTCGAAGATGCCCGTGGCAAAGAGTTTCAGCTTCTCGGTGCAGAGCAGCTCGGAGACGGCAGAGATGTCGCAGTGCCACAGCAATTGCCACATGCCGAGCAGTATGAGGAAGAAAAGCACGCCTACGCCTACTATCTGCGCGGCCATCCGTCGGTTGACGATATGGCTGTTGGGGTCGCGCGGCTTGTCGTAGAGCACGTGCTTGTTGGCAGGCAGCGAAGAGAGTGCCATGGCAGCAAAGGTGTCCATGATGAGGTTCACCCAGAGCATCTGCGTCACGTTCAGCGGCGAGTCGAGTCCCGTGAACGCGCCTATCAGCACGATGAGGCAGGCGCAGATGTTGATGGTCATCTGGAAGAGGATGAAGCGCTGAATGTTCTGATACAAGGAGCGCCCCCAGATGATGGCCCTCACGATGCTGCTGAAGGAATTGTCGATGATGGTGATGTCGCTGGCTTCCTTGGCTCGCGATGTTCCGTCGCCCATGGAGAGCCCCACCTGCGCCTTGCTGAGGGCAGGGGCATCGTTCGTCCCGTCGCCCGTGACCGCCACCACCTGTCCCTGCCTCTGCAGCAAGGTCACGAGCCGGGCCTTGTCGTCGGGCCGGGCGCGCGAAATGAGCTTGAAGTCCGGGCGCGCTATCAGCCGCAGGGCTTCCTCGTCAGAGAGCTTCTCGAAGGCATCGCCCGTCATGGTCTGCTGCTGCTCATCGCGCTCCAGGAGTCCTATCTGCCGGCCAATCTCGTTGGCAGTGCCCTGCGTGTCGCCCGTCACGATGATGACCCTCACGCCCGCCTTCTGCGTACAGTCAGCGATGGCCTCCCTGACATCTTCGCGCACGGGGTCGGCGATGCCGACGATGCCATCGAACGTCAGTGGGCTCCATGTGCCGTCGGCCTCATGCTGCGAGGCAAACGCCAGCGTACGCATGGCTTTCGACTGATATTCCGCGAGCCTTGACAGCACATGGGCCTTCTCTGCCCCACCTGCTATCGCCTCACACATGTCCAATACAATCTCCGGCGCACCCTTCACGTATCTGACGTGCCGTTCCTCGCGCGGAAGCGCTGCGCCGGCCTTGGCTTCAAACTCCATCTTCATGTATTTCTTCTCCGTGGAGAAGGGTTCGCCGTGGCCTATTTCGTATAGATGCCTCAGTTCCTCATAGTTCACGCCCAGCGTCTTCTGCCATGCCAGCAGGGCTCCCTCCGTGGGGTTGCCCAGCGGCTTCTCCTTCCCACTGTCGTCGAGCGAGATTTCCGCCGTGGAATTGATGGCGATGTTGCGCTGTATGCGCTTCGCAGCCTCTTCGCCGTAGAAGTCATGCTCTACGACGGTCATCTTGTTTTGCGTCAGCGTGCCCGTCTTGTCCGTGCAGATGACGGTCGTCGCGCCCATCGTCTCGCAGGCGTGGAGCTTGCGGACGAGGTTTTTCTCCTTCAGCATCCGCCGCATGCTCAGGGCGAGGCTCACCGTGACGCTCATGGGCAAGCCCTCAGGCACGGCCACTACCACCAGCGTGACAGCGAGCATGACCGAACCCAGAGCGAACTCGGCTATTTCCAACCACGAATGATTGTTGGCGGCATTGCCGTCGAAGAAGAAGAAATACACCATTCTGCCGACGACGATGAGCGCGGCTATGATGAAGCTGAGCTTGGAAATCGTGCGCCCCAGCGAGTCCAACTGCTGATTGAGGGGCGTCTCCACTTCACTGCCCTCCTGCGTCTTCGCCACGCCCTTTCCCTCTACGGTGTCCATGCCTATCTGCTCCACGTGGTAGATGGCGGTTCCGCCGATGACGGTCGAGCCGCGCAAGATCATGTTCGGGGGGAACGTGGCTTCCTGCTCGAACTCCGCTTCGTAGGCCGACTTCCGGGCATAAGGCTCGCCCGTGAAGTTCGACTCATCTACGATGAAGGCGTTCGTCTCGTCCAAACGCCCGTCGGCTGGTATCTCGTCGCCATTCTCCAGATACACATAGTCGCCCACGCAGACATCGTGCTTCCTGACCTCGCGGATGCGTATCTTCTCCTTCCCGTCTTCCATGAAGCGGCGATAGACCTTGATGGGGCGGCGGTCCTTCACGGTGTTCAGCACCTCAAACTCTCGTTCTGCCTTCACCTCGAAGATAAAACCCACGCCCGTGGCAAGCAGCAGGGCTGAGAGGATGCCGAGGGGCTCAAGCAGAATCTTCGTGCCTTGCCCCATATAGAAGGCTTCATAGAGGGCTACGACGATGGAGAAGCAGAACACCACGAGCAAGACCATGATCAGGGGGTCCTTGAATTTCTCCATATAGGCTTTCCACAAAGGTTCACGTTCGGGAGGCGGTATGAGGTTCTTGCCTTTTCCGTTGGCCACTTGTTCGGAATTGTCGAACAGACACTGATGTAAAAAGCTTCGTTTCTTTCGCATAGCAGGTAGGTGATGTAAATTATTTTCTTGTTCGGGCTGCAAAATTACGACATATCCCACGTTTTCAACGAGAATTACAACGTTGGAAACGGCGGTATTTGCGATTTTTTGTATGCACGATGCCCCATTTTCGACGGTCATGCTCAGGCATCCGACAGCGCACCTCATCCCAGACTGACCATTTTGAGCGGGCAGAGTAATCATATAGAGGGGTGAAAATGGCCGCTTTAAGGGGCGGAAACAATCACTTTTTGGGGCGAAAATGGTCAATCGGAGAGCAGAAGCCCTGCAGCAGGGGCGCGAAGCTCAGGGCTTTCGCACCGGCAGCACGCTTCAGGCCTGCCCAAAACGGTGATTTTCAGAAGATTGGAACGGATGAAAAAAAGGATTTCAAAGGCAAACTCAGCAGCAAACACTGACCCAACAGCGCGTTTGCCCTCATACAGTATCGCATTCCCCAGCCTATCGGGGAGGAACACGGGGACGACTCATCAAACGGGCAAGATGAACCTTACCCAATCGCGCGTGGCCTTGATGCGGTAGAACGACTTGGCGCCCTGCCTCACATGCTCCGGGATGAACATTTCAGCATTAGCTATCCCCGTCAAGACCTTGATGCGCGTCTTGATATGATGGGTTTGGGTTCGGTCCTTATATTCGCTCACGCTGTTGCCCTTGCCCACATGGCGATAGAGAAGGTTGTATTCGTGCAGCAAGGCTTGTTTTTCTGTTTTTGAAAGGTGTTCGCGCCAGTCGAGCCCATCGCCCTCCACTGACTTCCGGGCAATCATCAGGTAGAGCACGGCTTCCTGCGGACTGAGCTTCAGCACGATGCGCTCGCTGCCATCCTCCGTCTCGAAACATACCTTAGCCGCATGGGCAGAAAAGTCAAACACGAGCCGGCATGCCTTCGCCTCCTTGCCGTAGGCTATCAGGTCGAAGAGCGAACGGTGGAAGCCGGAATAGAGAAATTTGTGGCTCGCCGGCCGCGGTTTCGCATAGATTTCTGCATTTATCATTGTGCGGTAAGCGCTCGTCAGGCGCAGGATTGTCGGCAGCGCCTCTTCGGTCAGCCCCACTTGCAGGAAGTTGCTGAACCTCGTCCGCTCGGCATCGTCGTTGCCAAAGGCATCAATGAGGTCTGACTCATTGACTTTGATGAGCAACGATGGCGTGCGGTCTGTCAGGCAAATGCCCATCTTCCGGCAGAGCAGGTCGCGGCAGAAGCGCGCCGTGCTCAGACTGCACAGGCTCTGGCAGACATCGTCGATGCGAGAGGCGGAGGCGGAGGGTATCATATACTTCACCACTTTGTGCAGATAGTCCGCCCCCAGCGCACGGAAGTCGCGGGCGACGGCGGGGATATATACGAAATCAAAACCAGCCCGCGCCAACTCTGCCTCTATCTGCGGCAGACTCTCGCGTATGGCAGCGTCAGTCGCCGTCCCGTCGGCATGCTCCACATAGATGGCTGTCATGTTTTCGATGCTGATGCTCCCCGTCGGCACAGAGAGCACATGGGCATCCGCGCGCAAGGCCATATCGACGCAGCATATCAGGATGGCTTCGAGCGGCACGCACGTCCCGTCGGAGAGCGATAGGCGTTTCAGCGTTTCCACAAGCGCGTCTCTCGTCGGCCCATCCAGCTCCTTGAGAATCGCCATCGCCTTGGCAAAATCCATGCGCTTGGCCTCGATGAGCATGGCTTCGCTGATGCAGAAACCATCCTTGGAGATGGCCTCCTCGAAGAAGTCCATCTCCTTTTCTTCTACGATGAAGTCAGCCTCGATGAGGTCAGACAACACGCGCGCCAATGCTATTCGTTGTATTCGTTCTAACATCTGTGGTCAGCTTCGCTACTGTGTATGACAAGCAGGCTACTCATTATATATATATGTATGCCATGCGCATATATGTATGCCATTATATATACATGTATGCCATGCGCCCTGCTCAGTGTATGCGAAAGGAAGGCTGTGCGCAAGGCGAGCGCAAGAGGTTCAGCCCGCACAAGAGCCCTTCTGCCAATCCGCAGCCCCACCTTCGCACAGCAAATATAGGATAAAATACGTTTTTCTGAAAGCACACTGCCGATGAAAACGGGCATTGCCCTGATTTGACCACAGATATTTCAGCCGAAAGGGGTGAGTTTCTCAAATTTATGTTTACTTTTGCCTGTCAGGATGCTAATGGCGCATCCATTTTCAATTCTACATTCAGAGAAACATGAAGAAAACTGCATTTATCACCGGGGCCACCAGTGGCATCGGCGAAGCCTGCGCAAGAAAATTCGCAGAAGGCGGTTACCGCCTCATCATCACGGGGCGCAACGCGGAAAAAACTGAAGCCTTGAAGACGGCTCTCGAAGCGAATGGCACGGAAGTTCGCTCGCTCGTCTTCGATGTCCGCGATGCAGCAGCAGCAAAGGCGGCTGTAGAAAGTCTGGACGAGGACTGGGCCACCCCCGATGTCCTCATCAACAACGCCGGACTGGCACTCGGACTGGAAAAGGAATATGAGGGCGACATGGCGGACTGGGACACGATGATTGACACGAACATCAAGGGTCTGCTGACGATGACGCGCCTGATTGTCCCAGGCATGGTGGCACGGAATGCCGGCCACATCATCAACATCGGCAGTGTGGCAGGCGATGCTGCCTATGCCGGAGGCAATGTCTATTGCGCCACGAAGGCTGCCGTGAAGACCATCACTGACGGTCTGCGCATCGACGTGGCAGAGACTGCCCTGCGCGTGACGAACATCAAGCCCGGACTCGTGGAGACGAACTTCAGCCGCGTGCGTTTCCACGGCGACAACGAACGTGCCGACAAGGTGTATCAGGGTATTCAGCCTCTGACGGGCACTGACATTGCCGACGTGGCATACTATGTGGCCTCGGCTCCTGCCCACGTGCAGATTGCCGAAGTGCTCGTCCTCGCCACCCATCAGGCCTCGGGCTCCATCATACACCGCGAAGACGCATAGTCTCAGCTGCTGGGGAGCTTCTGACGGCAGATTCCCCCATCGCCCCTCTTTTCGCTCACCACTAAGAGCTTTCTTTTTCCCACGGATTACGGCATTCATGGGTAATCCCTGCGCTTCAGGCTCCTGCTCTGCCTACGGCAATGGCGGGAAGCACAAAGCAAAGATTCACTCAACATAAGAAAACGAAATTCCCCAGCGAAAGGCGCGAGGCCTTACGCTGGGGAACTTCTTTGACCCATAGGCTTTTTTTTCATCACATACAGTCACGCCGGGCTATGGGGCCTGGCGAGCGGCGTTGGCAAAGTCGTGCGGAGTAGCCTTGACAGGACGACGCACCAATTCCGGAATGTTGTAGGAAAGGGTGAAGACATCATAGAACGATGGGTCGGACTGTGGCAGCATGAAAGCCTTGCGGCAATGTCCCAAAGTGTCGATATAGGTGAAATAGGGGCGCGTGTGCAAACCATCGTCGCGGCGGCTACTGAATGCCAGCCAACGACTGTTATGGCTCCAGCTGTGATAACTCTCCACATTCGCGCTGTTGGCAGCACGAAGCGGAGCCATGCTGCCATCAGAAAGACGAAGAAGATAAAGATCGGCATCTGCATGCCAGATGCTGAAATTGCCATAACGACTCAGGGTGAACACAAGATGACGACCGTCAGGACTTACACGGGGGAAACTAACGCTATGCCCCTGCGGCACGCCTGCCATACGCGTGGTGTAAGTGCTGTACAGGGTATCCACCTGATGGCCAAAAGTGCCAGAGACGGCATCGAAGGAAATGCTGCAAAGGCTATAGCGCACTTGACGATAATCGGCAGGAAGGCTATCGACACGCTGAGCTGCACAGAAATAGAGGGTGCGACCATCGGGCGAAAACGTCGGGAACGTGGAATAACAGAGACTGTCGGACATCAGGGGCGACTGAAGTGGACGATGATTCTTTACATCATAGACGAAAACACTGCTCTTACGGTCGAAGACTTCGATGCGATTCTTGCTGCGCATGTGGAAGCGCTGGTGGGTGTCGTTGGTAGAAAATGCGATAAAACGTCCTGAAGGATGCCATGAAGGATAGACCATCTGAGGAATTTCATTACTCAAATGCCCATCAACACGCTTGATTTTTCCATTTGTCAGGATGTATGTTCCGCCGTGAGCAGCACGCATATGAAGCATCATTGTGTCTGGGCTCTGCATGCAGAACGAATGGCAGTTCATGCAGTTGTGATCGGTCAGAGTGTTTTGGGCAATGGCAGTCTCCGTGAAATCCGTCAGACAGCGTTGATAGATGCCCATCTCAAACCACAACTCGTAACCTGGCGGAAGGAGTCGATATACCAGACAAGAGTCAATGTCCTCGCGAGCCACATCAAGAGTGAAGGGCTGATGCTGCGTCCAAGCATCGCGTTTACGGGTGAAAATGACCACCTCCAACTGTTTTCCTCGCAGGGGAGAGAGCATCTCGTGCCAATCGTCCTTACCGAAGAGGAAACGTCCGTCACCATCGGCCTTCTCTACCATCAACGGCGCATCGCCCAATTCGCGGCAATAGAAGGCTACCACTGCGGCATCATACAGCTCGGGCCGACAAAGTTTGAAACGCAACGGAGCGATGTTGGCAGGAATGGTGACATGGGTATAGTCGGGATAGATTCGGGGGACGGTTCTGCTAATATTCGTTGCCGTGGGCACTTTGCTCTGCTCACACGATGCCATGAATACGCCCGAAACGGCGAGGGAAACAACAATTAACAGATGGAAGTATGTACGTCGTAGCATCTTCATTGCCTGTGGGCTTTTGATTGTGTAAAGGAATAAAACCAATATGTGCTGTAGAAACGCTCGGGAATGGCAGACACATTTCCTCCGGAATCCTCAAGCAACTGACGAAAAGCAGAAAAATCCTGCCGCACCTCAGGGTTGATGCCGTAGCGAACATCGTCGGCCTCGTCAAGCATCATGACAAGAGCCTCCTGAAAACTGCGGGGAAGCCCATCTGCATAGGCTTCCGCAGGCCGTAACGGAGCAGCATCGGAAGACGCAGGATTGAAGGGGAAAATGCAGTAGTGGTCGATGAAATAGCGAAACTCCTCAAGTTGCCCTGAGAGGAGGAGGTAAGCCCCGTAATAGTCGCGAGCTCCCCGCGCAGCAGGGTTAGCTGCCATGATGGGGCGCAAATCTCCGAGCTCGTCGTTGGTTAGCAGTTCATCGGTCGTCAGGCAACGATGAGCCATCGAGAGGCGCGCATCAGCCTTCAAACGCTCAGGATGACCCACAAACTTGCGGAGACAACGCGCTTGGTCGGCATAGACGAACGTATCATCAAGCAAATTCAGGTATTTCTCAGCTACAGCGTCGTTGCCCATTGCCAAATTCGTCTCTGCCAAGCGCAACAAATGGCGCGGACACAATCCTGAAGGATGGAAACTCATGGCATTGAAAGCCATCTTCTGCGCCATCGCCACATTGCCCTGCACCCAAAAGATGTCGGCAAGAAGGTCGGCCTGCTGCCGAGTGTCGCGCCAGGGCATCCACAGCCCTTCAGGGCCGCCCTGCGGAAAGAGATTGAGGCTTTCGCCCAACTTGCCACGACTGGCAAGTGCTAAATTCTTGTAGCAGGCATAAACAGGACGTTCCCATGTCGGCAGAGGTTCCAGAAGGATGCGGTTCCACTGTTCATGCCACCGCATGACATCAAGGCGTTTCAGCTTACACTCATCTGCTGGATGCGTCTGCACATAATATATCGCAACAAGGCAAAAAGCAAGAAGAATCTGTGCAACATCGACTACCACACTGCGCAACGAGACACCGCGCCAGCGACGTCCACGCGTCAGCCAGTCATCTATGAGAACCGACGTACTCCAACGCCGGCCCAATGCAAGCAGCAGCACTACCACATAGCATACAGGAAGCAGATGAGCAGCGGCAGGCACTTGCAGAAAACTTGTGGCATAACGACTCAGCGTCCACGTATGCAGTGCGTCTTTTGCAGGAGCCCATCCATAGCCTGCCAGCCAATAGTAGAGAATCAGGTAGAAGATGAGTCGAAAAAAATGCTGCCAATGGTTCCAAGGTGCAGAAAGCCGGCTTTCCAACACACTTCCCATACGCAGATACACCACCGTGAGCCATACGGCAGCAAGTATGGAAAGCGTAGCAGCCATGGGATAGTGGACCACCGTCTCCAGCACAGCCACCAGCAACGCCGCTGCCACACAGAAGAATGGACAACGCCGATGCGACAGCACGCTGAGACCCTCAGCCATCAGAAAGAAGAGGAGGGAGGCGATGAATGGTCCTGCCCAACGATAGTAATAGAATTGACATAGAAACTGTGCCGCATATTCCACCGCGCCGCCAGGATGGAGGAGCATGGAAGCAGCATAGTCGGCTGAGAAACGAAAGAAGCTGAACTGCTCAGCATAGAGGAAATCGTAGGCGCAGAATAGTTGCAACAGCAACAGCACCAAGAGTGCCAGCAGCAGATTGAAACGCGAACTGGAAAAGAAATGTAGCACAGCGTAAAAAATAAAGGGAAGAGGGGGAACTTCAGGAACAGGAAACAGATAAACAGCAATCCCCCCGGTGCCATCATATAAGATGAAACCGGGGGTCGCTGTCAAAACATTAAGTGGAGAACAAGGACTGACAATCTCATCCTTAGTCTAACAGGAATTGATAAATCCTTGTCGCCAAAAACGATTATTCGAATCCGTGGAAAGGAATAACGCCATTCCAAGGTTCCTTAGGAGCCTTTTCGTTTTTCTTCAGAGTGCGGCTGTCCCACCATACGCGAGTATAGAAGGAGTTGCCTACCTTGGCACTCGTACGGTCAGCGTCAACCGTCTTCAGCAGACGTGCCACAGCCTCGTTATAGTTGGCTTCGTTTACATTGCCTTCGTCCATGGTATAGGTGAAGCGACGAGGAATAGCACCCTCTGTAGAATACTGGCCAATTTCAATCTCGTGACCATCAAGCGTTGACTGATAGTCATACATCGGAATAAGCTCGGGATAACCCGTACGACGCCAGTTGGCGAAGGTCTCGTAAGAGTCAGCAAAACATGCTATCCAATACTGAGTACCAATCATGCTGTACTTGCCCTCTGCATCCTTGGCGTTGAACTTAGCCAGCTTGTCGGCTACGTATGCCTCGAGGTCGTTGTCATCAAGGGCAGTTTTATAAAATTTGTCGGCCTTGGGGAACTGCTGGAACTGGTAAACACCCTGACGGATGGCCTCAGCATATTCAGCAGCGGCATCGCCATTTGCCCAACCGCGCAGGATGGCTTCTGCGAGTGCCAGACGAGTCTGGACGGCTGTGCAGATGAAAGTCGGGGCACAAGGGTCGGAATAGCTGTAACGTCCGATGGTAGAATAGTGGTTCTTGCGGTTGGCACGGAAGTCCTCAAGAGCCGCATCCTGAGAATCCTTGTCGCCACAGAGAACTGCCATTTCTGCATAACGCCCTACGAACCAGTTGCTCGTGCGGTTCCAGGAGCCCGAGAGCGGCAGACCCACCTGGTCGGCAGCACGCATAGAGCCGTATTGATAGTTGTTGGCATCGGTAATACCAGCTTCCACTTTTCCAGTAGCGATGAACGAACCGACCATACCAAGACGGGGGTCGGCAGGTCCGCCAGCATTTTGGAGCGTCTCAACGAAGGTACGGCTGAGGAATCCTGCCCCAGGATCGCAATGGGCGTAAATCTTGGCCACGGGCTCAGCAGAGTCGTTGTTCACGTTGCCATCAGGATGGTTAAGGACGCAGTTGTCAGTCCAGTCCTTGATGAGCTCACGCTTGGAGGCGAGTTCAGCATATTTCTTTGCTGTTTCAGGCTCCACATTGGTAAGACGCATAGCCAGACGGAGCATCAGACTATTGGCAAACTTGCGCCACTTAGCAACATCGCCTTCATAGTAGATGTCTGCCTTCTGCATCTCAGCACTACCACTCTGCGGAAGTGCCTGATAAGCCTCATCAAGTTCCTTGAGCATGTCAAGATAGACAGCCTGCTGCGTGTCATACTTGGGATAGTTATTGAGTGCAGGACGTCCAGCCTCGAAGTAGGGAAGGTCGCCATAGGCATCGGTAAGACGGCTCATGCAAAGTACGCGAGTGATGCGTGCCAGCTGGTAATCTACAGCATGAGCAGCATCATCCTTCCACTTGTCAAGAGCTGTAGTCACATCGCGTACGGCACCACGGTCACCACTGTAGATACCATCCCAGAAAGCAGCAGAGTAGCCATCGGAGAAGGAGTAGCCATAGCCATAGCTCCACCACCAGTCAGCCGAGCAGGTGTGCTGCATCCACTGTTCTGCATAAATGCACTGGTTACGCCAACCATCCCAGTCGGAACCCAAAAGTTGGTGCTGGGCGTTGGAGAATACGCTCTTCATGGGAACGTTTCCTTCATTCAACGATTCGGGATTTATATTTACATCACCGAAATCGCTACAACTTGTGGCAGCAAACAGAAGTGCTGATGCCGCCAAGGTATATTTAAGAATGTGTTTCATATTGATTTCACGAATAAGCGGTACTTAGAACTTAATATTGAGGTTGAAACCGACGTTGCGGGTTGCAGGGTAACCGTTGAGTTCAAGACCCTGTCCGTTCGAGTTGTTGTAGGCTGCCTCAGGATCGATATTGGGCGTGTGCTTCATGATGGTCCAAAGATTGCGAGCTACGAGACTCAGACTAAGCCCCTTAACCACCTTCTGGTTCTGAAGGAGAGAGGTGAAGTCATAGCCGAAGGTCAGCTCGCGGAGTTTGATGAAGCTGGCATTGTAGGTAAATTCTTCACCAATTTCGCCCCACTGTCCCCAGTAGTCCTGAGCACGCACAGCAACTGTGTTCGGCTGACCTGTGGCCTCATCGATACCCTGTGCCACGAAATTCTTGGCATTGGGGTCGTCAAATCCAAGACGTCCCTCCAGCGTGTTCTTGTGGAGACCATTTCCATAAAGGCTGAGGTTCGTTCCGGAGAACAGCTTGGCACCCGCCTTGAAGTCGAGGAGGAATCCGAGGCTGAAGTTCTTGTAGGTAAGAGTATTACGCCATCCACCCGTGAACTTATACACGCCGCATCCGAGTATGGACTGTGTCTCCTCTCTCTGGGGCAGACCATCCTTGAGCAGGAGATTGCCGTTCTCGTCACGTTTAGCCTTATAGCCGTAGAGCATACCGTAGCGCTCACCGACGATGTTACGAACAGTAACACCTCCTGAACGAGAAGATGCGCCATCAATCGAAAGCTGTTCAACGCCCTCACCGAGATATTTCACCTCAGAGTTGTTGTAAGCGCAGTTGAAAGTGGTATTCCAAGTGAAGTTGGAGGTGCGTACGGGAGTAGCATCTACCATGAATTCGATACCATCATTGCGGATTTCGCCGACATTGGCAACCATGCTGCTATAACCGCTTGTGCTACTGGTGGAGATGACGGCGATATCGTCCTTCGTATTCTTCACATAGTAAGCCATATCGAAGCTCAGGCGGTTGTTGAAGAAGGCGAGGTTCAGACCGACTTCATATTCCGTGATGCGCACGGGCTTGAGGTTGGCATTAGGATAACGATTGCCGTTGTTTTGGGTCACCATGTTCTGTCCGTTCACGGTGTAGTCGCGCAACTTATAGAGCAGCAGGTTCTGATAGGGACTCGTACCATTAGATGCTGAAGCCCAGCTTGCACGGAGCTTTCCGAAAGTGAAGTTCTCGCCATGCTTGAAGCTGTCAGAGAATACCCAGCTGAGGGTTACGGAAGGATAGAAATAACTATTGCTTTCGGGAGCGAGAGTGGAGAACCAGTCGTTACGTCCGGTGACATTGAGGAAGACTTGGTTACGCCATCCGAAGTCTGCGGTGAAATATACAGAGTTCACACGATACTCGCTATACTCCTTCTTCGAACGCTTGTCAGAAAGGTTGTTGGGACTCCAAAGACCATCAACCACGAAGGGGCGACCACCATCAGTCACATAGAAGACCTTGGTGATGTTGCGCTGACGGTTACCGCCAAGGCTGAGGTCAACATTCCAATCGCCCCAAGTCTTGTTGAAACCGAGGAGATAGTTGATGTTCATTTCCGAGTAGCTCTTCTCGTACTCCGACATCCATCCTGCGGGGTCAGCGGCTGCACCAATGGGCTGCACCTGCTTGAAGTCGTAGTTATATCCATCGCGCTGAACGGCACCCTGCACATAGAGCCAGTCAGTGATATCCCAACGAAGATTCATGGCACCCGTCAGACGGTTGCGGTTCATGTCGTTCGTCTTACGATACTGCAGCCAATAAGGGTTGTTGAAATAAACGTTATTACCCGAAATCATTTCAGAACCATCGGCATTCGTTCCCCATTCACCATCACCCTTCATCCAACGAATATCGAAGGAATTGGCATGATAGAGCAACGAGGCGTTGGTATTACCATTACCATCAGAGAGGTTTGAACGGCCCTTGCTCTTGTCGAACACATAGTTGGCAGTGACATTCAAGTGAAGGTTCTTCAGAATGTCATAAGTAGTGTTCATAGAGATAGTCTGCTGGCTCAGTCCTGAGTTGGGCAGAATACCCTTCTGTGCCAAATTCGTCACGCCGAAACGATACTGGACCTTATCGCTTGCACCGCTGATGCTCACGCTGGCAGTCTCATCAATACCCGTGCGATAGAAGTTATTCCAGTTATTTACGTAATTATAAGCATATTCATTGCCGAGCCAGTTCACAGCTTTTTGTCCCTGCATCACCTCACCCCAGTTGCTGGTCTCGGTTTCTTTAGCTGCATCAGCAGTAGTAGGACGCTTACCGTCGGTTCCCTGTCCATAAACAGTCTGGAAATCGCGGTAGTCGTAAATTTTGTTGAAAGTAATATTGTTGTTGAACTCAATGCTCATGGGCTTACCCTTCTTACCGCTCTTGGTGGTAATCAGAATAGCGCCATTACCTCCACGGAAACCGTAGAGGGCAGATGCAGCAGCACCCTTGAGCACCTGCATGCTCTCAATGTCATCAGGGTTGATGTTGCTCAAACCGTCGCCGAGGTCCATACCTCCCCAAGTTCCTGCGGAGCCCTGGTTAGTATTATCATAAGGTACGCCGTCAATGACGTAGAGAGGCATATTGTTTCCAGTCAAAGAGGCGGCACCACGAATAATAACACGCGAAGAACCACCGGAACCAGTAGAGTTTCCGCTGACGCTTACACCGGCCACTTTACCAGAGAGTGCATTACCCACGTTAAGGTCGCGAGCCATAGCAAAGTCCTCACCGCTCACACTTGTAGTAGAATAACCCAGCGAACGCGCCTGACGCTTGATACCAAGAGCGGTTACAACAACCTCGTTGAGGGTATTGTTATCTTCCTCAAGTACGATGTTAAGGGGTTGTCCTTCCCATTTTACGTCTTGAGAGGCGTATCCTATAAATGAGATATGCAAAATTTGCCCCCCCCGAACGCCCGAGATGGAGAATTTGCCTTCGCCATCCACCATGGCGCCCTTAGTAGTTCCCTTTACAACGACGGAAGCGCCGGTAAGGGGTTCGCCGGTGGCATCTACTACAGTACCCGTAGCGGCACTGGTCTGCTGTACGATTTCGACAGTCTCTACGAGAGAGCTCTCTGCGTATGCTGCGCCTGCGGGAAGACCCATGAGGAGCAGCATAATGCTGACAGTCTTTATACGTTTAATCATATTAGTGATGAATTAGTGTGTATGTGTGTTGTCTTTGCCACACACCTCTGCTGCAACATTCGCTATACAGAGGCATGCAGCGTGCAATAAATTCAGAAAAACAAGGGTGAAAAGAAAGGGGTCGCGTTAGCCATTCTTATCAAGGTTATCAAGATTTTCGGTGGCAAAAGTATGTTTTTATTGCGTTTTCTCCAACATTCTTTGATGAGTTTTTTGCAAAAATGTGCCATTTTAGCGCAATTTTAGCATAAAAGTGACCATAATTGACCAATCTTATCTTTGCTCTTGGGTGTTTCTGCCAATAAAAACTCGCATTGCAGAGATTCATGTCCCCACTTTTCCCACGCCCCTACTCATCTATATATATAGGAGATACGAAGGGCATGAGAAAAAAGGGGCACGACAGGCACTATTTCACAGAAGACATGAAGAATACGGATTTTCGCATAGAAAGCCAGCCTCCATGCAATGCGCCTCTATGCTGCAACAGGACGCTCATTCCTATTAAACGCTGTGCTAAAACCACATTCTTCCGACATTCTTTCCCCAAAAGTCATCACTTTTCCACGCTTTTTCGTATTTTTGCTGCGAATTATGGGCTTATCTCTCTTGCAACCAACCAAAAATATCATGGGCAGATATATCAATTTAGGCAATAGTGATTTCAGCGACATCATCGCTCACGAATATGTTGACAAGACTTCACTCATACCCCTCATCAACGCCACACTCAACACCGAAAAACGTTATAGTTGCGTGACGCGCTGCCGCCGCTTTGGCAAGTCGATGGCGGCGAAGATGCTGTGTGCCTACTATGACAAATCGTGCGATTCGAGAGAGCTGTTCAAGGGTTTGGAGGCAGAAAAGGCTGAGTCGTTTGAGGCGCACCTCAACAAGTACTATGTGATATGCCTCGACATGACCGAGTTCACCACCAAATACAGAGGGGAACGAGACATTGTCAGGCGAATGCAAGCCCAAGTCATCAATGATATTTTAGCAGAGTTCCCACAGATTACGAGACGGGAAGACGACGACCTGATGGATGTGCTCTGCAGCATCAGCGAAAGCACGGGCGAACACTTCATGATGATCATTGACGAATGGGATGCCATATTGCGGGAAATGGGCGACGACACGCAAATCACCACGGCATACGTAGATTTGCTGCGACGCCTCTTCAAGGGATTCAGTTCAAGCAGAGTCTTTGCCGGAGCCTATCTCACGGGCATTCTGCCCATCAAGAAATACAATACCGAGTCGGCGCTCAACAATTTCCGTGAGTATTCAATGATCAGTCCCGGCAAGATGGCTGCTGCCCTCGGCTTCACCCACGCGGAAGTGGAGGCTTTATGCAGGAAACACGGCATGGACATCACGGAAATGGAGCGATGGTATGACGGTTATCGCATTGGAGGCGAAGCGCATATCTTCAACCCCTATTCCGTGATGAGAGCCATTGACAACGAATGGTATCAGAGCTATTGGGCGACAACGGGGGCTTTCGACTCGGTGAAGACTTATATACAAATGAATTTCGATGGTCTGAAAGACGACATCATCCGTATGCTCGCAGGAGAGAGCGTCCCCGTGATTACTACAAGTTTCCAGAACGATATGCGGGTGATAAACAGCAAGAACGATGTCCTCACCGTGCTGATTCATCTTGGCTACTTGGCATACGACCGCACCACCTACAAATGCTACATCCCGAACAAGGAAGTGGCAGACGAAATGAACAATGCCGTCACCACCACGAGTTGGTGGCAACTGGCAAAGACATTGGAGAACTCCCAATCCCTCCTCGAAGCCACCACGGCGGGCAACGAAGAGGCAGTGGCACGGGCCATCGACCGCGCACACGACGAAAACACCAGCATTCTCTCCTATAACGATGAGAACTCGCTCGCCTGCGTGCTCACCATCGCCTACATTTGGGCGCGCAATGAATACATCGTCCATCGCGAATATGCCACGGGCAAGGGCTACGCCGACCTCGTCATGATTCCGCGCCGCCATGTCGCGAAGCCCGCGCTCATCATCGAACTCAAGTTCAGCCATTCTGCCGACACTGCCATCGCCCAGATAAAGCGAAAGAATCATCCGACGAAGATAGCGGAATATGCAGGCGATATGCTCCTCGTGGGCATCAACTACGACAAAGCCACGAAGCAGCACACCTGCAAGATCGAACGACTTGAGAAAAACTGACACACGGCTGAAGGATTGGGGGAGGCAAAAGTCCACGTTCTACTGACATTCATTCCTCATCACACACCATTTTTCCACACTCTTTCGTATCATTCTCATGGGCAGATATATCAACCAAGGCAATCTGGCTTTCAGAAAAATTGTCAATCAGGAATACGTTGACAAGACTTCACTCATACCCCTCATCAACGCCACACTCAATACCGAGGATTGCTATAGTTGCGTGACGCGCTGCCGCCGCTTTGGCAAGTCGATGGCGGCGAAGATGCTGTGTGCCTACTATGACAAATCGTGCGATTCGAGAGAGCTGTTCAAGGGTTTGGAGGCAGAAAAGGCTGAGTCGTTTGAGGCGCACCTCAACAAGTACTATGTGATATGCCTCGACATGACCGAGTTCACCACCAAATACAGAGGGGAACGAGACATTGTCAGGCGAATGCAAGCCCAAGTCATCAATGATATTTTAGCAGAGTTCCCACAGATTACGAGACGGGAAGACGACGACCTGATGGATGTGCTCTGCAGCATCAGCGAAAGCACGGGCGAACACTTCATGATGATCATTGACGAATGGGATGCCATATTGCGGGAAATGGGCGACGACACGCAAATCACCACGGCATACGTAGATTTGCTGCGACGCCTCTTCAAGGGATTCAGTTCAAGCAGAGTCTTTGCCGGAGCCTATCTCACGGGCATTCTGCCCATCAAGAAATACGACACAGAATCGGCACTAAATAATTTCTGCGAATATTCAATGGTAGATCCTGCCTTCTTAGCATCCTGCTATGGCTTCACAAGAGAGGAGGTGGAGGCTTTAGCAAGGCGGCATGGTGCTGACAGGAAAGATTTCAACCTGGAGACTCTAAAAATGTGGTATGACGGATATATCATCGGGCGTGAGCCGTCAATCTACAATCCTTACTCCGTCATGAAAGCCCTGAAGCGCGGTTCTTGCCAAAGCTACTGGACTACCACCAGTGCCTACGACTCGGTGAAGACTTACATCGAGATGAACTTCGAAGGTCTGAAGGACGACATCATCCGTATGCTTGCAGGAGAGCACGTGGATGTTGATACGACGGGATTTCTCAACGACATGCGCATCGTAAGAAGCAAAGATGATGTTCTCACCGTATTGATACACCTTGGTTATCTCACCTATGACTATGAGCACCAAGTGTGCTATATCCCCAACAAGGAGGTGGCCGACGAGATGAACAAAGCCATTAAAGCCACGTCGTGGGTGTCTGTTGCCAAGACCATTCAAGACTCCAAATCCCTCCTCGAAGCCACCACGGCGGGCAACGAAGAGGCAGTGGCACGGGCCATCGACCGCGCACACGACGAAAACACCAGCATTCTCTCCTATAACGATGAGAACTCGCTCGCCTGCGTGCTCACCATCGCCTACATTTGGGCGCGCAATGAATACATCGTCCATCGCGAATATGCCACGGGCAAGGGCTACGCCGACCTCGTCATGATTCCGCGCCGCCATGTCGCGAAGCCCGCGCTCATCATCGAACTCAAGTTCAGCCATTCTGCCGACACTGCCATCGCCCAGATAAAGCGAAAGAATCATCCGACGAAGATAGCGGAATATGCAGGCGATATGCTCCTCGTGGGCATCAACTACGACAAAGCCACGAAGCAGCACACCTGCAAGATCGAACGGCTTGAGAAAAACTGACACACGGCTGAAGCAGCAAGCGCAAAAGGGGTGTTCCGTACGTTTCGTACAGGACACCCCTTACTTTTATCTATGCAAAATGCTTTATAAATGCAACGCCTCATCCCTCCGGGAACTTCCTCCTGACTATTCTTGGCAGCAGGCACGCCTGAACGCTGCCGCGAAGGGCGAGGTAAAGCAGGAAGGCGGCCCAAAGCCAGCATGCGGGAGGCATCAGCGGCAGGTCGGCACAGAGGGCCGTGAGGGCGAAATAGCCAAGTGTGCCAACGGCGGTGCTCAGAAACATCTCGCGCGTGGCGGTAATGCCGATGAAGAGCCCATCGTAGATGAAGGTGGCGATGCTGACAAAGGGCACGGCTATCGCCACGGGCAACAGGCGCACGGCACCCTGACGCACCGCCTCAACATTCGTCAGCATACCGATTGCTCCCTCGCCGGCAAGAGCGAAGAAGAGGGTGAACAGGCCCGCCATGGCAATGCCCCAGACGAAGAGGGCGCGATGTAGCACCCTAAAGGCTCCGCGCTCGCCGCTCCCCAAGAAACGTCCGCCCAGAGCCTCGCCAGCATAGGCAAAGCCGTCCATGAAATAGCTGACGAAGAGGAAAAACTGCATGAGTATGGCATTGGCTGCCAGCACCGTTTCGCCCATGCGTGCGCCAAAGATGGTGAAGGAGAACATGACGCTGACGAGGCAAAGCGTGCGGAAGAAGATGTCGCGTCCGACGCTGAAATAGCGTCTCCACGTGACGCGTTCAATCCGCCTGCCGTCTGCCTGCAGGCGGAGCCGTCGGTAGCGGCGGAGAGCCAGCGTGGCAGCCAGCGCACAGCCCGTCCACTGTGCGACGAGCGTACCCGTGGCCACACCCTCAATGCGCCAGCCTGCGCCGAAGACGAGGCCCGCACTCAGCGCCACATTCACAACGTTCTGCGTGAGTGCCACCCACATCGGTGAGCGGGCATCTTGCATGCCGATGAACCACCCGTTGAGGGCAAAGAGCGCGAGACTGGCAGGCGCGCCCCATACCAAGATGCGGAAATAGAGGAGCGCGAGCGTGCGCACCTCGCCCGAAGCGTCCGTCAGGTTCAGTGCGAATGTGGCGAGGGGCTGTTGGAGGAGCAGGATGCCAGCGCTCACCCCGAGCGCCACCAGCATGGCTCGCTTCAGGCACAGGCGTGCGCCGCTCCAGTCGGAGGCTCCGAAGCGCTGTGCCGTCAGTCCGCCAGTGGCCATTCGCAGGAAGGAGAATATCCAGTAGCAGGTGGAGAACACCGAGGTGCCGATGGCTATGGCTGCCATATAGGCGGCACTGCCGAGATGCCCCGTGATGGCGGTGTCAGCAAGTCCGAGCAGCGGCACCGTGATATTGCTGACGATGGAGGGGATGGTGATGGAGAGGATGCGTCTGTGCACGGTAGTTTTTTTTAGGTAGGTTCTATAAATTAGTTTTCAATGTAAGGCAGTGTTTCTGTTTTACTTG
>CALZJF010000012.1 GCA_945787885.1 uncultured Bacteroidales bacterium | reverse complement strand
TTTTCACGATGGAGCGTAGTGGGCTACGTGACTGAATGAAAGACAAAAAGATACGGTGCGAGAGGCGTGAAGACATCCAAGTAAGACAGAAACACTGCCTTACATAGAAAACTAATTTATAGAACCTACCTAAAATAATTTTCATTACCTACTTACCCCACCTCACCACTTATTTATGAAAGAAGTATTATACGTGTTACTCCCACCCTATGCCGACCATGAACTTGCTTTTCTCGGCGTGGGAATTGCCAGCAATGAGACTGGCATCAGAACAGATTCTCAGTACGTCAATAAAATCGTGGGTCCCAGTCTGGAGCCCGTGGCCTCCATAGCAGGTCTGCGCGTCCTGCCTGACTATTCCATCAAGTCTATGCCTCAGGATTTTGCAGCACTCGTTCTCATTGGCGGCTATGGATGGAATAGGCCAGAGGCAGCGCTTCTGTCTCCCATTGTAGCAAGAGCCATCGAAGCGGGCATACTTGTGGGGGCTATCTGCAATGCTGCATCGTGGATGGCAAGTCAGGGATTTCTCAACCATGTGCGCCACACAGGAAACGGCATCGACGAACTGAAACGCTGGGGCGGCGAGCACTATCAGAACGAAGTGGGCTACGTAGATCAGCAAGCGGTTTGCGATGGGCATATCGTGACAGCCAATGGCAGTGCCAGTCTGGAGTTTGCCCGTGAGATGCTCAAGGCTCTCGCCACAGACAGCGCAGAAACGATTGATCGCTATTATACCTTCAACAAGGAAGGCTTTGTGAAACTAATGGCTCCACGTCCGCGCTTCTTTTTCAACACCATCGGACTTTTCACGACAAGCAATGCTCGCACCGTGGCATTCTATCGCGATATTTTTGGATTTCAAACAACTTGGAACGGCATCGACCCAAACGTGGAAATGACACTCGGCGATTCACGCATCATCTTGTTTCCCCGCAAAGCCTTTGAGGAGATGACCTCGCACACCTATAGTTACCCAAGTGGGCTAAACGGCACCATGGAAGTCTCGTTCGATGTGCCATGCTTTGCAGATGTTGATAAGGAATATCACCGAGCCATCAACTTGGGGGCTCATCCCATCTTCGCTCCCACCACCGAGCCATGGGGACAGCGCACCTGCTACGTGGCAGACCCTGATGGAAATCTGATTGAAATATCATCATTCACAAGGGAATAAGTAGGTTTGCGGAAACGCTGAAGTAAGCTTCAAAACATCCAATTTCATTCTGAATACAAGAACGTGCAGAACATGACCAACAGATATCAAGCCTTCATTGATGGTATCTGCGATGTGCTCGACAGAGAGATACCTCGACTCCTTGCGCTGACAGATGAGCAGGTAAGCATAAGGCGAAACCACCAGAACCGCACGGTGAAGATGCTCGTGGGACACCTCATCGACTCTGCCTCCAACAACCATCAGCGAATGGTGCGCCTACAGTATGCTCCGCGATGCGGACACTCCATGCCCAACACCGAGATGGGAATGCTCGTCTTTCCTGATTACACACAAGACAACGACCTCTGGATTACCCTTCAGGACTATCAGCACGAAGACTGGCAAACACTGGTGTGGCTATTCAAATACTACAACTTACACCTCTGCCACATCATCCGTTCGGTTGATGAGACTCAGCTCGACAACTATTGGACAGACTATGAAGGCTGCAAGGTGACGCTCGATGCCATGATACGCGGATACATTGACCATCTGAAGTTGCATATCAGTCAAATCAATGATTTGATTTTCAATACTTAAAGCTCCATGAATATTGAAGAAGTAAGGGAATACGTCCTCTCGCTCTATGGCGTGACGGAAGACCAACCGTTTGGAGACGACAATATCACCTTCAGACTGGAAGGAAAGATTTTCCTGTGTCTGTGGCTCGGCTGCGAGAGGCAAGCAGACGCAGGACCAAGGTTTGCCATCAAACTGACACCTGAACGCAATGAAGCACTGCGCGAAGCCTATGCAGCAGTCACGCCGGCATGGCATTGGAACAAAAAGCATTGGAGCGATGTCTTCTATGCTTCCATCGACGAAGAAACTGTACGATTGTGGATTCGTGAGTCATATCAGCTGATGGTTTCCAAACTGCCGAAAAGCCTCAGACTGCGCTATGAGTCTGGCACGGCATCTACCGCTACACACTTTGCAGCATACGAATGATTATGAAAAACAAAATACTCATCACTGGCAGCAGCGGTTTTCTGGGCTGCCGCCTGGCTTACTACCTCAAAGACAGATACGAACTGCTCCTCCCACCCCACAGCGAACTGAATGTCAGTCGCGAAGACGCTGTGAGAACCTACATGGAGGAGCATCGTCCTGATGCCGTCGTACATTGTGCCGCCTTAAGCAACACATGGTATTGCGAGCAGCATGCGGAAGAATCGCACCGAGTAAACGTACAGGGCACGGTGAGAGTGGCAAAAGCGTGCAAACTCACTGGGGCACGGCTTATCTTCATGTCCAGCGACCAAGTGTATAATGGCACTCCGCTGCTGGGACCGCTGACCGAAGAGGCTCCGCTGCTCCCCGTCAATATCTACGGTCAGCATAAACTTGAGGCTGAACAACGTGCGCTGAGGAATTTGCCCGAAGCTGTGGGACTACGCCTGACATGGATGTACGATTTGCCCACGAGCCACCTGAAGCTGAACACCAATCTGCTGGTGAATCTTCAGAAAGCGTTTGCTGAAAAGACGAGCGTGCGAGTGGCAACGCATGAATTTCGCGGCGTAAGCTATGTATGGGAGGTGGTCAGAAACATCGAAAAGGCCCTCTGGCTGCCAGGAGGTATCTACAACTTTGGCAGTGGCAACGATTTGAACAGCCATGCACTGTTCGTAGAGGCTGCCCGCCTGATGGGTCTTAATCATCCTGCAACATGGATTCTGCCCGATGAGGAGCGATACAGCAACCAAGCCCGAAATCTTACGATGGACTGCTCACGCATCGAACGCCACGGCATTCATTTCAGGGATAGCCTCTCGGGAATATCCGAGGCATTGCTGCGCCCATTCCGAACATCATAAGAAACTGACCTGAAAGAACAAAAGCGAAAACAAGAATGAGAAAGAAATCGAGAGAAATGGATAGCGAATGGGCATTGGAAGTGATGCACAAGGCACCCTATATCACGGTAAGTTTTACCGATGCGACGGGTCGCCCCTATGGTTTGCCTCTGTCCTTAGCATCTGACGACGGTGTGAATTGGTATTTCCACTGTGCTCTTGAAGGCAAAAAGCTGGATGCCATCAAAATTCACCCGGAAGTTTGCCTGTCAGCCGTGACGCGTTGTACGCCAACAGTGGGACCGAAGGATGCCACGTTCACCTTGCAGTATAAATCTGCCATTGCCTTTGGAAAAGCAACCATCGTAGAAGATGATGCAGAAAAGACTAAAGGTCTTCGTCTCATCTGCGAACGATTCCTTCCGGACCACATGGCAGCCTTCGACAGCAGTATCAATCGCTCACAGCATCGGACGGCTGTAGTCAGAATCACCCTGACCGAACCTCCCGTGGGCAAACGGAAGCAATATGATGAGAATGGGGATGAAATGAAGCAGACACACTCGTAAATACCTTATTTAACAGACTATGCTGATACTCCTCCTCATCATACCCTTTCCGCTGGTCTTCCTGCTGCATGAGGCAGAGGAGGTGTTGCTGCAACATCGATGGATGTTGGCGCACCATGACGCGTTGAAGAAACGGTTTCCGAAGTTGAAACCCCTGCTGACGCATCTCAGCCGCCTCACAACGAAGGCTTTTGCCGTGGCAGCCTTTGAAGAATGGCTGATAATCACAGTTGCCACTTGCTACGTGCTCATACAAGGCGACTACTGCCTGCAGATATGGTCGGCTCTTTTCATGGCCTTCTCCTTTCATCAGCTAACGCACATCGTGCAGGCTTTCGTAGTGAGGGGCTACGTCCCCGGTATTGCCACCTCTCTGCTCCTGCTCCCCTACTCTTTCATGATATTGCAAAGCATCTGGTATTTCATGAGCGGACTGGAGATGCTGCTCTGGGGTATGTCTGGCATCATCGTAATGATAGTAAACCTTCGGTTTGCTCACTGGTTAGGTATGTCTGTTGCCCACAAGGCATAGCACAAACGGTAAGACCACTGCCATTCTTTACTCGTCCACACAAAAAATGCTCCTGAGTTCAACAGCCCTTTTCAGACTGTTGAACTCAGGAATACTGTATATAAAAAGCACTGCCCGCTAATGTCGATGCCCTTTTGCCTTGCGCTTCCTCAGCCACAACCAGTAGCCCGTAAGGGGCAAAGTCGCACCGATGAGAGCCGCCAGAAAAGCAAGAATGCGAGTGAAGAGCCCTCCCCAACTACCCGTGTGTACCATATACACATAGTTTCTCACCTTTGAAGTTCGACTTTCTGCGGAATACGGTTTCACCTCGGTTATATCGCCTGTTCGCCTGTCATACAGATATTTATCAGTAGCTCGAAGGCTTCGACGCCCATTTGGAACCACCTCTGCCACTTCAGACTTCAGCGTTATCTGCTGATAGCCCTGATTTCTTTGTGCCACTTCAGCAAATACTTCATCCCAAGGGCGATAGGGCGAATGCTGATGCTCCTCGGCATGAGGATGGGCATCGCCTGTATGCCATGTCATGGAATCAGACTTTGCATGTTTGCCTTCAAAACTTCTGCCTTGGTGTTCCAGATGCTGGCTGCGCTCATGCAGCTTTACATGATTTTCACGGTGAGAACCAACTTCATCATTACTTCTTTGCTGATGGCTCAGGCTTTTAGCCATATCAGATGATTCTACGCCCAAAGCAGAATAGAAGGCGTTTCGATACCAAGAGAATGACCATGTCAATCCCGTCAAAGCCATTGCCAGCAGGAAGACGGTGGCGTAGATACCGCCTCCGACGTGGAGGTCATGCCAAAAGCGTCGCCAACCTTTCGAAACGCGAATGACAAGGCTGTCCATCAAGGACTTATGGCGATTGGTGAGCCACATCAAAAGACCTGAGAGAAGTATGAAAACGAGGAATAGCGTGGAACACCCTGTCAGGAGCTTACCCCAAGCTATGCCATTGGGAACAGAGGCGAGGCCCAACAGCCATCGATGCAGACGAAACATGGTATGGAAAAAGGGCAATCGATTGCTGCCTCCCGTCACTTCACCCGTGTACGGATTGAGATAGATAGAAGCTCGACGAGGCTTGGAGAGACTCACCTGATAGGCGCGCGAAGGGTCGGAGGAAATAGTCAAGCCCGTGATGCTCACGGAGTCGGGCAATGTCTGCTCCACCTTTTCCATCAGTACTTGTAGTGGCAAAGGAGTGGAGTTTGTTTCATTTACAAAATAAACTTCTGAATCAATTGTCTCAGTCAGTTCTTTTTCAAAAACGAGCATAGCACCCGAGAAGCAAACCAAGGAGATGATGATGCCCGTGGGGATAGACAACCAGAGATGAATATTTCGGAGTAATCGTTTCATAGCTTAAGCAGATGTGCAAAATTATTTTATTTAAGTTTCGGAAGTTCCTAACTCGCCATTTTACATTGGTATAATTTACAGATATGAGCAAGCTCGTCAGATTCACTAATCAAGGCATCAAGCACTTCTTCATCATCAATGGAGAAAACTTTTGTGATGGCTGCTGGCAATATGATACGCCAGCTTGCGTCAGTCGGTGCGGCCATCGTTGAGAAACTCATAGGACACATCCTTACGACAGCCAAGCTTGCCGCCCAACGGCGAGCCATAGGTGCTGAAAGGATTACGAATCATGAACCAAGGACATACCAGCAGTGGCTGGAACACCTGCAGCAACGAATACTTGCAGTTGCACCTGCCCTTACGACCGAAGAGCGTCTGCTCGTTCATCCTTATACCCTTAATCACGTTCATAATGGCAAACATTGCGGTCTCTGAGTCACTTTTCTTGAAAAATGTGCTTGTCTCTGAGGGAAATTTTCTAATTTTGTACACTGGCATAGGATATATGAGTTTTTTTTGTTTTGCACCATAACGCTACTCATTTCTTTTGCGACATACGCAAGAAATCCCATGCCTTTTTCATGCCAATATTTTCACACCATAGTTTACTTCCGAAACTTAAATTACAAATTTATTGCATAGCTTTATTGTCCGCAGAATATTATGGCGACATAAAGCGTTGATTCCTAATAGGTAAATATACGCTAAAGGCATTAAAAGTTCGACAACCTCTCCTTCCGCCAGAAAGCGAAATGAATAGGTTTTGCTGTCTTATCATATTGATTTTTATTGTCTTATCATGAAACATCTATACCTATAATGAAAGTCTTACGGCAAACAAGACGTAGCCTACGATGGCTCATGCGGAATAGCCGGGAACATCGACTGCAGATGTGGCTCAACTGCATTTTAGGGATATTGAGCGTGAGCCTGTCGCTCGCCTTTGTGTGGGGAATGAAGTGGACGATAGATATTGCTACAGAGGTCAAAGCGGGTTCACTTGATGCTGCTATAAGCTTACTGATAGCCTTCGTTGCAGGACAGGTGCTGACGAATTTCATTTCCAGTAGGGTCAGGGCTTTGCTGGGAGTCCGCATGAGAAATGCCCTTCAGGCAAGCATGCTGTCACGGTTGCTACAAGCCACTTGGACGGACTTGAGAAAAGTGCATACGACAGACATAGTCAGCCGGATGACAACTGATGTGGACATCGTGGCGAACCTTATCAATGAGCAGATTCCCTTGCTCCTCACTATCCTCTTCCAGTTGTGTGGAGCTTTTGTCTTTTTATATTTGCTTGACAATCGTCTGGCCCTCATTGTAGTCATTGTTGCCCCAGCGTTTGTCTTACTGAGCAAGCTCTTTATGCGTAGGCTACACAATATAGCCCATGCCATTCGCGAATCGGAGAGCCACGTACTGACCTCCATACAAGAGAGTCTGCGGCATAGTACCATCGTAAAGACCTTCGACCGTATCGCCTATATCGGCGAACGTCTCACCCTTCAGCAGCAGCATCTGCAGGCGAAGGTCATTGAGCGTACGAGATACAGCAGCATTTCGCAGATGATGATGAATGTGGGATTCGCCACAGGCTACCTATTTACATTCATATGGGGTGTAAAGCATCTGCAAGCAGGCATTATCACATACGGCTCGCTGACAGCTTTCATACAGCTTGTCGGTCAGATACAAGGTCCTATCCGCAGTCTGACTCGCTTCGTACCCATACTCGTATCTGCTGCCACAGCTATTGAGAGACTCATGGAGCTGGACAAACTGGAACACGAGCAGGACTCCTCTGCCACTGTTGCCATCTCATCCCATCCGAACTCTACTGCTGTAGCAGGCATTCTGACGGTCGTCCCTCCGCCTTTGACTTTTCATCAGGTGAGTTTTCGCTACCCCGGAGAAGAACAATGGGTGCTTTCCGCTTTCTCCCATACCTTTCGACCTGGTTCTGTGACGGCGATTCAAGGGGCAACAGGGAGCGGAAAGACCACCCTCGTCCGCCTGATGCTCTCACTATTACGTCCTACTATGGGCAATGTTACTTTAGGAGACATTCCCATTACGCCCACCACTCGCCGTTACCTCACGTATGTGCCACAGGGCAACAGCTTGTTCAGCGGAAGCATCCGTGAGAATCTGCTCTTGGCTGCCCCTACCGCCTCAGATGAACAAATGGCAGAAGCACTTCGGCACGCAGCCGCAGATTTTGTGTTCTCCCTTCCGCAGGGGCTTGATGCCATCTGCACGGAGAGAGGCGGCGGAATCAGCGAAGGGCAGGCCCAGCGTCTCTGCATTGCCCGCGCCCTGCTGCGCCCCGCGAGCATCATGATTTTCGATGAATGTACATCAGCTCTTGACATTTCAACAGAGCACCGCGTCATTAAAGGGATTCTGCAGGCTTGCACAGGCAGCACAATCATCTTTGTCACTCATCGTCCCGCAGTCTTAACATATTGCACGGATGTGATACGGCTTTCCTGATAAAAACTACGCATACGCATATGCCGTACGGAACGGAACTTTTATCTTCGTCGTCCCATCGTTCAAGTGCAAAATAGCCCAAAAGTAGCGCATTCTTTGAGAAAGACGTTGAAAAAATGACACCAATTCTTGTAAAATAATCTAAAACACAATAACTTTGCAGCGACGAACAGAAGGCTTTCAGGATGAAAACCATCTATGGAATATTGAGAGCTGACCTATTGTAAACTAATTAGTCAAGAAATATGAAGAAAGTTTTTGCTTTTATCCTCTTCGCTTCTCTACTTTGTGAATCTTGCAATAACAAACCAGAGTCTGATATTAAGGAAGAGACAAATTCTGGCGTTGTGCTAATCCAGAATCAAAGTTATTATGAGGTCGAACTGTCAAATGGCACAACCATCTATTTCACTAAGTTCGATGAGAAAGATGGTGTTCAGGGTATTTCATTCAATCGTGATTCCGTGGAATACTCCATCTCTTACGGCACGGGATTCTTTATCTCCACAGATGGTCTGATAGCTACGAATGCCCATGTGGTCAGCAATGTGGCAAAAGACAAAGATATTAACCGCTCGATGGGAGAAGTCATTAAGGTATTAAAGACTGTCATCGCCACGGCATATTATGAGACGAAGGAATCATACGAAAAAGCGGAGGAAGCCTGTCGTTTTGCAAGCTATAGCACTGATGTCAGTTATTCCGATTATTATAAGATACAAGCCTATCGCGACAATCTTAAGGAAGAATTGGAAAACTACTACAATGTCTATGATGAGCTGGACAATGTGCGCGCCAGCGATTCTGAAGTGAGATACAATAATATGATTAGCATCGCCTATAACGACACCTACGTCACGAATACAGGCGACTTCATTTCATGCGTATTGAAAAAGTCGGACCCTGAACATGATGTTGCCATCATTCAGATTAAAGACAAGAAGACACCTGAGGGCAAATATATCTTCCAAGTGCCTGAGAATGATCCTTTAGACACTTATTCCTTTGCCGACAAACTTACGCGCAAGTTCAGCGATGACAAGAATGCTCACCTTTACATGCAGAGTTTCAATCTCGGTCCGAAGCTTTCGCTGACGAAAGAGGGAGTGAAGTCGCAGTTCAACAATGGCAGCATCAGCCAGCGCACATCTGACCGCATCATGTATTCCATCCCCACCTTGCCAGGCAGCAGTGGTTCGCCCGTGGTGAACTCCAAAGGTGAGCTTGTAGCCGTGAACTATGCCGGACTGAACAATACGCAAAACTTCAACTATGGTGTTCCTGTAAAATATCTTAAACGCCTGCTTGAAGAATAAGCATACTCTACGTGGCGGAAAAATCTTCTGCCACGTTTTTTTCGCCCCTACACTATAACCCTACACCTACATCCCAGTATCACAGAGAGGAGATGAACAACGGCAGCATCTATATTCATGTCCCATTCTGCAAGTCGCGTTGTGCTTATTGCAGCTTTTACAGCACGGTCTGCAGCCAAGCAGAAAAAGAGGCTTACATCGCTGCGCTCTGTCGCGAAGCAGAACAACGCTCACAGCAAGCGTCAGCAGAGACGACCATTAGTTCTGTATATTTCGGAGGCGGCACCCCCACGTGTCTTCCTTCGGAGGGCATAGCAAAAATCATGGCCGTACTGCACCGCAACTATCAAATATCCCAGGATGCGGAGATTACAGTCGAGGCAAACCCCGATGATGTCACGCCCGCCGTGGTGGAAAATCTGCGGCGTTCAGGCATCAACCGCATCAGTATGGGCGTTCAGAGTTTCAACGACGAGGTACTGAAAAGCATATCCCGGCGCCATACTGCCCGTCAGGCTATAGAGGCTGTCGGCATCATTCAGGATAATGGCATTAGCAACGTCAGTATCGACCTTATTTACGGTCTGCCAACACAAGATGTTGAACGATGGGCAGAAGATTTGACGACGGCGTTTTCGCTTGAAATCAAGCATCTTTCAAGCTATGCCTTAAGCATAGAGCCCGGCACACCGCTCTACCAGCGGAAACTGCGGGGAGAAATCGAAGAAACGCCCGAGGAGGTCTTCATCGAAATGTATGAAATGCTACGGCAATCAGCCGAGCAAGCGGGATTTGAACAGTATGAGATTTCTAATTTTTCACTTCCCAGCTATCATTCCCGTCACAATTCCGGCTACTGGTCGGGGCAGATGTATATCGGTCTTGGCCCCTCCGCTCACTCCTTCGATGGCCTGCACACTCGCCGCTGGAACTCCGACAGCCTCACCGCATATATAGATTTCTGGGGGAATACGGGCACCAGCAATCATCAGCAACCGCCATATACGATCGAAAATCTCAGCGTCGATGAGCGATACGATGAGATAGTCCTGACGCGCTTGCGCACTGCCCAAGGATTAGAACTGGCCGCCCTCCCAACGTTCAGGCAGAGCTATCTTCTGCGAATGGCAGAGCCTTATCTCCAGAAAAATCTGCTTACGTTTCGCGATGGATTTTTATGCCTGACACGCAGCGGCATCTTCATTTCTGACGCCATTATAGCAGAACTAATGTGGGGCTAAAACTCTCATCCCGAACTTCATACTCTGACAATTTACCTCATGATGGAGTGTTAAAGGTTTTCAATTTCCCCAAAAACGCCTACTGGTATAAAACACTATTACACGAGATACACTTAATTTTGCAGTACAAAGACGTGGGGGAAGTATGGAAAGCCTCCCATAAAACATAGAAAAACTGCAACAAGACAATGAACAAAAAAACTATTGGTACACTTGCACTTTGCGCTATTCTAAGCAGCAGCATGACAGCAGTAGCTGTAAAAGTCGTTGACGATGCGAACAATAAGATTGAATCTGCTGCCTATAAGGCTCCGTCAGCAGCACAGCCCGTTGATTTAACGTACGCTGCCGAACAGGCCACCAATTCCGTGGTTTTCATCAAAGTCACGACGAACAGCAAGGTTGAAGAGGTGCAGTATTTCGACCCCTTCTCAGATTTCTTTGGTGATTTCTTTGGCAACCGCGGACAGGGTCAGCAGCGCCGTCAAGTGGAAACCCCGAAACGTCAGGGATCAGGCTCAGGCGTATTGTTGACCGCCGATGGTTATATTGTCACGAATAACCATGTAGTAGGCGAAGCTGATGAGATTCTTGTAAAACTCAATGACAACCGTGAGTTCAAGGGACGCATCATCGGCACCGATAAAGACACTGACCTCGCCGTTATCAAAATCGAGGCCGACGGGCTTACTCCTATTCAGGTAGCATCAAGCGATGATCTGAAGGTCGGCGAATGGGTGTTGGCTATTGGCAACCCCTACGGACTCACCTCAACCGTCACTGCTGGTATCGTCAGTGCCAAGGCACGCAGTCTGAAAGCACAAAATTCCATCGAAAGTTTCATCCAGACCGATGCTGCCATCAATCCAGGCAACTCTGGAGGTGCCTTGGTGAATGCTCAGGGTCAGCTGGTGGGCATCAATGCCATGCTTTATTCCCAGACGGGGGCTTACTCTGGCTACGGCTTTGCCATCCCAACCACTATCATGAATAAGGTGGTGAAGGACATCAAGGAGTTCGGCTTCGTACAACGCGCATTGCTGGGCATAGCGGGCACTGACGTTTCTGATTACATTGACAGTCAGAAAGAAAAGGGCAAGGAAGTAGATTTAGGCGCAGTCTCCGGCATTTATGTTAATGAGGTCACTTCTGATGGTGCTGCCGAAGAGGGCGGCATCGAAAGCGGCGACGTCATCATCAGTGTTGACGGTAAGAAAGTAGAAAAGTTTGGAGAACTGCAGGAAATCATCGTATCCCATCGTCCTGGCGATAAAGTGAAGGTGGTCTATCTGCGCAATAAGAAGCAATACACCACCACTCTTACGCTCCGAAATGCTCAGGGCACTACGTCGCAGCTCGAAAGCCTCGACACCGATGCTTTGGGTGCCGCCATGCGCGTGCTTTCAGAACAAGAGAAGAAGGAGCTGGGACTGAAATACGGCATCGTCGTCACGAATATTCGCCGTGGCAAGATGATGGATGCTGGCATTACGAAGGGCATCATTATCACTCAGGTGAACGATGTCCCCATGCAGAAGGTAGAAGACTTTGAAGAGGCCGTCAAGAAAGCCAATATGAGCACAGACCGTGTACTATGGATTCGGGCCAAAACGCAGTCTGGACTCAACCGCAGCTTCACGGTGGAACTCTCAGATTCCAAAGAGAAATAAGCCTGCCTACGCCTATCTTTTTCCCACTTCATCCCTCCCCCCTCATTAATGTACAATCCTCAAGCTCCCCAGTACACCACATTTCAAGTGAAGGAAGAGGCCGAGCTCCTGGCCTTCATCCTCAAGTCGCTTGATGGCATTAGCCGTTCAAAAGCCAAATCCATACTCTCAGGAAGCGGTGTCCGCGTAAACCGTAAAATCATCACGCAGTTCGATTTCCACCTCCTTCCGGGTATGGTGGTCGAAGTTTCAAAACGTAAGAATGCCACCCCACTGACTAACCGATTTGTGAAGTTGGTATATGAGGACCGCCATATCTGCGTCATAGAGAAGAACATTGGCATCCTCTCCATGGCCACGGATCATCATCAGTTCTGCGTGAAGACCGTGCTTGACGACTATTTCAGAAAAAGCCGCCAAAAATGCACCGCCCACGTGGTGCATCGTTTGGACCGCGACACGAGCGGACTCTTGGTCTATGCCAAGACGATTGAGGCTGAGCAGATATTAGAGCATAACTGGCGGGAGATTGTGACCGACCGCCGATATGTTGCACTCGCTTCTGGGCGTATGGATCGCGCAAAGGGAACGGTAGCTTCTTGGCTAAAAGACAATAAGGCTTATTTCACCTTTAGCTCGCCTGTTGACAACGGCGGAAAATATGCTGTCACGCATTTCACCACGTTAAAATCCAACGATGCTTATAGCCTCGTAGAGCTAAAGTTGGAAACGGGGCGTAAAAACCAGATTCGCGTGCATCTGCAAGACTTAGGGCATCCCGTTTGTGGCGACATCAAATACGGCAATGGCGATGACCCCTGTGGTCGCCTCTGCCTGCATGCCTTCCGACTCGACTTTTTCCATCCCATCACGGGTGAACCCCTGCATTTTGAGACTCCCATCCCAAAGGCTTTCCTGCTGGCGATGAAGAAGGCGGCAGAGACCTCTGGGGCCGATGCGCAGAATGCCCCTGTCTGATTAGGTGAAACTCATCCGCCAACTCTCTTTCTTTTCTGTCTTAGCCCCATCCTTGACTTAAAAGGATGGGGCTATTTTTTGCCACCTTCTCCCAGTGCTGAGGATGTTCAAACAGCATTTTGTGGGGCGTAGCCAGAAAAGAATACCCCCCCCCTCATCCCTGCGCCCTGCCCCCCCCCAACCTACATGATGAATGCAGCCGATAACCGCCATATTAAAAGGGCTGAACCCTATAGAGTATAGGATTCAGCCCAAAATTTTCCAAATAGATTACACGGAGCCGCAAGGCAGGCGTGCAAAATATTTATATCAAGCCCTATTCTTTATCTAATTCAGCATACTTGCTGTTTTGGCTTTTATATTCCGGCACAATGTCTTTCATCTTTCGCACAATTTCGATGTCGTCGAAAGTCTGCGATAGGGCATAGAGTTCTTTTTCGTTCTGAAGTGCCAGACTATACGGATATTCGCGTACGGCAGCCACTTTTATCTTTGGATGACACGTCGGCTTTGTGCGTTCCTCATTGTTCAGCACCTCCTCATAGAGTTTTTCGCCGTCGCGAAGGCCTGTATAAATAATCTGTACATTCTTTGCCTGCGAAAGGTCAATCATCCGTTGTGCCAAATCAGCAATCCTCACGGGCTCCCCCATGTCGAAGACGAAGATTTCACCGCCTTGCCCCATTGTCCCCGCTTCCAGTACCAGACGGCAGGCTTCAGAGATGAGCATGAAGAAGCGAATGATGTCGGGGTGGGTCACCGTAATCGGACCACCCTTCTTGATTTGCTCCTTGAAGATAGGAATCACCGATCCATTGCTGCCAAGCACATTTCCAAAGCGTGTCGTAATAAATTGCGTAGCGGGCAGACTGCCATCATATTGCCGCAGCATCTTCGCCGTCTCTTCGGCAGCACCTTTCTCCTTGACATCTCTGTTGATTTTCAATATCTCGGCATTCAGCGCCTGACAGTAGATTTCGCAGATGCGCTTCGAACATCCCATCACATTCGTGGGGTTCACCGCCTTGTCCGTAGAAATCATGACAAACTTCTTTGTGCCGTATTTCACGGCGAGGTCCGCTATGACCCTCGTGCCATAAATGTTGTTCTGCACAGCCATGGCAGGATTATCCTCCATCATCGGCACGTGCTTATAGGCAGCAGCATGGAATACATATTCAGGCTTATGCTGCGCGAAGATATTCTCCATCTGCCCCTCGTTCGTGATTGACCCTACGATGGTCCAAACGTTGAGCGCGCTGTGATTGCGCGTCATATAGAGCCGCACATCGTGCATCGGTGTCTCCGCCTGATCCACCAGGATGAGTTCTGCAGGAGCGAATTTTGCCACCTGTCTTGCCATCTCGCTGCCGATACTTCCCGCAGCTCCCGTGATGAGGATGCGTCTGCCCGTCAGCATCGCCCCGATGGCATCCATGTCAATTTCTATCTTCTTGCGAGGTAAGAGGTCCTCAATCTCCACCTCTCTCAGCTCATTGCGCGTCAGCTGCTGCTTCTCGTTCCACTCCTCTGCCACGGGCATCATCATAATCCTGATGTTGGCAGCGAGAAGCTGCGAGATGAGCTCCTGACGCGTGCGGAAATATTCGCTTTGCAACGGGCTCACGATAAGTATCTCAGCCTCCTTCGCTTTCATGTGCGAAATCAGCCGAGCATCGTCTTCATAGACCATCGTTCCCATCAGATAATCAGAAGTCTTCTGCTCCGGACTGACAAATCCTGCCACCTTGAAGATAAGTGGATTTTCATTCTGGATGCTCTTGGCAATGCTTACACCGCCCGCCTGCACGCCATATATAAACACGCGCTTGGTGTTGGCATCCTGACGGAAAATATCGTACATCCCCTTCACCGCCACTCGTTCCACCCACATCAGCAGTGTGGAGATACTGAAGATGACGGCAGCATCCAGCAGCGAGGGGAGACAGACAAAAGGACGCACCGCATCTCCCAGAGACAATCTCAGCAGCACTATGGCCACGGTTGCCACGGCATTGGCAGAAGCCACATGATAGAGGTCTACGAATGAGGAGAAGCGTACGATGCCCGTATAGGTGTGGAAGAATCTGAAGCACAAGCCGAAGACCGCCACTGTGACCGCCAGCCCCACCGCTGCCGGTACAAAATGGCTGAAGGCCGCGCTGTCATCGCTGGTCAGCAGAAAAGCTGCCACTCCAGCGCAAAGAACTATGGTGCAATCCAAAAGCAGGACACACCAATACGGTAAGGCTTTCTTTGAGAAATACCAATGAGACAATTTGCTGATGATATCCATATGTTTCCCTTTTTTTGTTTGTTTTTGTAATGCCATACCTCTGCAGAGAAAATGGCAAGCTGTTTTGTTATATATTTTGAGGGAGGGGAGGACTATCTTTTTCCCTGTACCGCAGATGTCGCCCCGACGCATTTCCTGCCCCAATCCTTTCTGTCTCTCAAAATGCTATCGCATTACATCTACAATTTCTGCCCTATGCGCTGACGCAAAAAGTCTGGCATTCCCCAATTAGTCAGACATTTTTTTTACTTGGATTTTTTTCTTGCGAACAGCTCGCACACTCCCAGGCAAGCAGTCTGTAGCCTTTTCGTTCCCTGTAATCTGCATATAGTCTTTTACAGTACGGCAAAGCGAATCCCGCTTCTTTTTTCCCTTGCAAAGTTAATGTCAAAAGGGGAAATATCCAAACAATGCAGAGAAAAATAGAGAAAAAAGATTTAACATCTATCTTTTTGCCACCCTATTCTGCCGTTCCTGTCTCCCCTCTTGTGCAAGATGCACCTCCTGCCTCCCCATGCTTGACATTCTGTTAGAATTGTCCGCGGGAAGGAAAGGTGTGAGGGAGCGGACTGCTACATTCGCATCTTCCCGGCCTCAAGGGAGTCATCGCGAGCGAGAGCGCGCTGCCCTGCTCGCACGCGATGTCGGAGTTCGCCGTCCTTCGCTACGTATTGGTCAAATCTACAGGACTTCTGCTTCCCAAGTAATCATTTTCACCCCTCAAAGTGATTATTTTAACCTCACAAAATGGTCATGTTTTCCTTTAGAATGGTCACTCAGAGATGAAATGTGAGGTGGAAGGTCGTAGATACGCAAGATGAGCCATCCAAAGGGCGGGATGGCGCAGGAAAAAAGTCATGTTTTCGGAAAGAAACGGATGTCGCGGATAATGCGGCTGCCCACTCGCTCGTTTAGACACATCACGAGCTGGGAACGATACATGGCGAGATAGGAGCAAAGCGAGGGGGAGTCAGCCTCCACGAACAGCTGCTGGTTTTGTACGCGAAGAGCGCGTGTTCGCTGTGCTATCTCGGGCTTTACCGTCTTCGTCCAGTTTTCTACCACGCGATGCTGGAGCAGCGGTGTCTCCAGACCGCTCTCGCGCATAAAGAGGAATAATGCGTCGGTGAGAGTTTGGCTTTTGCGTCGTTCCATATATATATTATGTAGTCAAAATTATAATAATCGGACTTATTACGTGGGATTCTTCGCTAAGAAGGTCGCTTGCTTAACCCTTCACCACACCACAGTCGACGCCGAAGAGCTTATAGCAGCACATCTGAGCATTGCGTGAGGCTAAGGCGTGGAGCATGGAGTCAAGATGTTCGCGATTCGTGTCTGTAATGAAAATCTGCCCGAAATCGTCGCCGCTGACCAGCTCTATGATTCGCCTGACGCGGCCGGCATCTAGCTTATCGAAGATGTCGTCGAGGAGCAGGATGGGCGTGCGACTGAGCCCGATGGATTTAAGATAGAGGAACTGCGCCAGCTTCATGGCGATAAAGAAGGTTTTTGTCTGCCCCTGGCTTCCCTCGCGACGCACTTCGTAGCCATTTAGCGAGAGTTCGAGATTATCTTTGTGTGGCCCGTGGAGCGTATATCCCACGATGTGCTCGCGCTCGCGCCATGCTGCGAGGATGGGCAAGAGGGGGCCGCGGTCGGCATGTGTGGTCAGACTGATGCCGACGCTTTCATTTGCGCTATTGCACAGTCTGCCATACAGATCCTGAAAGACGGGGAGAAAGGCGCGCACCATATCCCGCCTTGCAGTGCAGATGACTTCGGCATCTGCAGACATCATCATATCCAGGACATCGCAAAAACCCCAGTCAGGCTCTTCCTGCTTAAGCAGGGCATTCCGCTGCTGCAGACTCTTACCATATCTTATCAATGCCTCGAGATAGGAGGGGTTGGCCTGGCTGATGACGATGTCCATGAAGCGGCGGCGTTCCTCGCCGCCACCGCTGACCAGCGAGGAGTCGGAAGGGGAAATCATCACAAGGGGTATGCGTCCGAGATGCTCTGAAAGGCGTTTGTATTCCTTATCGTTGCATTTGAAGTGCTTCCGCTGCCCGCGCTTCAGACCACAGGATATGACATCAATCTCACCAACGGCATTGCGATACCTCCCCTGCAGCATCATTAAGTCGGCCTCGTGACGGATAATCTGATGGTCGGGCAGTAGGGATGCACTCTTGCAGAATGAAAGATAATATATGGCATCGAGCACATTGGTCTTCCCCATGCCATTGTCGCCAATAAGACAATTAACATTGGGCGAAAAGGAGAGGATGGCTTCTTCGATGTTTTTGTAGTTCAGCAAAGTGAGTTGCTCAAGAATCATGGTTTCAGAAAAGAATGTAGAATCTGGAAAGAAGAATCAGGGAACAGTGGGAGACCCGATTTCGCAAAAATAGCATCAAAGGAGCGAACTGTGTGCATTTAGGGCTAAAAAAGTGAGGAAAAAGATGAAAAAACAGGGAAATCCTTTTATCAGTCGGGAGAAATAGCTAACTTTGCGGCCGTTATACACCGTGTGAATACAATTCAGCATAATTTGATAAAACATACAATGGCAAACAACACTACCGCACAGCCTCTTGACATCGAAGTGGCTCTCACAAAATCAGAAAAATTTATCAATCAGTACAAAAAGCCGCTGATTTTCGGCTTTGCAGCTATTATTGCCATCGTCTTGGCATGGTTCGGCGGTCACCGTTGGCTTTCCGACCGCGAAGAGGCCGCACAGGCACAGTTAGCTCTCGGCGCAACATATTTTGCAACGGGACAATACGACCTTGCTTTGAAGGGCGATACAGCATCGACGGCTAAAGATGCCTTTAAGGGTTATGAACGGATAGCCAAGGAATATTCCTTTACAGATGCTGCCAATGTGGCCAACCTCTATGCTGGCATCAGTTATGCCAAGCAGGGCGACATGAAGAAGGCCATTGAATATCTGGAGGCCTTCACGCCGAAGGACGACACGACGATTTCTGCCAATGGCATTGCTGCCTTGGCAAACTGCTATGCAGCCGAAGGCCAGACGGACAAAGCCGTAGAGACTTTCAGGAAGGCTGCCAAGAAGGCTTCGAATGCTGCTCTCAGCCCCATTTACCTGATGCAGGCTGCACAGATGCTGGAAAGCATGAAGAAAGTTCAGGAGGCTAACAGAATTTACGTGGAGATTAAGGAGAACTATCCTACGAGTCAATACTGCACCGTAACGAACAGCAACGGAGTGGTGATTGGTCCGGAAATCGACAAATACATTGAGCGTACGAAGTAAGCATTAAAACATTAAAAAATAAACATACGGATAAAGTTTGCCTCTACACACACATATATATTAATATATAATTGGCGCGTGTGTAGAGGCAAACTTTTTTCAACTAAAGCAGACAAACAGGTGTGCAGAAAAAGAGTAATAGCTTTTTTTGCATGCGCTCAATCATGATGCCTGCTATAAACAATCTTCAGAAATGTCAGACTATTCTCTTTTACAAAATACGGGCGAATTGCCCGATGCCAGCAATATGCGTTTTGGTATTGTGGCTACGGAATGGAACCACCGTATCACTGACCGCCTACTGGAGCGTGCGATTGAAACGCTGAAAGCCTGTGGCGTGAACGAAAGTAGCATCAGCGTGCGACGTGTGCCAGGAAGTTTTGAATTGATATATGGCTGCTCGCGCATGGCAGAACATGGCTACATTGATGTTATCATCGCTCTGGGCTGCGTCATCCGCGGTGACACTCCGCATTTTGATTATATCTGCGAGGGCACGACGGAGGGACTCGTACACCTGAACTTAGAGGGAAAAATCCCCGTTATCAACGGTGTGCTGACCGTTAACAACATGGAGCAAGCCGAGGAGCGGGCCGGACGTCTGGATAAAGGGGCAGAATTTGCCATCACGGCTATCAGGATGGTAGAATACGCCCACTCGTTCGACTAAGCCGTAAACAACCCCTACCTACATTCCACCCCAACTTTTACATAAAAAATGGAAACAGATTATTGGGCAGAGATGCTGCGCCAAGCCGATGAGTTCGAGCGTCAGGGGAAAACGGATTTGGCTCAGAACTTGCTGAATGTGGCGCTGCAACTACTGCCAGAAACTGAGAAGAAGATAAGAGGACGTATCCTGCTTCGCCGGGGCGAGATAGCCTACCGCCTGAAAAACTCACAGGGGGCTCTGGAGGATTTTCAGAAGGCCGTGGCTCTTGATCCTGAATTGGGGAAGGGTTTCAACGGAGATTTCTCAAAATACTGATCCTTCAGCCATTCCTTCTGGCAGCCTTCGTGCGCTCCCTTGTAAAACCATGACAGCAAAAAAATATGGACCAATACCCTAAATGGTTTTTAGCCATCAACTTTCCCAATGTCATCATAGCGATGGGGATGATGATATTCCTGATGTTTGGCGGACTGCATCCGTTGGGAGAAGTTTCCTCTCTGTTCTGGAGTTTCATGCTCTACCTCATCACCCAACTGCTGTGGGTGCTGCCGATTGCCCTCTTCTTTATCAGCATATTCGCCTGGGGATGGGCTCGTGAGCGTTTGGCCATCGGATGCTGCATAGCAGGTTGGTGCATCAACCTTCTTACTTTCTACATCGTCCTTACATCATGAAACAATATCTTGCACTTTTAGACCGCATACTCACAGAGGGAACTGAAAAGACGGACCGCACCGGCACCGGCACCCTGAGCGTCTTCGGCCACCAGATGCGCTTCGACCTCTCAGAAGGTTTCCCTCTGTTAACGACTAAGAAACTTCATCTAAAGAGCATCATCTACGAACTGTTATGGTTTCTTTCGGGTGATACGAATGTGCGGTATCTTCAGCAGCATGGGGTGAGCATCTGGGATGAATGGGCCGACCCTACGACGGGGGATTTAGGCCCCGTCTATGGACATCAATGGCGCTCATGGCCAGGGAAAGACGGGCAGACGATAGACCAGATTTCGCAGGTTGTAGAACTCATCCGGCATCATCCTGACAGCCGGCGCATAATGGTGACGGCATGGAACCCCGCAGAGACAGAAGATATGGCACTGCCGCCCTGCCACTGCCTTTTCCAGTTCTACGTGGCAAACGGACGGCTATCACTGCAGCTCTACCAGCGTTCGGCAGACACATTTCTGGGTGTGCCCTTCAATATTGCCTCCTACGCGCTGCTGCTGCAAATGATGTCACAAGTATGCCATCTGGAGCCTGGGGAGTTTATTCATACGACAGGCGATACGCATCTCTATCTCAATCATTTGGAGCAAGCCCGGCTACAACTGACCCGCACGCCGCGCCCCTTGCCGCGCATGGTCATTAACCCCAAAGTGGAGAGCCTGTTTGACTTTAAATATGAGGACTTTAAGTTAGAGGGCTACGATCCACATCCGCACATCAAGGCTGAGGTATCGGTATAGGTGGGCGTGGGGGCTCGCGCGCGTCTGACAGAAAGGGTCTTATGCCCCTTAGAAAAGGAATATCATTGCAAAAGAAAATGAAGCTAAAATATCATAGCGTCAGGAACCAGGCAGAACTGATAACCTACATCTCACAAATAGGATTCCTTCCGCTTCTGCGCACGGGCATCGACGGATGGTCGGCAGAAGACGCACTCCTGCCAATATACAACTACTCCCCTCTCCCTGAAGGAGGATGGGAATGGCCGCTGTGGGAATGGAAGTCGGACATTATTCAGGAAAGCCGCTGTGCTTATGGCAAATTCCTTTTGGGGAAGGCGTGCTTCATCAGCGGCGAATGGTGGGCAGACTTTATGAACTATCGCAGTAGCATCGCCCCTCCTGTAGCCGACGGCAGCATAGAGGAAATGATTCTGCTCACGCTGCAAGAGCACAGACGCATGACCACGCGCCAGCTGCGGACGGCGTGCGGCTTTACAGAACCGAAGATGCGCGGAAAGTTTGATACGTATATCCGTCGGTTAGAGACGGGCTGCCGAATCGTGACAGAAGACTTCGTTTATCCCAAAGACAAACATGGCAACCCCTACGGATGGGGATGGGCTGTATTGACTACACCACAACAACTCTTTGGCAAAGAAGCCTGCAGGGCGCATTGCTCGCCAGAGGAATCTCTTCGGAAAATGGTGCAACACTTCCTGAAATTTCTACCCTATGCAACGGAAGAATCCATCGTGAGCATACTCAGTAGAGGGGCATAAACGGACAACAAAATAGCTTAATCCTATGGAAACGAAACGATTACTACTGCGACACTGGCGAGAGACGGATGCCGAGACCCTCTACGCCCTCGCTTCTGACCCAGACATTGGGAGTCGGGCAGGATGGGCACCACACCAGACAATCGAAGAAAGCCGGAATGTCATACAAACAATCTTTAACGATGACACCACTTGGGCCATCGTGCTCAAAGAAACCGAAGAGGTGATTGGGGCCATCGGCTATGGCGCGTCCTGCGATTGTAAACTCCCGGCACGCGAAGGAGAGCCCATCGCAGGATATTGGATAGGCAAGGCTTACTGGAATAAAGGCTATTGTACGGAAGCATTAGCAGCTATCATTGAACATGTACGACATTCCACTCTTATTCCCTCGCTCATCTGCGGACACTTCACGGACAATGTGGCATCAAGACGTGTAATGCTCAAATGCGGATTCTTGCCAACGGGAGAAACAGCGTATGACGAGCAACTCTATGCAGGAAAACAGCGTCCCATCAGCATTCTAAGACTGGAAATACCACGTTGACGACACAATATATCAGACAATATATCAGGCAGACAAACAATATACGTTGTCTGCCTGTATTTTTTTTACCCCAAAAACACCCTGTTTGACCGTAAAGCGTCACTTTTTTTCAGTGTTGTGATGGGCGGAATGTATAAACTTTGTAATTTTGTAGGCAAAATGACTTATAGCAGGTATCAAAACAATAAAGCTCATTCCCCTATTACTTGCTTATAGCATTTTTCCAAACGAAAAAGCCCCAAACAGCATAGCATGAAAACCTACGAAATTCTTTCAGACATCCCCCTGTGTGGCGACCTCTGGTGTGCATCAAAAGCTCTCGTCGAAGCTGCACTGCACAGCAGTGCCACGTATGTTGCCTTATATTTGAAACCATCACAGCCCGAACCCGCCTACAGATGTTTTGAGCGAATGGTAGAAGTGGCTTCTGATACAGGAGCAGCCATGGTTTATGCTGACAGATGGGAGAAGAAACAACTGGCAGACGGCAGCATTTCAGTTCCCTCCCTACACCCAACGATAGACTATCAGCCGGGGGCTCTGCGCGATGATTTTGACTTCGGAGGAATTTGGTTTGTGCGTGGCGACCTGCTGAGGACGTTTGCAAAAGTTCACCACGAAAACTATCAGTATGCCGCGGCCTATGCCCTCCGGCTGTATCTTAGCCGTACAGGCGAGATTGTGCACTTGCGCGAACCTCTTTATACGGAAATAGAATATGACAACCGGAAAAGCGGCGAACGGCAGTTTGACTATGTGAATCCGCAAATACAGGTCGTGCAGAAAGAGATGGAGCATGCCGTGACTGTACACCTGAAAGCCATAGGAGCGTGGTTGCCACCAGTCTTCGAAGAGCCGCAGCATGAGGAGGCAGACGGAGCATTCCCTGTGGAGGCCTCGGTGATAATTCCTGTGCGCAACCGCGTGAAGACTATCATTGATGCCATAGAAAGCGTCCTGTCACAGCAGACGGACTTTGATTTCAATATCATCATCGTTGATAATCATTCGACAGACGGCACCGCCGAAGCTGTAAAACGTCAGACCGATAAGCGCATCATACTGATAGAGCCTAACCGCGATGATTTAGGCATTGGTGGATGCTGGGATTTGGCCATTCGCTCCGAGCATTGCGGAAAATATGCTGTACAATTGGACAGCGACGACCTCTACAGCGGCCCCGATACCCTGCAGCGAATCGTATCGAAATTTCGGGAAGAGAATGCCGCCATGGTTGTCGGGGCATATCGCATGGTGAACTTTAATTTGGAGACATTGCCTCCGGGACTGATTGCCCACACGGAATGGACAGCACACAACGGGCGCAATAATGCTCTGCGTGTAAACGGTTTAGGCGCGCCGCGTGCTTTCAATACTTCCATTCTCAGAAAGATAGGATTCCCCAACACGAGCTATGGCGAAGACTATGCGTTAGGCCTTGCCATCAGTCGTCGTTACCGCATAGCACGCATCTACGATGAGCTGTATCTTTGCCGACGCTGGGATGGCAATTCCGATGCCGCACTAAGTTTAGAGAAGACCAACAGCAACAATGCTTATAAAGACCAGCTCCGTACGATAGAGATTCAAGCTCGCCAACAACTCAATGCGGGAAAGAAAAGCATCTTCGGGAGTATCTACGAAATGTTCTGCTATCAGATGCAAACATGGCGCGAGACTGCCAAAAGATATGAAGACCTGCATAAGCAGGCGAAAAACCGTCCTTTGTCGGCATTGCTTTCGGTACAATATAATCCCGGCAGAATCCAATCAACGGGAGCAGACATCAGGCAGGAAGCCATTGCACAGCGGCGATGCTTCCTCTGCGCTGCCAACCGCCCCAAAGAACAAGTGGCGCAACCCTATGGACAGCGACATGAAATACTTGTGAATCCCTACCCCATCCTTTTACGCCACTATACCATTCCTACACTGCAGCATCTACCACAGGAATTTTTGCCCCACGTCGATGTTTTCCTGCAATTAGTACAAGATTTCGAGGGAGACCTCGTTTTTTACAATGGTGCGGAATGCGGTGCTTCAGCGCCAGACCATGCCCATTTTCAGGCTGGCAGCGCAGACCATGTGCCACTCGTGCAGCAATGGAATACCCTTGAACAAACGTTGATTGGAAAACTGGGGGATGCTGAAGTGCTTTCGTTGAACTCGTTTGTATGTCCTGCCTTTGTAGTCACGGGATATGGCAAGAAGCAGCTGAAGGAGGCTTTGGAACTCGTCGTACAGGAATTGCCGAAGAAAGCAGACGCGGAAACCGCTGCCGCACATCTTGATGGTGGCAGTATGTTCAACATCCTCGGATGGACGCACAGCGAAAATCTGTTGCCCATCAGTCCTGAAACTTGCTACACCATCGTGATATTCCCACGCAAGAAACATCGGCCATCCTGCTATGCTGCAGAAGGCGAAGAGCAATATTTGATATCACCCGGAAGCTTAGACATGGCAGGACTTCTGATAGCACCGCGTGCCACTGATTTTGAACGACTGACCCTTGACAAGGCAACTGAGATTCTGCAAGAAGTAGGCATTGACAATCAGACCTTCGAGAAAACGATAGCAAAAATTGCTAAGGCTCTAAATACCAATAATATATAGAACCCACAAAAATCAGGTATCATGCAGTTAAACGAACGCAGCCACTCACCGTGGGCATGGATTCCAACGCTCTATTTCGCAGAAGGGCTGCCAAATATCATTGTCGTCACAATCGCTGCCGTCATGTACAAGCGTTTAGGGCTGACAGATACAGATATCGCCCTCTACACCTCATGGCTTTATCTGCCATGGGTTATCAAACCCTTTTGGAGCCCGATTGTTGAGAACAACCGCTCCAAACGTTGGTGGATACTTTCTATGCAACTGCTCATCGGTGCAGGGTTGGCAGGTGTGGCGTTTACCATTCCTACTGCTCATTATATCCAGTGGACACTGGCGTTCCTATGGCTCACGGCATTCTCCAGTGCTACCCACGACATTGCAGCAGATGGCATTTACATGATGGCACTCGATGACCACGACCAATCGTTATTCGTGGGCATACGCTCCACCTTCTATCGTATTGCCACCATAGCTGGACAGGCACTTCTCTTAAAACTCGTGGAAGTGCTTGAGGCCATTCGAAATCCCATAACAGCCTGGAGCATCATCTTCTACGTGGCGGCTGCAACATTCCTGCTTTTGGCACTCTATCACCACTTCTTCCTGCCCAACCCTCGCGAAGACGTTGACCACGCCCCTTCCAGTTTTAGCGAGACGCTAAACACTTTCCGCACTTTCTTCCAAAAGCCACATATCTGGATAGGAATCGCCTTCTTGCTGTTATACCGTCTGCCAGAAGCCCTGCTGGGGAAAATCAGTCAACTGTTTCTCTTAGAGAAAGTAAGCAAAGGCGGAATGGGACTTACCCCCGGCGAATTAGGCATCACGCAAGGCACGGTTGGAGTGCTCGGGCTGACTTTAGGAGGCATTATAGGCGGTATATGCGTAGCGCGAGGCGGCTTCAGACGTTGGCTGTGGCCCATGGTCTGCGCAATCACCATACCTGACTGTGTATATATCTTCTTAGCCTACTATCAGCCTGAGAATTTGTTGTGGGTGAACATAGGCATTGCCATTGAGCAATTTGGTTATGGTTTTGGTTTTACATGCTATATGCTTTTCATGCTCTACTTCTCGCAAGGCTCTTCCAAGACAGCCCATTATGCTTTCTGCACAGGATTCATGGCACTTTCGCTCATGCTGCCAGGAATGTTTGCAGGATGGCTGGCAGATATGATGGGGTATTACAGATTTTTCATTCTAATCATGTGTCTTACGCCCCTCACCTTCTTGGCTGCCTCCATCATTAGAGTTCCGGCAGACTTCGGCATGAAAAAAACACATCTTAGTATAGATAAGTAAGTCGTAAGAATTAGTTTTTAAGAAGTACTAAATGTGTAGTCCTTATCCGAGGAACTATCTGGGGCATGCTTCGTTGTGTTAATGCTTGTAGATAAGTCTGAATCAGGAAGCCCTCCCCTAAACCCATGAAATCCAATCAGTTCGGATTGGCATGAAATGAGTAGCCGTGGTGAAAATCTCAGGCTTTGCAAACCTTCTTCAGAACTCCGGCTTCCCAAGTAATCATTTTCATCCCCCTATGTGATTATTTTGCCCTCGGTAAATAGCTATTTTGTCCTTCAAAATGGTCACTCTGAGACGAAATGTGCCGTAGAAGTAAGGCATCTTACAGTAACTAATATTATTACCAACTTATGGAAAACGAGGAAATCATACGACTTCGTCAAGCCAATTTCAGGCAAACCAATGCCTACGCCATGCAGCATGGCATCATGCTGGGGCTTTGGGCTGTAGGCTGCCAGGCATGCTATGTGGCGGGACTGTCGCATCCGCTATTCAGCACTCTATGGATGCTCATGCTCATAAGTATTCCCGCACTGACCTGCATTTTCACCCTTCGCCTCAGGCGCATAGCAGGCAATGACCGCCCTTTTCCGTTTAGCCGAGGGTTTGTGCATGCTTTCCTAACCCTACTTTATACGGCAGTATGGGCAGCAGTAGCCACGTTTGTCTATATGCAGTTTTTCGACAATGGTTATGTGTTTGACTGTTATACAGCCACTTTATCACGACCAGAGATGGTGGAATTGATGAACCAAAGCGGAATGTCGGAAACCATCAAGGCTTCCACGAACGGCCACACTATGATTGATGTCGTCAATGAGCTACGAAATTTCGGAGCTGCCAACTTCGCTGCTTTAATCATCTATTTCTATATACTCTCCAGCCCCTTCATCTCCATCTTGGCTGGCCTGGTGAGCATGAGACGAAACAATTACCTTCAGACACCCAAACAAACATAGATAAACATATATGACTTCCGCTCCCAATATATCCGTCGTCGTCCCTTTGTATAATGAAGACGAGTCGCTCCCCGAACTCCACGCCTGGATTCAACGCGTAATGACAGAAAACCATTTTTCCTATGAAGTAATCTTTGTCGATGATGGTTCTACCGACCATTCCTGGAGCGTCATAGAATCGCTACGAGAAAAAGATGCCAACGTGCATGGCATAAAATTCCGTCGAAACTACGGAAAGAGCCCTGGCTTATACAATGGCTTCCGTGCAGCAAAAGGCGATGTCGTCATCACGATGGATGCAGACTTACAAGATAGTCCGGATGAGATTCCTGAACTGTATCGCATGATTACGGAAGAGGGATATGACCTCGTCAGTGGTTACAAGATGAACCGTAGTCAAGGCGACCCTCTCTCAAAGACGATTCCGACGAAACTCTTCAATGCGACGGCACGCGCTGTCAGTGGCATCCATAATCTCCACGATTTCAACTGTGGGCTGAAAGCATACCGCCAAGAAGTAGTAAAGAGCATTGAAGTCTTCGGAGAGATGCACCGCTATATACCCTATCTGGCAAAGAATGCAGGCTTTGACAAAATTGGCGAAAAACGTGTACATCACCAAGCGCGAAAATTCGGAAAATCGAAGTTTATGGGGTGGAACCGTTTCGTCAATGGTTATCTCGACCTGCTGACACTATGGTTCCTGCAGTCGTTCGGACGCAAACCTATGCACGTCTTCGGATTTTTGGGAACGATGGTATTCTTCATCGGGTTTATAGCCTGCATCGTGGTAGGAGGCATCAAGCTCTCTGCCTTGATTGCAGGAAATCCCGCCCCATTAGTGGTTCATTCGCCCTATTTCTTCATTGCGCTGACCATGATGATTATAGGCACACAACTATTTCTCACGGGTTTCATTGGTGATCTCGTCAGCAGAAATTCTGCCAGCCGCAACGATTATCATGTCGAAAAGGAAATTTGATTTTCCCTTTGCCGCATTTTCCTCTCCATCACAGAAAACATGAAACTGATACAGACCACGTTTAAGCACACAATATTACTTTCTGGTTTGTTGCTCCTTACAGATACTTTCCTGTCTTGTACGAACATTGATTGTCCGCTTGACTCCGTGGTGGTCATGACCATCAACTTCTTCGATACGTCGGCAGAAACGTCAGCACCTCTCGATTGCACACTAAGTATAGCGGCAGCCGGCACTGACACGCTGCTCAATGCAGAGCCAAACGTGAAGAGCGTGCAACTGCCTATGAGTATCGGAGCTGCCATAGATACACTATACCTCATACAAACAGACGGGGAAACCGCCATCACTGACACACTCTATATCAGCCATACCAACGAGCCTCATTTTGAAGCAATGGATTGCCCTGGTGCTGTCTTTCACCATATCACAGATTTGTCGTTTGTGCCACACACCGATGGAATGCTCTCCTATACGCTTGACAGTGTGAGCATCATCCGTCCTTTAGTAGATTTTAGCGATGTCGAAAACATTCGTATTTTCTATCATCATCCTGCTGACGTTTCCCTGTCGTCTGTGGGCCGATAGCAAGCCTTCTTTCAGCGTGTTGCCCGCAGTAGCTGATACTACGCAGACCCCCGTCCAAGAAAACAGGACAAAGGGCATACAGAGCGTTAATATCGACTTGAAGACACCATCAAAACCTCCATTGTTCTCCGGGTACGGCATAAGTGCAGACCTCTGCGGAATCTTTATGTCACAGTTTGCCAAATGGGGACAATATGAAGTTTCGGCACACGTAGGCATACAGCGTCGATATTTCCCTACGGTAGAATTGGGTATAGGAACATCCAACTATACAGCAGACCGTTCAGGACTTCATTATCAGGTGCATTCTCCTTTCTTCCGAGTGGGAATGGACTATAGCCTGAACAAGAATCTTGCCTCCCGAAACCGCTACTTCGTAGGACTACGCTATGGTTTTAGCAGCTTTTCGTACGACTTGGATGGCCCAACCATTGTCGATGACTATTGGCCCTATGAGTTTGCCTATAAGAGTCATGGCACAAAAGGGCGTATGAACTGGGGCGAACTCTTATTCGGCATACAAACACAGCTTTGGAAATTCATCCATTGCGGATGGACGGTGCGCTATAAATATCGTTTCCACGAAAAGCAAGGCATTCCCGGACATGCCTTTTATGTGCCAGGCTACGGCAAAAATGTCACTTCCAATTCCTGTTTTGGAGGAACGTTCGTGCTCGTCTTCGAGCTGTAATAATCACTCACCTATTTATACTATAGACTATGCTCCGTCGTATAGCGGCTTTTTCATTTTTGCTCACACTTATCATTGGGACGTGGTATATACTCAGCAGCAAGAAGTACCACGTTGCTGAAGGGCGGATTTTTGGAACTACGTACCATATAAAATACGCATCATCGCAAAATCTGGACGATGAAATCGTTCGGAGCCTCAACGAGGTAGATGCCGCCCTCTCTATGTTCAACGACTCCAGCATACTCTCCCGTTTTAATCGGGGCGAAAAGATTGAGGATAATGCTTGCTTTAACGAAGTAGTCCGCCATGGTCTTGAGGTCAGCCGAGAAACACAAGGTGCCTTTGACATGACGGTTGCGCCTTTGGTCAATCTTTGGGGATTTGGCTTCAAACACCGTGAGGAAGTCACTCGCCAGCAGGTGGATTCTTTAAGGCAATATATTGGTTACCAAAATCTGACCTACAGCAAACATGAGGGACTTCGCCGTAAGCATCCATCCGTCACATTAGATTGTGGTGCCATTGCCAAAGGATATGGTGTTGACCATGTGGCAAAGATGCTGTCCCAAAGAGGCTGCCGCAATTTCATGGTAGAGATTGGAGGCGAAGTCGTCGCCCGCGGTGTAAACCCTGAAGGAGAAAAATGGTCGGTCGGCATCACGAAGCCTACCGACGACTCCACAGGCGTTCGCAATGAATTGCAGGAAATCATTCATATCACTGATTGTGCAGTAGCCACATCCGGAAATTACCGAAATTTCTACTATAAAGGACAGCGAAAGATATCGCATACCATCAATCCTACCACGGGCTATCCCGTTGAACACAGTCTGCTCTCTGCCACTGTCATAGCCCCATCCTGCATGACTGCAGATGCCTATGCCACAGCTTTTATGGTGATGGGACTAAAGCGCGCAGAGGAGTTCCTGAAATCACACCGTCAGATTAGTGCCTATCTCATTTATGCTGATGAGGAAGGACGCCTGCAAGTTTGGAAATCAGAGCGTTTTGCATCCTATTTGAATTGACCCCACCCCACCTTTTCTCATTACCTACTTATGATAAACACAAACACTTTCCAGCGATTGGTCAGCATACCTCTTTTTCAAGGTATCAGCCGCGGCGATTTTGAAGCAATCGCATCAAAGATTCACTTTACGTTTCAAACTGTGCGTGTAGGTGAGGAGGTCGTGATAGCCGACACCCCGTGTCAGGAATTAGTATGTACGATTTCTGGACGCTTCATCCACGAAAAACGATCTGATGATGGCAGCTATACTTTCCGTGAATACAGCGAAAAACCTACAGTCTTACAGCCTGACCGTCTTTTTGGACGCAAACCCTATTATAGCTCAACAGTGAGAGTCGCATCAGCGGAAGCCACCATACTCATCGTGCCGAAAAATGAAGTCCGCGACATTCTTTTTAGCTTCCTGACCATTCACATTAACTACCTTAATCTTGTCTGCTCTGCCAAACAAACATGGGAAAGCAGAATGTGGAAGCAATTGCCTGCTCAGGTTGAAGCGCGCTTCCTCTATTTCTTGTTGGCTCGCGCTTCACGTCCGGCAGGCCGCAAAGAGCTTGACATCGGTATGGTAGAACTTGCCAATGAACTCGTCACCACACGGTTGAATGTATCAAAGATGCTCAACGAACTAAAAAATCAGAATCTTGTCTATCTGTCGCGAGGACGAATTGAAATTCCTGAAATTGAAAAAATCATCCTCCGCCAGCAGCAATTGTAGATAGCGGCAAGTGTCCGCACGCCAACATACACACTACTTCATGCATACGAAAGAAGAAAAACTCCAATTATTTTCACGCCTCCTTGACATTCTCGACGAACTCCGTGAGAAATGCCCTTGGGACCGCAAGCAGACCAACGAGTCGTTGCGCCCGAACACCATAGAGGAGACCTATGAACTCTGCGACGCACTCATCAAAGACCAGCCCGATGAGATTTGTAAAGAGCTGGGCGATGTCTTGCTACACGTCTTGTTTTATGCTAAAATAGGAAGCGAAAAGAATCGTTTTGACGTGGCAGATGTCTGCTCTCGCCTCTGCGATAAGCTCGTATTCCGCCATCCCCATGTCTTCCCACCATCAGATATTGAGGCAGCAGGCGCAAAACTCATGAATCATCTACCGATAAAAGATGAAGCAGATGTCTCAAAAATGTGGGAAAAGATTAAGCAAGAAGAGAAAGATGGCAACAAGACCGTACTGGCAGGCGTGCCCACAGCCCTACCCTCTCTCATAAAGGCCTATCGCATACAAGACAAAGCACGAAACGTAGGGTTCGATTGGGAAGAACGCTCGCAAGTATGGCAAAAGGTAAAGGAAGAAATTGCTGAATTTGAAGTCGAAGTAGAGAATCTTGACGCTCAAAAGGCAGAAGAAGAATTTGGTGATGTCCTCTTTTCACTCATCAATGCGGCCCGACTCTATAAAATCAATCCCGACAACGCCTTGGAACATACTAATCAGAAATTCATCCGTCGATTCACTTTTTTAGAGGAAACTGTACGCAGTCAGGGACGAAAACTGGCAGACCTCTCATTGGAAGAAATGGATGAAATCTGGAATGAAGCAAAAAAAGCCGAATCTTCCTCTACTTCCCTATAGTGCAGATGAACCGCATTCTCTATCGTTTGCCCAATACTTGCCAGGCACACGAGATTACATGCCAACACCCTCTGTCTATATCAGACTTGACAGAAATAGGCGAAACCGCTGGCTATATCTTTGCCCCATTCGATATTCAAGGGCCGCATCCCACGCTCCTTTTTCCTGCCGAAACGCAGGAAACATGGGAGATTCCGGATGCTTCCACCTCACTACATCTATCCTATACAGACAATACTGCTGAAAGTCTTAAGCAATATTCCGAAGCATTTGGGAAGAGTATGGAATATCTGCAGCAAAGCATCGTGGAGAAGATTGTACTCTCTCGCACGTGGGTTCTGCAGTTCTCCGCGCCGCTTAGCCTTGCAGAGTATCGCCAGTTGTTTGTCGCGGCCTGTCATGGCTACCCTCATAGCTTTGTGTCTCTTATCTTCCTATCAGACCACTCTTCATGGCTCATAGCCACTCCAGAAGTGTTGTTAGAGACTGTTCCTGAGGGTTTTCACACAATGGCCCTTGCAGCCACCATGTCAATTGAAGAAGCTGCAGGCCGTTCACCCGAAACATGGTCTCCAAAAGATTGTGAAGAGCAGCAAATTGTCAGCCGCTATATTCATCATCAACTTCTCTCCCTCGGACTAAACCCCACAGTATCTGCGCTACAGACGCTTACAGCAGGGCAAGTAGTCCACCTTTGTACACACTTCACGATGCCTTCACAGCTCCCTGTAGGTAGCATTATCAGAACGCTACACCCCACTCCCGCTGTCTGCGGTCATCCTACGGTCACTGCCGCAAAGATTCTTCAGGAGGTAGAACCTCATGACCGTGCGTACTATGCGGGATTCTCTGGTCCCGTCGGATTATCCTGCGGCACGCATCTCTATGTCACCCTTCGTTGCATGCAGATTCTCGGTGAAACGGCTACGCTCTATGCGGGAGGCGGACTCTTGCCTGCCAGTGTCTGCCAGACAGAGTGGACTGAGACAGTGCGAAAAATGAAAACCATGCTCCATGTTTTGCGATAAGCCTCACGTCAACACCCTCACATCGTTACTTCTGGCCCACGGTCTGCACGACGCGGTGGTATGTCCTGGCAGCAGAAATGCCGTCATCATACATAATCTCCACGAGGCAGACTTCAATCTTTATCCTGTCACGGACGAACGCTCCGCTGCCTTTATTGCTATCGGATTATGGCTTGCCATACGGCGTCCCATCATAGTATGCGTCACCAGTGGCAGCGCTTTGCTCAATCTCCTCCCCGGTGTAGCAGAAGCAGCTTTCCGCCGTATTCCTCTTTTTATTATATCTGCAGACCGCCCTGCGCAATGGATTGGACAATTAGATGGTCAGACGCTTCCGCAGCACGGTGCGTTACAATCGTACGCTTCTGCTTGGACGTTGCCAGAACTGACTCCTTCTGACACCGCCGAACACCATTGGTATTGCAACCGCGTAGCAAACGAAGCTCTCTCGACTTTAAGCAAGCAGGAAGGACCAGTGCATCTGAACGTCCCTATCAGCGAACCGCTATTTTCATTTTCTGTACCGCAACTACCTGTAGAGCGTATCATTCATACTTACCATCCGCTTGCGCTTTGCGATATTCCGGAACATCTTCAGCAAATTATCCTGCAAGCCAAAGCACCATTATTAGTCATCGGGCAATATGAGGATACTCCATTACAGGATTTGCAGAAACTGAAATCTTTAGGATGGAAAGTCTTTGCAGAGAATATCAGCAATCATGCTGAATTTTCAGATGGTCTTCCTACGACATCCCATGATGTCATTGTACATATCGGTGGGGCATTTGTCAATAAAGACATTAAACTCCTGCTTCGCAGACAGCAACCTGTCATCATCCGCATTGATGATACAAACGAAATGCCAGACACCTTTTGCCATCTTGCCTACAAACTCCGCATACCTGTACCAACGGCAGTAAACTGGCTTTCTCATCTTTGCACAGCAGGCACTCCACAAGTAGCTGTTTCGCCCAGTAATCATTCGCTGGCTACATTATTCCACTCACAGAAGTGTAGTTTTGTGGCTCTTTTCTTGGGCAACAGCACCGCAGTTCGTTGGGCAGAACGTCATATATCTCGCCATCGTTTAGCAGAACACACTTATTGCAATCGTGGCACGAACGGCATTGAAGGCTGTCTTTCTGTAGCAGCAGGCTATAGTCTTGCTACAAAACATCTCGTTCTCTGCATTTTGGGCGACCTTAGTTTCTTCTACGATGCGAATGCTTTGTGGAATGTTCGCCTTTGCGCTAATCTCCGCATCATGTTGCTTAACAATGGTCATGGGGGAATTTTCAGCAAATTGCCAGGTCTTGCTCAGTCGCCAGCTCTGACAGATTATATTGCAGCATCCCATCCATTTACAGCAAAAGGCATAGCAGCATCTTTTGACTGCACTTATCTCAGCCAGACGAGCTCCGACTTGACAGCAGACTTCGACTGTTTTCTCGAAAAACTGATGGAAGTCTCCTCTGAACGCCCCGTTGTGATGGAAATCTTTGTTGAAGATGAAAATTATTAACTATCAGTCTTATCTTGATTATGAGAACTTGGACATCCCTGAAATCCTATAATGAAATTCTATTTGACTACTTCGAAGGTATTGCTCGTATCAGCATTAACCGTCCACGCTTTCGCAACGCCTTCACTCCTCTCACGGTACAAGAGATAAGTGATGCTCTGCGCATCTGCCGTGAAGATTCCCGCATCAATGTGGTCGTGTTGACAGGTGCTCATACTCCACTGCAGGAAGGTCAGAGCGAAGCAGAGCGTCTGCGCACGGAGGCATTCTGTTCGGGAGGAGATATGCACGTTAAAGGCCGCGGGGGATATGTTGGTGGCGATGGCGTACCACGTCTGAACGTCCTTGAAGTTCAGAAACAAATCCGTTCGCTACCCAAACCCGTCATTGCGATGGTCAATGGTTTTGCCGTAGGTGGTGGCCATGTGTTACACCTTATGTGCGATCTCACCATAGCTTCAGAAAATGCCATGTTCGGACAGACGGGGCCGAAAGTAGGTTCGTTCGATGCAGGCTTTGGTGCCAGCTATCTTGCACGCATCGTCGGACAGAAGAAGGCGCGCGAAATTTGGTTCATGTGTCGCCTCTATACTGCTGCCGAAGCAGAACAGATGGGAATGGTCAATAAGGTAGTACCCTTCGATTGCCTTGAAGACGAAGTTGTAGCGTGGGCAAAGAAGATGATGGAACATTCGCCCCTTGCTCTACGAATGATAAAGGCCGGATTAAATGCCGAACTCGACGGGCAAGCTGGTATTCAGGAATTGGCAGGCGACGCTACCATGCTGTACTATCTCATCGATGAGGCGCACGAAGGTGGGCAGGCATTTCTGGAAAAGCGAAAGCCCGATTGGACAAAATTCCCCAAACTGCCATGATTGTCACCTATCATCCCCGCACTCTTCATTTTATTGAGCCAGCAGGCACATCGCGCGGAGTTTATCTTACCCGCAAGGTGTGGTATGTATGCATACATCGCCATTCTACGCATTCTTTTGGCATAGGAGAATGTGCACCGCTCCTCAAGCTCTCCTGCGATGATGTGCCCAACTATGAAGCAATCCTGCGCGAAGCTTGCCATCGCTTCTCTACCCATCAGTCCATACCCTACGACTTTCTTCGCCCCTATCCCAGTATTCTCTTTGGTTTAGAGACAGCATGGCAGTCGCTGACAGCCATGGAGGCAGGTCGGTCGCCCCTCATGCTTTTCGATACTCCTTTTTCTCGTGGCGAACAGGGTATTACCATCAATGGATTGGTCTGGATGGGCTCCTTCGAGAAAATGCTGCGCCGTATGGAGGAAAAAGTAGAACAGGGATTTCGCTGCGTTAAAATAAAGGTGGGAGCTATTAATTGGGAACAGGAGTTGACGCTTATCCGTACGTTGCGCAGTCATTTTCCTGCTGATGTCCTCCAAATTCGTCTCGACGCCAATGGCGCATTCACTCCCACTCATGCCCTGCAACGTTTGAGAGAGCTTTCGCTCTTCGACATACACAGCATTGAGCAGCCCATTCGTCAGGGGCAATATGCAGAAATGGCTCGTCTCAGTCATGAAAGTCCCATCCCCATTGCGCTTGACGAAGAATTGATAGGCATACACACGATACAGGAGAAGCAAGCCTTGCTCGATACGCTACATCCGCAATATATCATTCTCAAACCCTCACTGCATGGCGGTTTTTCAGGTTGTGACGAATGGATTAATCTGGCACGTCAGCGCGGTATAGGATATTGGGTAACATCTGCTTTAGAGAGCAACATTGGCCTCAACGCCATTGCACAATGGTGTGCGTTGCAGAAACCACAGATACCACAAGGGTTAGGTACGGGCCTACTCTTTTCTGATAATATAGAAGCAACTGATTTGCGCATCATGGCCGACAAACTTTGGTGTGCCCCCAGCCAGCAGCAACGAAAATTTCAGGAAGAAGTCGAACGTTTCCAAAAAGAGTGGGAAGACATATCGTCCCAGACGATAACTGTCTATACCAGTGGCAGCACTGGCGACCCCCGTTCTTATGAAGTGGAAAAAAGCAGGATGGAAGCCAGCGCACGGATGACACTCAATTTTCTTCAGCTCAAGGCTGGCGAAACGGCTCTCTTATGTATGCCTTTGAAATACATAGCGGGCAAGATGATGGTCATCCGTGCTTTTGTGGGTGGCCTTCGTCTGCAGGCAGTAGCTCCTTCCTCCCATCCCCTTCACACCGCAGCAGCACTACTTGATGCAGAAGGCTTTTGGCAGCAGAGTCACACAAACCATAGTGATTCCAAACTGCCACGAGAGCTGGGCAATCGCCTACATCCTCTTATTCCAGATTTCATCGCACTTACGCCCATGCAAGCTTGGCATACGCTTCAGAATGCTTCTGAGCGACGCGTTTTCTGCCATATTCCTCATATCATCATCGGTGGCGGAAGCATTTCCGAATCTTTACATACAGCCCTTCAGCAATGCCATGGTGCGGTGTATAGTACCTACGGCATGACGGAGACTTTATCACATATTGCTCTACGTCGTCTCAATGGTCCGCTTCAAAGCGATGCCTATACTCTTTTGCCAGGCATTCATATCTCCACCGACACCAATGGCTGCCTCTGTATTGATGCTCCGCAGCTCAGCCCTCGACCTCTTCAGACACACGATATCGTTCACATCCGCCCTGACGGATCCTTTACCATTCTCGGTCGTACGGACAACATCATCTCCTCTGGTGGCATCAAACTTTCGCTTGACAATATAGAGCAACGCATCGGCATACTGCCATTTCCATATCAACTTACTGCTATTCCAGATGTCGCTTTAGGTGAAACTCTGACGCTGCTATATGTTGCGCCTACAGATCAGCCCATCTCAGTCTCTGCACTCAGGCAGATGCTGAAAGCACGCCTTGAAACCTATGAGTGTCCACGCCATTTTATTAGCGTAGATGCCCTACCACTGACAGAGACGGGTAAGCCTGCTCGAGCTGAAGCACGACGAATAGCTGCAGAAGCGTGGAAAAATAGCTATCAAGAGTAGCAGTATAGGCAGATTCTTCTTGCGTTTACAGATAAAAAGCAGTTACATTTATCAAAAACTACGTCTTTCTGCTTGTTAGACAACAATTTTCATCGTAACTTTGTGGCGAAGTTTAATCACTGACGGTGGTAAAACAATGCACCTGCCTCTCCAAACACACCTTTACATCTCTGAAATAAATTCTTGGCAGAAGTTGTTCTTCACCACTTTCACCTAAAATCACACTATCTATACCATGCGCGTAATTATTCAGCCTGACTACGCAGCCCTCTCGAAGTGGGCTGCCGAGTATGTTGCAAGCAAAATCAATGCAGCCAATCCCACCGCAGAAAAACCCTTCGTGCTCGGATGTCCCACGGGTAGTAGCCCGCTCGGTCTCTACAAGCATCTCATCGAACTCTACAAAGAAGGAAAGGTAAGTTTTGAACATGTTGTCACCTTCAACATGGACGAATACGTTGGTCTCCCCGAAGAGCATCCCGAAAGCTATCATAGCTTCATGTGGAACAACTTCTTCAGCCACATCAATATCAAGAAGGAAAACGTACACATCCTCAACGGTAATGCTACGGACGTTGCAGCCGAATGTGCTGCATATGAGGCAGCCATCGAGGCAGCAGGAGGTATTGATCTCTTTATGGGAGGCATTGGTCCCGACGGACATATCGCATTCAACGAACCGTTCTCCAGCCTTACCAGCCGCACACGTCAGAAGAGCCTCACCACTGATACCATCATTGCCAACAGCCGATTCTTCGACAACGATGTCAACAAGGTTCCCAAGACGGCTCTTACCGTTGGTGTCGGCACCGTCATGGATGCAAAAGAGGTACTGATCGTCTGCAACGGCCACAACAAGGCTCGTGCGCTGCAGGCCGCTATCGAAGGCCCTGTCACTCAGGCATGGACCATCTCTGCGCTCCAGCAGCATAAGGGTGCCATCATTGTTTGCGACGAGGCTGCCTGCGAAGAAATTAAGGTGGGCACCTATCGCTATTTCAAAGATATCGAAAAGGATAATCTCTAAATTCCCTCTTCTTCCTTTTCCCCAATGGAGCTTAGCCTCCATTTGCTTTATCTCCCTCTGCAAGTGGGTGTGCAGGAAGTATGTCCCTCCTGCACACCCATATTTTTTGCTCAGACGCTGAACATCTATGAAACCAGCCTCAACAGTCATTGCCATCGTCTGCATGGCTCTAATCATAGCCTTCTATTATTGGGCAGACCCTTCCAGTGCATGGTGGATGCCGCAATGCCCCTTTCTGCGTCTGACAGGGTTGTATTGCCCAGGGTGTGGCGCACAGCGAGCACTCCATGCACTGCTTTTAGGAGACCTGGCAGGAGCTTTTCGCTTCAACCCGTTTCTGCTCAGCATCGTTCCCCTTCTTGCTGCACTATTGATAGTGCGACACCTTGCTCGGGGAAAGATGCGGCAATACATTAACCATTACCTTCCACCACGTAGCATATTCTTCATCCTTGCTATTGCCACGGCAGTATGGTGGTTATTACGCAATTTTCTCTGAGACATTTGAAAATTAAGTAAGTCGCAAGAATTAGCTTATAGGTAGGTTCTATCAATTAGCTTGTGATGTGGTCGCAGCTATCGTGCCGCAGGTTTTTGATTTCCTGAGGAAGCGTAGCGGACTACGTGACTGCATGAAAAACAAAAAGATACGGTGCGTGAGGCGTGAAGTTATCCAAGTAAAACAGAAACACAACCTTCCATCGCAAAGAAATTTATAGAGGTTACCTATAACCAGTGCCAAATATGTTGCCCTTATCCGAGGAACTATACGGGGCGTGCTTCCTGTTGAGTTAATGCTTGTTGATAAATCAACCTCAGGAAGCCCCTTTTCGCCCCCAGAACCCGTGAAATTCACTCTGTTCTGACTGGCATGAATTGTGTAGTTGTGGTGAAAATTCCGGGCTTTGCAATCTTTCTACAGATTTCCTGCTTCCCAAGTCATCATTTTCGCCCCACTAAGTGATTATCTTGACTCCAGGAAATGGTCATTTTTCCCTTCATAATGGTCACTCCGAGACGAAATGTACTATAGGAATAAAACATCTTACTGTAAACTAATTTTTCTTCCTACTTACTATAAACTCATTTTGATTACCCACTTGTAATGAAAACAGGACTTGTACTTGAAGGCGGCGGACTCCGTGTGCTCTTTTCCACTGGTATCATGGATGTGATGATGGAGCACGGCATACGCTTTGATGGCATTATCGGCGTTTCGGCAGGAGCTACTATGGGCTGCAACTATAAATCGGAGCAACCCGGACGCTCACTACGCTATAACATGAACATGGCTGACGACTGGCGCTATTGCAGTCTAAAATCATGGATACGCACGGGCAATCTTGTCGGGGCAGAGTTTGCCTATCACACTTTGCCTTTGGAGATTGATATCTTCGACAATATAACCTTCACACGAAACTCTACAGACTTCTGCGTCGTCTGCACAGATACCGCTACGGCAACACCCGTCTATCACCGTGTAGAAACCATGAACCATGAGGGATTGGAATGGCTTCGAGCCACCGCCTCCCTGCCTATCGTTTCCCAAGCAGTCAATATCGGAGGTTTCAAACTCCTCGATGGTGGCATCGCAGATAGCATACCTCTAAAATACTGGCAGAGCGAGGGCTATCAGCGCAACATCGTCATTCTAACGCAACCGGCAGGCTTTCGGAAGAAACGCACAAAACTAATGCCTGTCTTCCACCTTTTCTGCCGGAAATATCCTGCTATCGTCAAGGCTATGGCGCGACGCCATAAGATGTACAATGCTCAGTTGGATTACATACAAGAGGAAGCGAAGAAGGGAAACACCCTGATTCTTTGCCCTGAGAAACCTTTGCGAATTGGCCGTACAGAGATGAATCGTCAGAAAATGCAAGACATCTATCAGGCTGGGCGTGATTATGCTCGCCAGCATATTGATGAAATCAAAGAATTTCTTGCAACAGAATAAATATATATAAGCCCCCTCTAATAAAAAAATCATACGAATATGCAGTACAGATATTGCGGTCGCAGCGGCGTACAGCTGCCCATGCTCTCCTTAGGACTATGGCACAACTTTGGTTCAGTAGATTCTTACGACACAGCATGTGCCATGATACTTCGTGCATTCGATGCTGGCATTTGCCATTTCGACCTTGCCAACAACTATGGTCCAGAACCTGGAAGCGCAGAGAAAAACTTTGGAAAGATCCTGCGCGACCATCTCCAAAGCCATCGCGACGAACTCTTCATCACCACCAAGGCTGGCCATGCCATGTGGGCGGGTGTGTATGGTGAGGGCAGTTCGCGAAAGAACCTCATTGCATCTTGCGACCAGAGCCTGCGACGCATGGGACTGGAATATGTAGATGTTTTCTATAGTCACCGTTACGATGGCATTACCCCCATCGAGGAAACCATGCAGGCTTTGGTAGATATTGTCCGCTCAGGAAAGGCGCTGTATGCTGGCATATCAAAATATCCGCCAGAGCTGCAGGAACAGTGTTATTCTTACTTGGCAGCCCACGATGTACCCTGCCTGCTGAGTCAATATCCTGCCAACATGTTTAAGCGTGGAAGCATAGCCCATACAGAAAATTCTAATCTGGCTATTGCTGCACGGAATGGCAGCGGCTTTGTCTGTTTCTCACCCTTGGCACAGGGACTGCTTACACCGAAATACCTGCATGGCATCCCTGAAAACAGTCGCGCTGCTCGTGCTACGGGATTTCTCAAACTCGAACAAGTCACTGAGGAACGTATCTGGGCGGCACAACAATTGTCGAAAATAGCAGAGGAACGTGGACAGACGCTCCCACAAATGGCATTGGCATGGCTACTGACCGACTCTCGTGTCACAAGTGTAATCATTGGTGCATCATCAGTTGCTCAGCTGGAAGACAATCTGCAAACATTGAATAGACTCGATTTCTGCGACGAAGAACTCGCGCGCATCGATTGTGTTTTAGATAAACAAGGATTGGCAATGTAGTAATGCTTTGAAGACTTCTCAAAGTTTCTTCCATCTTGACTATAGGTAGGTTTTATAAATTAGCTTGCGATGTATTTGCGACTATCGTGTCGTAGTTTTTTGTTTTTCACGAGGGAGCGTAGCGGGCTACGTGACTGAATGAAAGACAAAAAGATACGGTGCGAGAGGCGTGAAGACATCCAAGTAAAACAGAAACACTGCCTTATATAGAAAACTAATTTATAGAACCTACCTATAATGCTAATATTCTCTCTGTCTTAGCCAAATTCCCCTCTCATGATGCCTGTTTTTCATTCCTGATTCCTACATTCTAATTGACTAATTTCCACTCGAAAGGCTGGTATAAAGGTGATAACAAGCGTTTTATTTGCAAAAAAACGGGATTCATTGTAATTTTGTAGGCGAAAAACTTGGCAAAATAATGGTTGGCATCGCATATAGTCATACCACGATGCTTCCAATGTATATCGATTCAATAGACGTTCATATAAAGGCTATGAGAAAAAATATCTTCAAAGGCTACGGAGTGGCCGTCGTGACCCCTTTCACTCCAGAGGGCAACATCGATTTCTACGCGCTACGCGAACATATCGCCTATCTGATAGAAAAGGGTGAGGCTGACTATCTCTGCGTCCTGGGTACCACAGCGGAGACACCGACATTAACTACAGAAGAAAAAGAGATGCTGATGGAAACCTTTGTAGAGACCGTCGGCGGACGTGTCCCTCTTCTGCTGGGTTGCGGCAGCAACGATACTCTCCATCTATGCGAATATCTCGAAACAGCCAACCTCGATGGTTTTGATGGCATATTGGTGGTAGCCCCCTATTATAACAAACCTACGCAAGAGGGTTTATATCGCCACTATCTGGCTGTAGCTGCGGCCTCGCCTCTTCCCATTGTGCTTTACAACATTCCTGGCCGCACGGGGGTCAATCTCCTACCGCAAACGGTGGTGCGCATTGCCAACGATTGCAGCAATGTGGTGGCCATCAAAGAGGCAAGTGGAAATCTTGGACAGGTGGAGCAAATCATTGCGCAAGCTCCTGATGGATTCGAAGTCATCAGTGGCGATGATGCCATTGCCTTTGAAATTATCACTTTAGGCGGTGTAGGACTCATATCAGCTGTGGGAAATGCCTTTGCCGAAGAGATGGGAGAGTTGGTACATGCCACGATCGAAGGAAAAATGGATGCCGCACTTGATGTGCATCGCAAGATGGCTGATGTTTTCCGCCTCGCCTTCGTAGAAGGCAATCCTGCAGGCGTAAAAGCCCTTATGCAACTGCGTGGCATGTGTTCTAACACTTTACGGCTCCCGCTTGTCCCCGTCAGCACCTCCACTATGGAGGAAATGCAGGATGCCTTAGAAAAATTCGGAGGAGCAGAACTTTATTGATGGGGTGTTATTTCTTTTCATCCTAAAACATCCCCAAAAGAGGGCGGATTTTTGGCTGTCCTCTATAGGCTACATAGCCCCCTACATTTCCAAGATGAAAACGGGTATGAAATCAATCCGAAAAATTATCATTTTTGCAAGCATCGCGCTCTGTGCGATGCTTGCTGTGCATACGGCAAACGCCCAAACACGCCGTGGGACATCAACCATGGGAACAACTGGACGAAACGGCGGAAAGACTGAAAAAGACTCTACAAAGGTCATACCTCGCGGACTGACGACATGGACTATTGACGAACGGTTTGGCACCATTATCCCCACCATACCAGACACCGTGGCGCACCTCTTCCAAAACGACAATGCTACAGAAGGACGTTACGGCGAGTACAACACGACGGGAAATCTCGGCGCACCACGCACACCACGCCTCTACAATGGCAACCAAGACTATGCGATGGCGAGCCAGTTTGTGTTCGATAAGCCTTATGGTTTCGTCCTTAACTCTGTAAGGGATTGTGCTTTCACAAACACAAAATCTCCCATCACCAACCTTTCCTATATGACTCAAGGCAACAAGACGAACGGCGACGACCGCCTCAGAGTCTTGTTTGCTACTAATGCCGGAAAACGCACTGGACTGGGCTTTAAGGTTGATTATCTCTACGGACGTGGTTATTTCAGCCAACAGCAACAATCCAGCATTGCTTCTAAAATCTTCGCCAGCCATCGTGGAGAGAAATATCAGATGCACACCTACTATCTGTTAGACCGCACGAAGAATGCAGAGAATGGCGGATTGGAGGACGACCTTTACATCACGCATCCCGAATATTTCTCTACGAAATACAAGCCTGCCGATATGCCCGTGAGGCTGCAAGCTGCCTTCAATCGCCTGAAACTCAATACACTTTTCCTGACACACCGGTACAACATAGGCTTTTACCGTCACCCCGACAGCCAAGGCAATCCGATAGCAAAAACAGCGGAGGTGAAAGTGGATTCTTTAACTGCTGACACCATGCTCGTGGCAAAGGCTAAAGATGAGATGGCTGATTCTATCATCGTTAGCACTTTTGTTCCCGTTGCTGCCTTCATCCACACCATGCAGGTGGACCATAACCGCAGATACTACATTGACAATCGTGCAACATCTGACTTCTATCTCCATGATTTCTATGGCGATGCTGCCGATAGCATCTATGACCCCACGCGCTACATCTCTGTCCGCAACACATTGGCCATAGAGATGAGCGAGGGTTTCAAAAAATGGGTGAAGACGGGTATGCGCCTGTATGCTACTCACGAATATGCCAGCTTCTCTTTGCCAGACAAAGCGCGGCGTATGCAGACCGAACACTATAACTATATCACGCTCGGAGTACAACTCATGCGCGAACAGGGGCGCTTGTTCCACTACAATGTCTTGGGCGAACTGCGTACCACAGGTGCTGACTGGGGTGAGTTCAATGTAGAAGGCAATTTGTCTTTCAATATCCCCATCCGAAAAGACAGCCTCAACATCTTGGCGAGAGGCTTCGTACGTAACGAAACGCCAGCCTACTACTACCTACACTTCCACAGTGCAACGGCATGGTGGGATGTTGATCTTTCAAAAACCTTTCGCACACGGATAGAAGGGGAACTGAGATGGCGAAAAACGCGTCTCACCGTTGGTGCAGAAACCATACAGAACTTCACCTTCTGGCAGCAAATACAGCAGATGGGAACTACCGCCGCCGATGAGGGCGAAACACCTGCAGCAACATCCAAAACGCTCTATGGCGTATGCCCTGCGCAAGCTGAAAAAAATGTGCAGCTATTACAAGTGGGACTGCAACAAGACTTTACCTTCGGACCGCTTAATTGGGAGAATAGGCTGACTCTTCAGAAATCTTCTGACGACAAGGTGCTTCCGCTCCCTCTATTCAACGGATGGTCAAATCTCTATCTCCTCTTCCGCATTGCTAAGGTGTTGCGTACGGAGATTGGTGCCGACGTGCGCTACTTTACCCGTTATTATGCTCCTGCTTATGTGCCCATGATTGGTGGCTATGCTGTGCAGGATGCAGAACATCGGCAGCAGTTAGGCAACTATCCTTGGGTGAACATCTATGCCAATTTCCATCTGAAGCATTGCCGTTTTTATGTGATGATGGGACACGTCAATTGCGGCAATGGAAACTATTTTATGACACCTCACTATCCCACTAACCAACGCGTATTGCGATTTGGCATTAGCTGGAATTTCTTTAACTGAGTTTATCCTTATGCTCGACTTTGTTCATCTACACGTTCATACTTATTATTCTTTGCTCGACGGTCAGAGTCCTATCAATCAGTTGGTTGACAAGGCTGTCAAAGATGGGATGAAGGGCATGGCCATCACGGACCATGGCAATATGTTCGGTATCAAAGAGTTTTTCGACTATTGCCAAAAGGTCAATAAAGGCAGGAAAAAAGAGGGCCTTGAGCCGTTTAAGCCCATCTTTGGGTGCGAAATGTATGTAGCCCGGCGTGGCAATAAAGCTCTCAAAGAGCAGCGCGAGGATATGGGCGGATGGCACCTCGTTGTTTTGGCAAAAAACAAAGTGGGATACCACAATCTGGTCAAACTCGTCAGCCGTTCGTGGGTGGATGGCTTCTATATGCACCCTCGAACAGACTTTGCCGACCTCGAAGAGTTTCACGAAGGACTCATCATCTCGTCGGCTTGCTTGGGCGGTGAAATCCCTCAACACATCAAGCACGAGCGAATGGAGGAGGCTGACAGGCGTGTAAAATGGTTCAAAGACATCTGGGGTGACGACTATTATTTGGAACTCCAGCGCCATGAAGTGAAAGATGCTACCATCTTGGCAAACAGAGAAACATACGCGGAGCAGAAGGAAGTGGAGCCGCATATCATCGAACTGGCTCGACGCCACGACATCAAAATCATTTGTACAAATGATAGCCACTTCGTCAATGAAGATAATGCCGAGGCTCATGACCATCTGCTGTGTCTCTCTACAGGCAAGGAACTTGAAGACCCCAGTCGTATGCGCTACAGCAAGCAGGAATGGTTCAAAACGCGTGCGGAAATGGAAGAGGTCTTCCACGATATGCCAGAAACACTGACAAACACAGTGGAAATTCTCGATAAGGTAGAAATATACGACATTGAGAACCCTCCCATCATGCCCTTCTTCCCCATCCCTGCAGACTTTGGTACTGAAGAGGTGTGGCGTGAAAAGTTTTCTGAAGATGACCTTTTCCGCGAGTTCACCACTGATGAAAATGGCGAAAACCCGTTGCCCTTTGAGGAGGGAAAGAAGAAGATTGATAAGCTCGGCGGCTATGAGAAACTCTACCGCATCAAGTTTGAGGCTGACTATCTTGCTAAATTGGCTTACGAGGGAGCCCGCCGCATCTATGGTGAACCGCTCAGCGAGGAGGTTGACGAACGCATACGCTTCGAACTTCATATCATGAAGACCATGGGATTCCCTGGCTACTTCCTCATCGTACAGGATTTCATTAATGCTGCCCGTAGCGAACTGGGAGTATGGGTGGGGCCTGGCCGTGGTTCTGCTGCAGGAAGCGTGGTGGCATATTGTTTGGGTATCACTAAAATCGACCCTCTGAAGTATGACCTCCTCTTTGAGCGTTTCCTCAATCCAGATCGTATTTCTCTCCCTGATATTGATACAGACTTTGATGATGACGGACGCGGCAAGGTGTTGCAGTGGGTTATGCAGAAATATGGAGTAGAAAACTGTGCGCACATCATTACTTACGGCACGATGGCTGCAAAAAACTCCATCAAAGATGTGGCACGCGTGGAGAAAGTGCCGCTTGATGTCACTAATGCTCTCTGCAAAGCCATCCCTGACCGACTGCCCGATGGCTTAAAGTCAAATCTGACGAATATCATCAAGTGTACGCCGCAGCTCCAGATGGCAGAGGCTTCGGCCGACCAGAAGCTGCGAAATACGATTAAGTATGCCAGAATGCTGGAGGGAACGGTGCGAAATATCGGCATACATGCCTGCGGATTCATCATCTGTCGCGACCCTATCAGCGAACATGTCCCCGTTAGTACGGCCGACGACCCAGATTTTCCCAATATCAAAACTGCCGTTACGCAATACGATGGCCACGTCATAGAATCTACGGGACTTATCAAAATGGACTTCCTCGGTCTCAAAACTCTTTCTGAGCAGAAGGAGGCAGTGAAGAATGTCAAGCTCACACGAGGCATTGATGTCGATCTTGACAACATTCCTATTGATGATGAACTGACCTATCGCCTCTATCAACAGGGACTCACGGTCGGAACTTTCCAGTTTGAGTCGCCAGGCATGAGGAAATATTTGAAGGAACTGCACCCGACAGTCTTTGAGGATCTCATAGCCATGAACGCCCTCTACCGTCCCGGACCGATGGACAAGATTCCATCCTTCATTGCCCGTAAGAATGGTAGGGAAGAGATACGTTACGACATTCCTTGCATGGAGAAATACCTGAAAGACACCTACGGTATTACGGTCTATCAGGAACAAGTGATGCTCCTCTCCCGGCAGTTGGCTGACTTCACCCGCGGTGAGAGCGATGCGCTCCGAAAAGCCATGGGTAAAAAGAAGGCAGACATCGTCGCGCAGATGAAGCCCAAATTCATAGAGGGCGGAAAACGCAATGGGCATGATCCCGAAGTATTAGAGCGCATCTGGAGCGATTGGGAGAAGTTTGCCTCCTATGCTTTCAATAAATCTCATGCAGCATGCTATAGCTGGGTGGCCTACCAGACGGCTTACCTCAAAGCACACTATCCTGCTGAATATATGGCGGCACTCCTCTCCTGTAGAAGCAGCGACATCACCGAGGTGTCAAAACTTATGGATGAGAGCAAGAACATGGGCATCAGCACGCTCAGCCCTGATGTCAATGAGTCAATCGTAAAATTCAGCGTGAATGCCAGCGGAAACATCCGCTTCGGACTGGCTGGTATCAAGGGTGTCGGAGAAAATGCCATCTCTACCATCATCGAGGAGCGCAACAGCCAGGGAAAATTCTCGGATGTCTATGATTTCTTCGAGCGCATCAATCTCAACGCCTGCAACCGCAAAAACTTGGAATGCCTGATTCTATCGGGGGCGTTCGACTGCTTTGAGGGCATTTGCCGCGAACAATATTTTGCTGAGACCGAACGCGGAGGCACTTTCCTCGAAAATCTCGTAGCCTATGGCCAACGCTATCAGCAGGAGCAGCGCGAGCAAGAAATGTCGCTCTTTGGAGGCTTTGAGGCCGTGGAGATTCAAAAGCCCAAACCACCGACGGCATACACTCAGTGGAGCGACCTCGAACGCCTGAACAAGGAGCGCAACCTCATCTCTATCTATCTCTCTGGCCATCCCCTCGATGATTTCAAACTTGTGCTCGACCATATCTGCACCATGCGTATGCCTCACGTTGACGACCTTAATTCCTACATGAATCAAATCGTCTATCTCGGCGGCATCGTGACGAGTGTTGAAGAGCGAACCACGAAACGCGGAGTTCCCTTCGGTAAGGTGGTCATTGAAGACTTTGAAGGTCCAGGCGAATTGGCACTTTTCGGCGACGCTTGGGCGCAGTTCAAAGGCTATTTCTGTGTCGGAGCATCGCTCTTCATCACGGGTATGGTGCAAGCGCGCACATGGGGCGAACCGCTGCCGCAGCTGAATATCACGAAAGTAGATTTCCTCGCCGACATCAAAAGTAGCAAAATCAAGCGCCTCAATATCATTTGCAATATTGATGTGCTTGATGAGGAACGCGTCTCTGAGCTGGTGGCAATGCTCGCCGACTCTCCCGGTGACTGCGAGCTTGATTTCACCCTCTGCGATCCCATTCAGAACACTAAGCTGACAATGACCTCCAACGGACTTCGCATCAATATCTCTAAAAAGATTATAGACTACATCGAAAGCAACGATGCCTTGACATATAAGATCAACTAATCAGAGACTTAGATTTGAGGGGGGGAAGGGAATAGCAAAATAATAAGGCAGCCAAACATTTTCAGAGATAATTTTTTCCAGTTTACCCCTCCTCCCTTAAAAATACTTCTCACCAACCCCATGCCCAAAATCTCTTTACTCATCTGTACGCTGAACGACCGCGTAGCAAACGTGGCCTCCATGCTCCTCCCTCAGCGTGAGGAAGTCTGCTACGTCGTTTCCTTCCAATATACGAACGACCTCTTCCTGCAGATGATTCCAGAGGAGCTTCGCCATCGCTCAGACGTGACCATCCTGCCCCTACCGAAGAGTGGGCTCTCTGTCAATCGCAACCATGCGCTTCGCCATTGTGCCACACCGTTGGCCATCATTGCTGATGATGACGCACGCTATACGGAAGCGCAGATAGACCACGTCATCTCCACCTTCGAGCAAAATCCCGATGTCGATATAGCCTGCTTCCAAGTCCTCACCACCGATGGTACACCTATGAAGCCTTATGCTGACTATACGTTTGATTATCCCCAACGTCCGCGCGGCACTTATATCTCCAGCTTGGAAATTGCGCTACGCTTAGACCAGTGTCTGCCACTCTTCGACACACGTTTCGGACTCGGCGCACCCTATCTATCCTGTGGTGAGGAGGAGGTTTTCATTCATCAGGCACATCAGTATGGGCTTTGCATCCGCTATTTCCCCTTCCCCATTTGCACAATTCCAAATGCAGAAACCACGGGCAGCCGTTTTTTCTATGACAAGCGCGTACGGCGGAGCAAAGGAGCCGTGTTCTATATGCTCTACAGTACACCGATGGCCCTCCTCCGCATCGTCTATGCTGCCCTGACGATGCCGCTCCCCGATGCTGCGACGCGGGCAGCCCATCATGTTCGCCCCAAATCCAGCATAGCACTACGATGGGCGTGCTTCCGCGATATGTTCGATGGCTTTATCTACATCATGACGCATCCCCTCAATGATTCCGTAGCCGAGGAGATTCCCATAGACTTCCAAGAAACAGACTAACGTACAGGAGAGGATTGGTGAAAGAGCTGACATGACAAAATACTGAGCAACTATTTGCTGATCAGGTACTCAAAAAAATCCACAACAGTGCTGCTCAATTAAAGATTATCTATTTAGCAAGAAATGCAATAGCCGAAATTTTAACAATTTATACTTCGTTAAAATTATATTAAATAAATAATGAAGCATAAAATTCATTTGTTGATATTGCTTTTAGCATGGCCTTTTTGTCAAGTAAATAATGCCAAAGCTCAGACTATCGTTCAAAAATTTGAAGGAGAAGCCCGCTTGGGTATTACTGTTCCTTTGGGAAACTTTCATGACTTTACGTCCCCTCAAGTCGGTGCATCACTCGGTCTTGAAGCCAGATACAATTTCAAAGGAACGCCTTGGGATTGTGGTGTACTGTTAGAACTTTCAACAGCACGCTGGGGATACAATGAACTTATAAACGATGGACATGACCACTGGCAGAGCAATCGTACGCTTGCGTTTGCTGCTGTAACAGATTACAATTTTCGTCAGGGAAAGAAAATCAACCCTTTTGTTGGTACAGGTTTAGGTATTGCCTCGCTTGATGTGGTAGGCGACGAGTATTATCCCTCTTCTGGCATATCTCTGTTTATTGCGCCTCGTGTGGGCATAGAATTACTGCGTCATATCAGACTTACCACTCAATTCAATATAAGTAAGAAAGGTGCCCACAACTTCGAAGTGACATTAGGCTTCGTTATTGGTGGAAGACCTAAGAAATAATATTCATGTCAGTAAGTTAAGTCGCCCAAATTAGTTTATTGTAAGTATCTATATGTGCCGCCCTACATCGATGTCGGGGGGAGGCAAATGCTCAGGTAGGTAATAAGCAAATATACGTCTAATAATTTGCTTATTACCTACCTGAATATTTTCATCACGAGTAGTTTTATTCTCATCTTGCCATTTGTCACTCTTCGGGAATACTTTTGGGGACAGACCTGAAGCATACGGCTGAGGGAAAAAAACTGTGCTTCGCAAGCCTTCCTCAGTGCTTACGTCTCTCAAGTGACCATTTTCCACCCTTCAAGTGATTGCTTTTACCCCCAAAAACCGTCATCCTGACCCATCTATGTGGTCACTCTGAGATGAATATGTGCCGTCAAGTTTTAGAAGGTTTCTATCGCATTTTCTCGCTCAGCCTGTCGGTCTCCAAGCATTCTCTGCGTGTCCTATATCTGTTTGTGCAAAACTATGCTTACTTCTTGATATAACCGCGTGTTTTCCTGAACACTCCGGGGTAAGCAGTGTGCGGACGAAGCACGTCCGCTCTCTGCACCATTGGACTTTCCTACAAAGAATGCAAGTTTCCCCCTACCCTTCACTCATTGCTCCCAGACACAGGAAGACCATGCTTAACAGCAGCAGAAGAAGGTCGGCAGCTTTACTGCGTATCTGCTTTTCATGAAAGAAAATGGCTCCAAAGACGAAACTGACGATTACACTACTGCGGCGCACCATCGAAACAATGGCTATCAGAGCATCTGAGTCTGCCAGCGCGTGGAAATAGCAGGCATCGGCGGCACTGAGGAAGAGGGGAATGAGAAGAATGCTTCCCCTCCAGGTGAATCCACCATGCTGAGGGCGTTCCGCAGTCTTCAGAGAACGCCACCACACCAGCAGGACCACGAGCATCATGACAGCCTGCCACAGACTGAACCAGCTCTGCACGAAAAACGGATGAAGACCGATGCGCGACATCAGATATTTGTCGTAGAGACCAGAGGCGGCACCAAGAATGGCGGCGAGAACAAGCAGAAAAACCCAACGATTGCGCACAAACGATATTCCCTCTTTGCGCCCGGTATTCCCCAGCAGGACAAAAGCAATGGCTGCCACCCCAACGCCCAGCCACTGCCATGCGTTCAGGCGCTCGCCAAAAAACAACAAGGCCCCAACGACAACGATGACGGGACGTGCTGCATTGACGGGACCAACAATCGTGAGCGGCAGATGCTTAATGGCAAAATAACCACACATCCACGAACCAAGCACAATGAGGGCTTTCAGCACCACCCATCGATGCAGTGCCCATTCGCACGACGGGACGTAGAGAAGACTGCCGGGGGCAAGCCAACCCATTCGGCTGCCAACTATCAGTGGGAGAAAGAGAAGGGCTGAAAACAATGTCGTCAGGAACAAGACGGGAATGACGGCATTTCCCTTCAGACTGTATTTCTTTGCCACATCGTAAAAACCTAACAACAAGGCAGATACGAGAGCCATCAAAAACCACATGTGCAGGAAAAGGAAAAATATCTATATACTATGGGACGAGGGCAGCTGCCTGCGCTAACATATAAACAAAATGGGCAACTATGCCTGCGGCTATGCCTCCGAAGAAGTGGCTGGTGAAGGCTCGCGAGAGGAGCTGGCGATAGCCTAAAGAGTCGAGCATGGCTGTATGAGTGGAGAGATAACCACTCCAGCACATGCCCATAGCCGTGCAGACAGCGATGGCATTGCCGTCTAATATGCCCTGTTTGGCAAATTCAGGAATCAGGCTTAAGGCAGCCCCTACAGCTCCCAAAGCGGTGATGGGGAAGGCGATGAGCTCGGAGGCGGTGAAACCGAAAAGCCATTCGAAAATGAAATTTATATGGCCCGCCAACCATGGAAGGAGGCGCGTGCCTTCGTAGGCACCGCCAGTATATACCACGATGGGATTGCCCAAAGCATCCACGCCTTGCGCGCTACCGCCAAAGGTGAGCATCATGACCATGGTGGATATGATGAGTACACCCGGGATGATGGCGATGCCTATCTCCACACCGCTTTTTCCACCATCCAAGAGTGCGTTGAGCGTACGGATGAAGGTAGAATCAGCGGTATCGGAGGCGAATGAAGTGGACTGCTGGCTGGTATGCTCTTCCATTTCAACATCGAGGCAAGCTGGCTCATCGCGGTAGGCAGGATAGTCTTTGCATACGAAATATTGCATCATTCTCGTGGAAACGATGCAACCAGCAAAAGCTCCAAGCAGACCTATGAATGGGGCGGCAAAATAGCCCTGACCTATCATAAAGACGATGACTATCAAGCCCATGCCGAAGGCTGTGCCGAAATTGGTGAGAGAGATGAGTTGGTACGTCTTAAAATAGCGACTGAACTTTTTGTCTTTGGAGAGGGAAATGATGGCTGGGTTGTCGCTAAGGAAGGTCAGCACAGCTCCTAACGATGCGACGCCGGGAAGATTGAAGAGCGGCTTCATGACGGGGCGAAGCATACGCTGAATGAGATCAACAACTCCAAACTCGACAAAGACTTTGCCTAAGGCTCCCGTGATGACGCAGATGCCCATCAGATAAAAGACGGTGTTGAGCAGAAGGTCGTGAGCCGTGCGCATGACTGTGTTCAGCATATTAGCCAGTCCCATGGACTGCGCCAAATAGCCGAAAAAGATGACTACGATAAGCAGGCAGATGATGCCAGAAGGGATGCGTTTCATATAAGTAGTTAAATATCAAGCGAATAAAATATTACGTCACGAAAGAGAATGACTGCCTATTTCGCGCGTTTATGAATCATAGTTTGAAGCCCCTCGAAGAGGTCTATTCTGAATTTCAAGCCGGCTTGCAGCATCAGCTGTTGATCGGAAATCGTGCCATCAGGATTGGTGTTTGTGCCCCATCCCCAACCGCCAGCGGCAAAGATTCGCACCCAGTCAGGATGTTTTTTGAGGGGTTCGGCCTCTATGTTCAGCGAAACACGGTGAAGTTTCGTGCCATCATAGACGAGGCGGTCGGCCGTAGTGCCAGAATGATTAACATCGAACGTATATTTTGCTGTCAGATTCAGGACATCGACGGGACGAACGGAAAGATTGGCGACGAGGCTGCAATCTTTGAAAAGAAAAGTCTGATGCTTGGCGGCACGGTTTTGGAAATCGAAGTCCAGACGAACGCGTGGCCCGAAATGGAAACGGTTGCCCAACGAGATGAAGTGGATGTAGTGATTCGGCTGAGTCTCAAAAAGATTCACAGACCACAGGCTTTCAAACAGACCATGCTGGCTACTCCACATTAGGCTATAGCCCAAGGCATTATTCTTGCAGCCAGGCCACGAACGGAATGGGGAATTGCAAATCTGGAAGGTCAGGGCATCATGCGAGGTGAGGTGATAGCCTGCGGAAGCTCCAAGCTGGAAGCATGGGATGTTGTTCCAGAACTCAGAGTTATAGTAAAGGTCGATGGGAGCCATGTCATATTCATAACCGCCAATGGCTGCCACAACCTTTCCTGCCGAAAGGAAGAAACGCCGATGGCTGTACTGAAGATAGAGCCAATCGGTGGCATCAAAAAAAGAAGCCTCCTGAGCATATTTGTTAAGGCGTTGCCGATAGCTAAAATTGAATCCTTTAGCAATTTGCCCGTCTAATCGCAACAGGAAATATTGCCCTCGGAAGCCCTGCGCATCATCTACGGCATGCCCATTCAGGCGCTGACCCTGCCACGCAAAGCGAGAGTCGATATAAAGTTGGGTAAGAGCAGGGCCATCGTTAAAGCCCAAGACTTCATCGGCAGAGTCTGCCAGCATGGGCAGGGGAAGTACCGAGGTCAGCATGGCGAGAAACCATGTTTTCAATTTCATAATATTAGAAAAGGAATACAGAGGAGGAGAAAAATAAAAAAGAGAGAAATGAAAAACGGGGGGAGGCAACTATGCTTCACGCAGGAAATCAAGAGCTTCTTCAATGATGGGCGTTGAAGGCTCAACATCCAGACAGACCTCTCCAGGCCTTTTTAGCAGAGTGAAGCGTAGCCGACCCGCACGATTCTTCTTGTCGTGCAGCATCAGCGCATGCAGGGCGGGATAATCCTTACAAGTGATAGGCGGGCGGCCATAACGCTCCAACACAAAATGGCTGGTGGCGCGAAGCACATCAGAGGGGAAATCGCAAAGTGCCACACTAATATAAAGGCTCGCCACCACCCCCCAAGCCACGGCATAGCCATGCAGGACAGGGTGCCCCCGCTGGAGGAGCAGACTCTCTAAAGCATGGCCGAGGGTGTGACCGAGGTTAAGAGATTTGCGTATGCCTTGCTCGGAAGGGTCGGCGGTGGTGATGCGCTGCTTGCATGCCACACTTTCCTGTATAAGAACGCCCAAATCAACAAATGACAGATGGGATAAATCATCGGGCAGGAAACAGATATGCCTACGCCACGACTCTTCGCCGATGAGCAATGAGTGTTTGAGCATTTCAGCATATCCGCTCAACAGATTTTGCACATCCAATGTCTGAAGGAAACTGGAAGAGATGATAACCTTAGATGCAGGAGCAAAGGCACCTACTTCATTTTTGCAACCATTGAAATCAATGCCAGTCTTCCCCCCCACAGAGGCATCCACCATCGCCAAGAGAGAGGTTGGGATGCTCAGGAAGGGCACCCCACGCTTGAAGATGCTGGCACCAAAACCTCCAAGATCTGTGACAACGCCGCCTCCTACATTTATTATAAGAGAATGGCGCGTACACCCCGAATCAGAAAGTTCGGCGAGGAACGATGTCAATGTCTCGAAATTCTTATTGGCTTCGCCCGCAGGCATAGTGATGACCTTTGCACGCTCTGACACGGGGCCTAAAAGTGGCAAGCAGAGACGTGAGGTGTGGGAGTCGGCAAAGAGAAAGACCGCATCAGGAGCCATATCTGCCACCACTTGCATGACACTGGCAGAAACATTGTCGGTGAAAAGGATTTGCTGCATAAGGAGGGCGTATAAACTTCTGGGAGAATGAGGAATGAGGAATTGCCCATCTGAGGCTTCAGATTCCACACTCCTCATTCTTTTGAGGTAGGTTCTATAAATTAGTTTTCAATGTAAGGCAGTGTTTCTGTTTTACTTGGATGTCTTCACGCCTCTCGCACCGTATCTTTTTGTCTTTCATTCAGTCACGTAGCACGCTACGCTCCCTCGTGAAAAACAAAAACCTACGGCACGATAGTCGCAAATACATCGCAAGCTAATTTATAGAACCTACCTTGAAAGAGCACTATACCTGTCCACGCTCGAAGGCAATAATGTTTCGGCGATATTCAGGAGGAATCGGTGCTGATTTTTGCGTAGTTATGTCGAAGAAAACCATGACGGTCTCGCTTTCGCACACCACACTGCGCGTCGAAACGTTTACTGCCCGCTGCTGAAGCGTGAAACTCTTGTTGCCAAGACGGCTACAACGGGTCTCCATGACAATCTTGTCGCCATAGAGAATAGGGGAAAGAAAATCAGCCTTTATATTAGCTATAATGGGTACGACGTTTTGCAGACGGAAATCAGGAGGGAATACCTCACGAAAATACTCATCTTTGCCCAAATCGTAGTAGGAAAAATAACTATTGTTGTTGACATGACGATAGGCGTCAAGGTCATTGAAACGGATTTGAATATCCAGTTTGCTGTAGAATATAGGTTCCATTCGATGAAAGGGTATAGGGAATATACAATAACATCTACCGAGCCAGAATCTTTAGAAATGCGGAAAAATCGTCCAGACGAGAAAGTTCGTAGTCAGGAATTTCTAATGAGAATGTGCCCGGCAGAGGAGGCAAGGCAAAATAACACTGCATGATGCGCGACATATTAAACGATCGATGGTCGCCAAGCCGCAGGAAATCGATGGCAAAGCGTTGCAAGGCAGCAGTATCATCGTCATGTTGCTTTATCTCTTGGAAAAACAAGAATCGTGCAGCATCCGTGGGAATATGGAAGAGCAATTGTAGTAGGCGCAAATGATTGTCATCATGACAATCGAGTTGCCTGATAAGTCGGGCAAGTTCTGCCGGTTGCTCAATCAGTGGAAAAATCGCCTCAGCCGCCTTCTTGCGGTCTAAGGGAGTGGTGCAGGCACACACGAAAGAATCAAAAGTCTCTCCTTGAAAATTCAGGTGCTGCAAAGAGTGCTTCTGCTCCATCGCCCTCAGAAATGTACCCAAGAACGCCTTACTATTGGCTTCGACAAAGACTGCAGCAAAGCTCCAAAAAATGGACTCTTCCACGTTTTGCCAGAAGTCGGCAGAGCGCATCAGAGTAGATGCCTGCCGGAAATCTGCATTCGACATTCGCAGAAGAAGCCTACACAGGGCAGGAGCATCTTGCCGGACTACATACGATTGTAGCTTAGCGAAGCGTGAGGAGCACAACATTCTCTACGTGGTGAGTATGCGGGAACATATCTACGGGCTGCACGGCTTCTACACGGTAAAGCTGGTCGAGCAATTGGAGGTCACGAGCCTGAGTGGCAGGATTACAGCTTACATAGACTACTCTTCGTGGAGCGGCATTGAGAATGACTCGTACTACATCCGTGTGCATACCAGCGCGAGGAGGGTCGGTAATGATAACATCGGGGTGGCCATGCTCATTGATGAAACTATCTGTGAGGATGTCTTTCATGTCGCCAGCGAAGAAGAGCATCTTCTCTTCCTGCTGATTCAGGCGAGCATTGATGCGCGCATCGTCGATAGCTTCCGGCACATATTCTATGCCAATGACTTTTCGGGCATTCCCCGCAACAAAGTTGGCAATAGTGCCCGTGCCCGTATAGAGGTCATAGACCAGTTCGCTTCCCGTCAAACCCGCAAAGTCTCTCACCACCCTATAGAGCTCATAAGCCTGCTCTGTATTGGTTTGGTAAAAGCTTTTCGGCCCCACCTTAAAGCGCAGATTCTCCATACACTCGAAGATATGGTCAGTGCCAGCGAACGTGTGAACTTCAAGATCGGAAATCGTGTCATTGCACTTAGTGTTGTTCACGTACAGCAACGAGGTGATTTCGGGGAACGTAGTATGGAGATACTGCATAACCCCCATAGCCTGTTCGCGTTCAGCATCAGTCGTTATGCAGAACTGTACAAGAAGCATAAGTTCTGTGGCATCCGACTCCAACTCCGGAGATACTTTGCTGTTCGATGTGCGAATCATGATGCCACGCAGAAGTCCCTTGTTCTGCCTGAGGTCATAAAACCCAAGATGCTGCTCTATGGCATAAGCCCGCAGTGAATTTCGGATGCGATTGTTCACATCGTCCATTAAACGGCAGGACTCAATGTCAAGAATTTTGTCGAAGGCTCCGGAGATATGGAATCCCAAGGCATTCATTTGGCTAAAGACTTCACCACTTTTTACTTGTTCGAGGGTGAGCCATTTCTTATTGGAGCATCCAAATTCCAGCTTGTTACGATATGCCTGCGTCTTCCTGCTGCCAAGAATGGGGCGGCATTCAGGAAGTTCCACCTTGCCGATGCGCGTCAGATGGTCAACCACCTGTTTTTGCTTCCATCGCAATTGCTCCTCATAGGGAAGGATTTGCCATTTGCAACCTCCACACACGCCGTAGTGAGGGCAGAAAGGTTCGGAACGCACATCGCTTTTCTTATGAAACAAAATAGCTTCTCCTTCGGCAAAACTATGTTTCTTGCGTCGGAGTTGAATATCCACCACATCGCCGGGGACAACATAGGGGACAAAGACGGCCATACCGTCAATTTTGGCTAAGGCTTTGCCTTCAGCGGCAATGTCTGTTATTTCAATATTTTCAAGTACAGGAAGTGTTTTTTTCTTTCTTGCCATAAAGGGATGTTTGCTGTTGTGTGGAAGGATAATGGGCGACAAGTTGCCGATGCGGAAGGAGAACAGGAGCCGCCGCGAAGTTACTTGTTGCAACGGTCAAAGAATCCGATAGCCTCCAACTGGCGACGAAGTTCAGCTTCCTCTTCATCCGTCACACTCATAAAAGGCACGCGGTTCGGTCCTAAATCCAGTCCGATGAGTTTCATGATGCGCTTGCCGCCAACGATATTACCGCGGAAGTTGCAGATGACATCAATGACATCCTGCGAAAAGTCTTGCAGTTCGCGCGCTTTTTTCAAGTCGCCAGCATTCCAAGCATCGATGATGCCTACGAGATTGCAACCATTGTAGTTCGTCGTACCTCCGATGCCACCTTGTGCGCCTCCCATAGCCAGACAGGGAAGGATGGTTTCATCTTGTCCGTGTAGCATGTCGAACTGCCCATTCTTATATCTTCGACAGCGATTGTATTCATAGAGGCTTTCGAACGTATATTTGATGCCTGCAAAATTTGGTATGCGTCCATCAACGGCCTTCAAAAAGTCGTACATAGAGAGGAAGGCACCATTGAAGGCGGGGATGTGATAGTAATAAAACGGCAGTTCAGGAGCAGCACTGGCAATATTTTCGCAGTACTGACAGAGCTGCTCAATGCTTCCGATTTTCGGGAAAGGTGTAGCCATGGCACCAATGCCCCATGCTCCCACCTTCTGGGCATGAGCTGCCATTCGCCGACTGGAGGTGACACTCGTGCTACCAACATGGACGATGACCTTAAATGCACCTCCTTCACGAGTCTTTACCTGTGCAGCGGCAGCCATCCAAGCCTCGGTGAGCTGCATACGCTCTTCTTCTGTCAGCATATAGCCCTCTCCCGAAGAGCCATTGATGAAAACGCCCTGAAGACCGTTGCGAGCCAGTAATGCGGCATAGGCAGGTATGGGAGAAAGATTTAGTGAACCGTCTGCATGAAACGGGGTGAAAGGAGCGTCAATCAGACCTTTTATTTTTTCCATAATCGTGATTTTTAGGGTAATCTATAGGATGATTCTATATTTGCGAGGCAAATTTACGTTTATTTTCCCATCCTAAAGTCATCACTTGACTATTTTTCTTTTATATGTAGGTAAGAAAAATTATTTTGCAGTAAGATGCCTTACTTCTACGGCACTTTTTTCGTCTCAGAGTGACCATCTTGAAGGGCAAAATGACCATTTCCCGGGGTCAAAATAATCACTTGGAGGGGTGGAAATAAACACTTGGGAAGCGGGAGCTCTACAGAAGGTTTGCAAAGCTCGGGATTTTCATCACAACCATAAAGGTAGATTCTATAAATTAGTTTTCAGTGTAAGGCAGTGTTTCTGTTTTACTTGGATGTCTTCACGCCTCTCGCACCGTATC
>CALZJF010000011.1 GCA_945787885.1 uncultured Bacteroidales bacterium | reverse complement strand
GGCACGATAGTCGCAAATACATCGCAAGCTAATTGATAGAACCTACCTTAGAAGATAAGGTCTGCAAAAAGACAACAGGCATCATACTCCGCTGTATATGCACGGTGTATGATGCCTGTTTGTATGCTGGCGTGGGCTGTCAGCGTACTGACTGAGGGGAGGATTATTCCTTCACGCGGTTCTGATAGCTGCCATCGCGCGTATCAACCTCAATGAGTTCGCCCTCTTCGATGAAGAGAGGCACGCGCACTTCAGCACCCGTCTCCACCGTTGCAGGCTTGAGGGTGTTGGTGGCGGTATCGCCCTTCAGGCCCGGCTCAGTGTAAGTGATGCGGAGGACGGTCTTCACGGGCATTTCTGCGTAGAGGATGGTCTCGGTGTCAGCGTCGCTGACCACATCAACCGTATCACCCTCCTTCATGTAAGCCACACCCGTGATGAGGTCCTTAGCGATGGGCACCTGCTCGAAGGTCTCGTTGTTCATGAAGATATAGTCCTCACCTTCGAGGTAGAGGTACTGGTAGGGGCGACGCTCTACGCGAACGTCTTCGAGGCTCTCACCAATGTTGAAGCGCTTCTCCAGTACGCGGCCGGAAACCACGTCCTTGAGGGTCGTGCGCATGATGGTGTTGCCCTTTCCGGGCTTTACGTGGAGGAAGTCGATGCAGAAGTAGAGCTTGCCGTCCATGCGGATGCAAACGCCCTTCTTGATGTCCTGAGATTTAATCATGGGTGTATGTGTCTTTTTATATGATATTATGTGTCGCTCAGTATGATGCGCCAAAAATTTATCGGCGCAAAGTTAATACCTTTTTAGGGAGTTTATCGTATTTTGTGCGCGAAAACCGCCACATCAGGGCTTTAGGCGGTCAGAAATTGACAACTTTGCCCTTCATGTTGGTGAATTTCTGCAAGTTGCGCGATGCTGCGCTTTCATCATCGCCATGCCCGATGGCGAACGCCGCAAGCCCCCGATGGGGCATACAATAAAGGCAGGAGACCACCGCACGGCGCGGCATGGCCTCCTGCCTGTCAAGGAAACGTCAGTGCAGGCGCGTCATCACTTGATGACCACCTTCTTGCGGTTGATTATATAGATGCCCTTGGGCAGCTGGGCAGCACTGCGGCTTACGCGCAGACCGCTGATGCTGTAGATGTCTGCCTCGCGCGCCTCCACGATGGTATTAGCCATGCCTACTACTTCCAGCACGGAGAGGTCGGCCTCTACGTTCGGATTCTCCATGAGCACCCATCCGCAGCCGTGGTCGTCGCTGCTCCAGTTCGTCATGAAGCGATCGGAGAACTGCGATGCGGAGCAGAAATAAGAAAGCGAGTTGTCCGGCACGGAGGTAAAGGCGAAATAGCCGTCGCCCGCACGGTTGATGACCGTCAGCGGCGTAGGCTCTTCCGTAAACACGGAGGGCACGGCCGTTCCCTTATAGTCGGGCGTAGAGAGATACATCTTCGCGCCGAGGTTGTAGAGATAGAAGTTGCCGTTCTGCTGAATGGCCATCCAGCTGCTGCCCTCGTCGGTGACATCAATGGCAGTCACTGCTGCACTGAACGAGGTGCTGCCCTTCTTGTTGGCAGCCCAAATGTTGGGAGCATGCTCGGCGTTATAGACGGCATAGACAATGTCGTTGGGGTTGTAGAGCAGGTAAGCCTTGTCGTTCGCGAGCAGTTCGAGGCTCGTGATGGGGTCGCCCAGAGGCAGAGTAGGCTCATCCACGAAATAGGTGAGGCTGAAGGCGGGGTTGTATGCCTCAGGACGCTGGGTGCTGAAGACGAGGCCTTCGGGGAAGTTCACCACATATTTTCCGGGCTTCGCCACGGCATCCGCCAGCGTGACTACGATGTCTGCCTCCGTAGCTCCCTTCGCCGTACCCATCTCTGCCATGCCGGTGGTGATGAGGTTGCCGTCGGCATCGGTCACCTTCACGGTCTTCGTGGCCACGACGTAAGCAGGCTGGTCGCCATCCTCGTCGAAGGTAAGCACGAGTTGGCTCAGCTCGCCAACGTAGGAGTTCTCCTTCGGATCGACGTTCGTATGGCAGAACGTGTTGAGGGGCACTTCCACGTCGGTTCCCGTACAGGTCACTTCGCGCTCCACCACATAGTCAGGCAGGGGGTTGGTGAGGAAGGTCGATACCGCACTTCCCGTCACCTGGCCCTTCTCGCCATAGTTCTTCACGGTGAACACCACCTTGTCGTCATAGACCGTGACGATGAGACCCTGGATGATGGGGGAATCCTGTACGCCGGGACTGGCATTCGTGTTGAGGTCGTTATAGCGCATGGAACCCATGAAGATGCTCATGAAGCTGGGAGTTCCCTCTTCGCCGGGCTCCGTCGTAGGCTCGCTCGGCACGGCGGTGAGAGTCCAGAGAGCGGCGGTGTTGCCGTTGAAGGTCATCTCGTCAGTGAGTTCCGTCACATCGAGTGCTTCGCTGAGTTCGCGCAGGTCATCGTTCGTCGTTCCGCCATTGTTGGTGTTGAGCATCTGATAGTATGCGCCGTTCTTGCAGCCCACGATGATGTATTTGCTGCCCGATTTCGGCTCGTCGGTCCTCACCGCCTTGTTGTCAGCTCCCACTTCGTAGAGCCAGAGGCACGTGCCCGTGTTGGAAGCCTGGGTGTTGCCGGAGAACTTGCCGCCCGAACCGCAGTAGAGGTAGCGGCCGTCGGCACTGGCAAGACTCAGCATCTGAACGCTCTTCGAGTTGGCCCAAGGTGCTGCCGTGGCCGTAGATTTGCTGATGCGGAATCCCTTGGTAAGTTTCACATTCGTGCCGATGAGACACATGTTTATATTGTCCTTGTAGTCGAAGTAGTTGCCGTCCTGATCCTGTATGTAGAACACATCCGTGGCAGTCTCTTCCTCCTGGCCGCCCTCGCCTTCTTCGCCGAGGCTGATGTCGTAGATGGTCCAGACCACATTGCTGGTGCTGAATGTCAGCACATCGGCAGGAGCATCGTCGCTCACTTTCAGTCCCACCATGCGCTGGCTGGTTGAGCCAGCACTGTAGGGCTCGTTGGTCAGGGCGTAGTATCCACCCTTGGAACAGAGGTTCACGATGACATACTGCTTGCCGAACTCAGGCCATTCAGCACGCTTTGCCGTGAAGTTGCCCTCCGCGTCGGCTGCGCCAGCCTCGTAGAGCAGCACGCTCGATGCACTGCTCACGGCGGAGTTGCCGGAGAATCTTCCGTTCGAGCCGCAGTAGATGTAGCCATTGTTGTTCGTCGGAGCGTTTTCGCCGAAGAAGGTCAGCGTGCCCGCTACAGCCGTCGAGTTTTTCACAGTGAAACGGTGCGCTGCCTCTACCATGCCGAGGTTGTAGGCATCGAAACCCAAGTATTGTCCGTTGGCACTCTTCAGGCTCACCTCCACTTGCTCGGGCTTTTCGGGCTTCTCCCCGTCGCCGCCGTTGGCAGGCTCGATGATGTTGCCGTTAGAGTCGTAGTGCGTGATGCGCTGTGTGAGCGAAGTCTCATAGAAGCTGTTGTTGCTGCGCGAGCTGTGGTCGTGGCCGTAGATGTTGATGAGGTTGGGGTGCTTGAGCAGTGCCTCGCGCAGAGCCTGCGTGGAGGCTGCCGAACTGAGCAACGTCTTGCCCACGGTGGCTCCCTTCGAGCCATCGAGGGGGAGGTGGGAGATGAAGAACACGGTCTTGTTGGGGTCGGAAGCATAGATTTCGTCGAGCTTCTTGTCCACCCATTCCACACTCTCCATGGAATACTGATAGTCCCATGCGCTCTTGAAGAAATACTTGCCGCAGTTGAGCACGACAAAGTCGAATCCACCGATGACATAATGGTAGGCAGCGAGGAGCTTCATGGTTCCGAGTGCGCCGTTGGGAGCTTCTTCGTAGAAGCACTCGTTGGCGTAGAGTTTTCCCGTCTGCTCCTTCATCGGGAAGGTGTAGTAGTCGCCGGCATTGTAGGGCTTTGGAATATTGTCGAAGTTGGCCACTTCATATTCGTGGTTGCCGTTACAGAAAATGACGGGCTTGCGGCCCTTGGCGTCAGGGGTGATGGCTTTTTCCACCGCCTCGGCCATGAGCTTGCGGGTCTGCTGCCAGTTGGCTTCCGAGATGGTGCAGTCGCTGGTGTAGTCGCCGCCCAAGACGACGAGCTGACAGTTGTCCCGACTGATGCTGTCGAGCGCGGTCAGGAATGCCGTGCGAAGCCTGACATCGTTTACGTTGGAGGCAGAAATCATGGAGAACTCGTTGTGGATGTCACTCAGACAAGCGAATCGCAGCAGGGGGTTCTGCACTTCTTGCGCCGAAGCCGTCTGCACGTTGCCTGTCAGTCCTGCCAGGAATAGCATGATAAACAGTAAAGCGTTTCTCATAAAATAGATATTAGGTGAATAAAAAAGGATTTTCGCAGTGTCAGGAAGTCTCCATGTAGGACAAAACGTGGAGAATGTAGGACAAAACGTGGAGAATGTATGGGATAAAAAGTGGAGAAAGGGGAGCGCGCCCTGTAAGGATGCGCTCCCCTTCAAGTCCTTACCTCACGATGAATTTCGTCTGCTGTTGTTGGCCGTTGCTGTCCGTCACGCGTGCGATGTAGCATCCTGCGCTCAGGCTGAGATGAACGCGCCCCGAACCGTCGCTGTCCAGCAGCTGCGTATCTTCGACGAGGTGCTGGCCTGCGGCGTTGTAAATGCTGAACGTAGCCCACTCCGTGCCGGGCGCGGTGCGCACACAGAGGCGCCCATCCACATAGAACACTTTCATGGCCATGCCCCGAGTAGAAGCCTCCGAAATGCCTGTGGTAATATCCGAAATGTCAGGCGTATAGGCAGTGCTGTATGAGGTCAGGCGGTTCGCTGCCGCCATGGTGGGCTTCGTCATGACATAGGTGTTTGCCGAACCGTCAGGGAAACGTCCGACAGTCTCTTCGCCCTTGTGCTCGCAGTAGGGGAAGATGTCCGTCCATGAGCCGTCGGCCGCCGTCAGATAGAGGGTGTCGCCCTCAGCGGCAAGCTTGAACGATGCGTGCATCTGCGTCAGGCTTTCCAGTTTGTCACACCAAATGACGTAATGGCCATAGGCAGGGATGACGGTGGAGAACTGGTCGCCCTCCTTGGCTGCGGGGATTTGGAATTTCTGCAGCTTATCGCGGTTGTCGCTCAGATACATTCCTGCCAAGTCGATGGGTTTGCCCGTCGTGTTATAGAGTTCCACCCAGTCGTTGCGCTTATAGTATTCGCAGCAATAGATGGTGTTGGCCGCACTCACCTCGTTGATGCGCACGGGATACATCTTTTCAGCTGCCGTCTCCTCGTCGGTGAGGGGCTCGAAGATGGCGTTGAGCGTGACGGCACCCGTTGTCGGCATATCGTATTCCTCGTCGGTGCTGACGAAATTGCTCGTGCCTTCGCCCGTCACGGAGAGTTTCACGTCGAAGAAGAGGTCGCTGGAGCCCGCCGAACTGTTGTGTACCTCCACGGCTATGACGTTTTCGCCCAGATTGAAGAGGCTGGGGCTCAGATAGATGACGCCTTCATCGGGCACGGTGCCGGCGTAGGTCGTGGCATAAGTGTCGTACGTGACGGTGCCATTGGGCATATTGTACTGCCCCGCCTTGATGCCGTTCACGTACACCACCATTCCATCGTCCACCTTATATGCCAGCTGCACTTCGCTGCCCGATGTCGGCAGTTTGCTCAGGCTGAACTTCTTGCGGAAATAGCACGTGGGGCGCTTGCTGTTGGTGTCGTCGCCATAATCCACGAAGGTGGTGATGAGGCTCTTCATGTCGTTGTTGGTGGCATAGCCCATCGGGGCTGCTGCCTCGCTCCAAGCGTAGTCGGAATAAGTGGTGCCATACCAGTTTGTGCCGTCGAGCGAACCTTGGTCGTAGTACTTCCACTTCCCGGCGAAGCCAAACACGTCTGCCATCGTTGTTGCCTCGGCCGACCATCCTGCAAAGCGGTAGCCGCCCGGAGCTTCGGCGCGGAAGGTGACAGGGGCGAAGAGTTTGCCGTCAAAGCTGCCCGTCGGCACGGGTATGTCATTGACGAAAAGTCGGGCATCCTTCAGGTTCGAGCCCAGCTTCACGCTCTGCTCCGTGCTCTTCTTCATGTTGAAGGCGCCATAGTTCTTCAGCGATTTGAGGAGCTGGTCGTAGCGTCCGATATTGTTGAAGGCGTTCTTGATGCTGTTGGCAGTGCCATAGGGCGATGCCCCCTCGTAGGCCATCATGGCAGCCGTGCGATTTGCAAGGCTATCCACGATTTGCGTGACGCGGGCTGGCGTGAAGACGCTGCCGCCCATCAGGCAGAAGGTATCGACGAACTTCTTGCGGAAGTCGGCATTCTTGAGCATGTTGAGATAGATGGTGACGAACTCGTTATGCAGATAGAGCCGGTTGCCACCATTGTTCCAGTCAGCATCGCCGTAGGCGTACTCCTGCCCTTGCAGCGTGGTGAAGGGCGAGGTAGTGCTGAGCGTCCCATCGAGGTCGAAAAGCACGAAACGAAAGCGCCCGCCGTCAATCTTCCTGAAGCCCTTCACGTTATTGCGCGGCCAATCGACGGCTCCCATGAACATTTCGGAAGCCATGTAGTTCACGTACTCATCCATATCTACGATGTCGCAGATTTCGCGATAGGTGTCGGGGGCGTCGGCATTCTCTGAGAGCAGCACCCAGTAGTCATACATGTCCTTCGTGCCGTACATCTGCGTGTAGCAAGAGTCGGGGCCAATCTCAAACTGGTCGATTTCGTCGCTGCCCAGGCCGTAGTTGGCATAGGCGTAGTCCTTATTGTTGGGCTCGCGCATATTGATGAGGCCTTTATAGACACCGTTGATGTAGAACACCACGGGCTGATACTCCTGTCCCTCCACATCTACTCCCGATGTGAGCACGATGCTCTGCAGGGCAGCGTCCTTCAGTCGGCATCCATAGTCATTTCCGCCTCCGCGCATGTGGAGAGCCTTGTATTTCAGCGAGGGTTTCCGCTCGAAGAAGGGATAGTTCAGCGTGTTCTTCCCCTCATAGCGCTTGCCTGCCTTGATTTTGAATGAGCGCGGCTCATAGGCTCGGCTCCATCCGCCTGCCACGGCGAAGTCGGCCTCCTGATTGACGCGCACCACGCCTCCTGCATCGAAGTATTCAAAGTTCACGGGGCGGTCCCAGTCGCGGTTCCAGTTGCAGGGGCCCGTCTGTCCGCGCCCTGCTATTCCGTTCGTGCCTCTCACGTAGCATCCCATATAGTCGTCATAGAGATTGGCATCGAGGGTGTTGATGGAGAGGATGGGGAGCGTGAAATCCTTGTCTTCATAGATATACGAACGCGTGACGACGGTGCTGGGCAGACAGCCATGCTTGAAGGCGCGCACACGGAAGGGAGTGGTTTCGTAGAAATACACTCGCTTGCCTGCCTGAAGTTCTTCGCCATTGTCGAGCGTCGGCGTCGAACCGTCAGTGGTGTAGATCAGCGTCACGCCCTCGTCCTGCGAGGTGACGCTCACTCCCACCGAGGTGTCAAAGAGCTGGCTGTCTTCATCCACGATGGGCGCGCTGAGCTGGCTGTCGGCGAAGAGGCTCCCTGCGTTCGAGGCTTCGGGCGTAGGCTCAGCCGTCCATCCCCAAGCGTCACCGCCGTCGGTGGTCCGGGCATAGCTGGCACGGCTGATGGCAGCGGGATACGTTTCCTGCGCCACGATGTTGCCGTCCTCGTCAGCAAGGAGGATGGTGCCGCCCTCAGTGTCGAGCTTGAAGTTCACCTGCGTCTGCAGGTTCGCCTCGTAGTGGTCAAACCAGATGTTGGCAAACGATTTCGGACTGATGCTCCCCGACTGCAGATGAAACATCTTCGGCTGCGCGGGGTCAGTGCTCACGTAGTATTTCGTCAGGTCAATGGTTTTGTTCGTGGGGTTGTAAACCTCAATCCACGCGCCATAGTTGAGCGAAGGGTCAAGAAACATGTCGGTGTTGTCCACCATGATTTCGTTGATGATGAGCCCGCCGCCGTCAGCGGCATAAGCCCTGGAGTTCTTCTTGTCGCTGATGCCTGGCAGCGCGGCAGTGGCGGCACTGACGGCCGTAGCGAGCAGGGCAAGAGCTCCCAGAGTGTTTGACGTGTACTTCATGTGTATTGCTGTCGTAAGGAGTTGTTGTGGTTTTAGATTGGGCAAATTTAGCAGTTTTTTCATGAAAAAGTGACCAGTTTATCCCTTATTTCTGCCAAAAACCTCTCTTTTTGCCGCCTACTTGCCTTTTCACCTCGCCCGCGAGAGCATTTTCAGCAGCATCGCCTGCATGGAGTTCTGCGCAGCCTACGCCTGATTTGTCAGCCCACATGGTCATTTCGGCAGCAAAAGTTAAGAAATATTCCCTGCCCGCAGCCTCCCCGTTTCCCCGGTTTCCATGATGTGGCAATCGGAAATGGCCAGTCCGGCGTTGCCATCTCCTCACTTCCGCGTTCCTCATGCCCGCCCCTTGCCGCCTCGCCGCCCCGAAGCCAAACGTTAAAAGCATTTTAACTTTGCTGCCACGCTGTCACCGGCCGTTGCCGCTGGTATGCAGATTGCTGCTACCTCAGGTGTAAGCGCAAAGCCCGCAGGAGCAAGCAAGGCTCCGGAGGCTTGCAACTCAACAACATCTATAACAACCATTTAACAAGGAGGTATATTATGTTACCAGTAATGAATTCAAACAGTTGGTTCCCCAGTGTGTTCGACGATTTCTTCAACAGCGATTGGATGCCCAAGATGAAGGCCACCGCTCCCGCCGTCAATGTCAAGGAAGATGCCAGTGCCTTCACGATGGAAGTGGCTGTGCCGGGCATCAAGAAAGAGTTCTGCCGGGTGAACATCAATGCCGACGGCAATCTCGATGTAGCCATTGAGAACAAACTGGAGCACAAGGAGGAGAACAAGAAGGAGCACTATCTGCGCCGCGAGTTTAGCTACACGAACTATCAGCAGACCTACGTCCTGCCTGACAATATCGTGAAGGATCATATCTCAGCCCGAGTGGAGAACGGCGTACTGACCATCGTCATGCCGAAGGCCACAAAGGACGAGGCGAAGAAGATTCAGCGTCAGATTGACATAGCCTAAGCCGCGCCCCACTGCTGACGCTATCAAGACAGACAAAGCAGCCCTGAAAAAATAAGGAGGTGGACACCTGAATACGAGGTGTCCACCTCCTTTTTCTTATGGCATGCGCGCTCTCTTCTATATGGCATACGCGTTTTTCATAGCGCAAACACGTTGTATTTATATAGCACAAAATCTTTTTTTAGCACACACATTCTTTCTATATAGCATACACACGTTCTTTCTATATAACACACGCCTTTTTTATAGCACACACATTCTTTCTATATAGCACACGCGCTCTCTTTCTATATAGCACACACGCTCTTTCTATATAGCATACACGTTTCTTTTATAGCATACGCGCCTCATCTGCTGAGCTTCCTCTTCCCAAGCAATCATTTTCACCCCTAAAAGTGTTCGTTTTCACCCCTTAAAATGGTCACATGAGAGCCTGAAATGGCCACATGGAGACGAGAAGTGCCATCGGAAATAAAAACAGGCCATCAGGAGTCGCGACATTAAGGGCAAACAGCACGAAGAAACGGGCAACATTCGCAGATTTTCAGCTGGAAAACAAGGAGAAAACCCCGTGCATTGCACACGAAACATAGATGGATGGGGGGCTTGCGACTGCCGCTCTGCATATATCCGTCGTATTCAATCGCTCTTACCAGAAAAAGGAAAGGTTAGCATATTGATTGTCACAGACAAACAATATGCAACTATCCAGATTTTTTGGGGCGCGGTTGAAAAAAAGCGGCCAATTCAACTACAACTCGACTTTTTTGATAACTTTGCGGTATAAAACCACTTCACATCTACCACTTCCTGTACTCTATAACGAATCTAACCTATTAGATTTCATACATTTATATGATATAGGTTGTGGTTTGATGTAAAATCTTTATAAGAAACACCCGTTTTGTTTATACAACTATTTATTTTGTGTTGTGGTTTGATGTAAAATCTTTATAAGAAACACCTCATGGTCAATCTTTTGTAGCGTACTCAGTTGGAACTTGACGTAAAATCTTTATAAATATCAGCAACGGCCCTCTCTTAAAGTACAAAAAAAACAAGTCAGGGGCAGCCCAGTACTCCACTACTACGCGGAGGACTGGGCTGCCCCTGACTTATCTGTCAGAAGAAATGGCGGCTAACGATATGTCAGCCACTTCAGCAAATCCTTGAAGGTGGGCTTCTTGCCGTACATCAGGATGCCGACACGATAGATTCTGCCTGCCATCCATACCATGCCTATCGCCGTGCCATAGAGCAGGACGAGGCTGAGCACTTCCTGCCAAAGGGGTACGCCGAAGGGGATGCGCACCATCATGACGATGGGAGAGGTGAGGGGGAAGAGGCTCGACCAGAATGCTAACGGACCGTCGGTGTTGCCCTGACTGCCGATGGCGGCATACATGCCGAAGACGATGACGATCATGACGGGGAGCGTGAACTGAGAGGAGTCTTCCGTAGTGTTCACGCTGGCACCGACGGCTGCGAAGAAGCTGGCGTAGAGCAGATAACCGCCGATGAACATCAGCACAAACATAATGCAAAGCTCGGCAATGGGGATGGAACCGAACAGGGCGGCGACGTTGGCAAAGTCAGCACCGCCAAAGCCTGACGTATCTGCCGACGCTGCGGCGAGCGGTGACTGCACATCGGGCGATGCTGCCATCTGCACGGCTTCTGATGCCGAGGAACCCAACAGATACATGGCTCCTGAACTGAGGGCGGCGAACATGACTGCCCAAATGGCTATCTGCACGAAGCCTACGAGGGCTACGCCGATGATTTTGCCCATCATCATTTGGAAGGGCGATACGCTCGACACCATGATTTCCATGATGCGATTGGTTTTCTCCTCCATCACGCCCGACATCACCATGCCGCCGTACGAGAGGACGAACGTGTAGATTAGGAAGGTGAAGAGGAATCCTACGCCGAGCGAGAGGGCTCCCGACGATTCGCTTTCATTGCCATCGGCATCCCATCTCACCGTGTTGAGGGTGAAGCCTTGATCCATCTCATCGAGTATGGCATCGAGATTGGGGATGTTGTAGCTCGCCATCTTCTCGCGCCGCACTTGCTCGCCCAGGGCATTCTCAATGTAGCTGACGGCAGAGAGCTGCATCTCCTTGCTGGAGGAGAGAGTGGCAGCCTTGGGGTTTTCTGCCAAATCGGCAGTGATGGTGAGTATGGCGGTGATGTCGGTGGTGTCGCTCTTCAATGAGGCTTCCATCTTGTCATAGCGCACGAAGACGTATTCCTTGTTCGACTTCAGGCATTCGGCGTATTTTCCCGTCTGGTCAATGACGGCGATGCGCTCCTGATTGTCGCCCGTAATCTGTCCTAACAGGACGGGAGCCATGACCAGCAGTACCATGAGGAAGGGCATGAGGATGGTCATGACGATGAAACTCTTTTTCTTCACGCGAGTGGTAAGCTCACGGAGTATGATGATATTGATTTTGTTCATAACACATATATTATATATATAGGAGACAAGCGGTTTACTGCACGGCACGGAGGAACACCTCGTTCATGCTGGGGAGCACGGGCTGGATGATGGCATCGGGGATGCTGGCTGCTACTTGCCGCGCCTGTTCCTCATCGGTGACGGCGCGAATCTCATAGCGCCCATCGGCATAGCGGCGTTTCACCTCGTCAACACTGCCCGAAAGCACGAGGCGGCTATGGTTGATGAGGGCAATGTCGTCGCAGACGTCCTCCACGGAGGGCATGTTGTGGGTAGAATAGATGATGGTGTGGCCCGCATCACGCAGACGGAGGATTTCCCGCTTAAGCACTTCGGCATTTACGGGGTCGAAACCGCTGAAAGGCTCGTCGAAAATCAGGAGTTCGGGCTCGTGGAGGACAGTGATGACGAATTGCACCTTCTGCTGCATGCCCTTCGAGAGTTCTTCGAGCTTGCGGTTCCACCACGGCATGATGTCCAGACGCTCGAACCACATCTGCAGACGCTGGCGGGCATCGCGGGCAGAGAGGCCTTTCAGCTGTGCGAGATAGACGGCCTGCTCGCCGACTTTCATCTTCTTATAGAGGCCGCGCTCCTCGGGCATATACCCGATGTTTTGCATATCCTCCCAGCACAAAGGATGACCGTTGAAGACGACGCTGCCACTGTCGGGGGCGGTGATGTGGTTGATGATGCGGATGAGGGTAGTCTTGCCCGCACCATTCGGACCAAGGAGTCCGAAGATGCGCCCACGCCCTACCTCGATGCTCACTTCATCGAGGGCGGTGTGCTGGTCGAAACGCTTGCAAACCTTGTCTGTTCTGAGTAAGATGTCCATATTCTTTTGTATTTTCTTAATCGCTTGTAATATCATTTTGACGAAAACAGACACCAAAAACTACGAAAATCCTGAAAAATCATCACTTATTCGGCTATTTCCGAGATTCCAAGGAGGGGGATTCAAGGGCACTCAGCAGTGGGGGGCTATCGCGGAACTTATGGAAATAACGCACAAAGAGCCTCATTCCTTTCATGTTTACTGGCGCAGGCAAAAATTTATCTGAAATTTATGGTCATTTTCTTGGTCAAAACAAACCTTTTGTTGTACCTTTGCCATGTCGGAAAAGCAGAATAATACTTTCGACACTCAACTTCTAACCATACAATATACCTTAAAAAACACACATCTGCTATGTTAAACATCAATGAGTTTATGCAGAAACTGGAGGCTCGCCATCCTGGTGAGGCTGAATATCTCCAGGCTGTCCGCGAAGTGCTGATTTCCATCAAGGACGTTTACGACCAGCATCCTGAGTTCGAACGCAAAGCCTTGCTCGAACGCCTCGTTGAACCCGAGCGCATCATCACCTTCCGCGTGCCTTGGGTGGACGATCAGGGTAAGGTTCAGGTGAACCTCGGCTATCGCGTGCAGTTCAACAGTGCCATTGGCCCCTACAAGGGCGGACTGCGTTTCCACGCCTCTGTCAATCTCTCCATATTGAAATTCCTCGGCTTCGAGCAGACCTTCAAGAATGCCCTGACCACACTGCCCATGGGCGGCGGCAAGGGTGGTTCTGACTTCAGCCCCCGCGGCAAGAGCGAGGCAGAAGTGGAGCGTTTCTGCCAGGCATTCATGAATGAGCTTTATCGCTATATCGGTCCGGAAGTGGATGTGCCGGCAGGCGACATCGGCGTTGGCGGACGCGAAATCGGTTTCCTATTCGGACAGTACAAGAAGCTCACGCGCGACTTTAGCGGTGTGCTCACGGGCAAGGGTCTGGAATGGGGAGGCTCGCTGGTACGTCCCGAGGCAACGGGCTTCGGAGGTCTCTACTTCGTCAACGAAATGCTGGCAACGGCAGGCCATAGCATAGAGGGCAAGACGGTGGCCATCAGCGGCTTCGGCAATGTGGCATGGGGTGCGGCTCTCAAGGCCACGCAGCTCGGCGCAAAAGTGGTGACCATCAGTGGTCCTGACGGATACGTCTATGACCCCGACGGCATCAGCGGCGAAAAGATTGACTATATGCTCGAACTCCGCGCCAGCGGCAACGACATCGTGGCTCCCTATGCTGAGAAATTCCCCAGTGCTACCTTCTACGCCGGCAAGAAACCTTGGGAGGCCAAGGTGGACATCGCGCTCCCCTGCGCTACGCAGAACGAGCTGAACGGCGACGATGCACGCAAGCTCTATGAGAACGGCGTGCTCTGCGTAGGCGAAATCTCCAACATGGGCTGTACGCCTGAGGCCATCGACCTCTTCATCGAGCACAAGATGCTATACGCTCCCGGCAAGGCTGTCAACGCCGGCGGTGTGGCAACGAGCGGATTGGAGATGAGCCAGAATGCAGCTCACCTGAGTTGGAGCGCAGAAGACGTGGACAAGCGTCTGCACGAAATCATGCACGGCATACACAAGCAGTGCGTCACCTATGGCACTGAGGCTGATGGCTATATCAACTATGTGAAGGGTGCCAACGTGGCTGGCTTCATGAAGGTGGCACGCGCCATGATGGCTCAGGGCATCGTTTAAGCCCCGGCATATCGACTCGTATAATTATACAAGCAAAAGAAACGGATGTGACATCGAAAATGCCACATCCGTTTCCTTTTTTCTTGCAAACGCCCAGACTTTTCATCATCTTTCCATCACTTATTTCTGATTAACGGGCATTCCCGCCTCACGCCCATAGTCAACGGACCGGACGCGCCGCCCACCGCCAGCGCCAGCGTTAGGCTTTGTGGGGTCGAACCCCGGCACACCGTGCGCCGTATCGAACACCCCGCGGGAGTTGTCGCGAAATTCCTGCTCCACGGCGACAGTGATGGCGGCGGCATTGCCCAGGCGAAATTGTGCGGCAGCGCCGATGCGCCCCTTCAAACGTCCGCAGAAATCATCGTAGGGAACGCCCCACCATCCGCAACTGCCATCGTACCACAGCGAACTCGGCTGGGCATGGCCGCAGGAATACTGCGAGGGGAGGAACTGATAAGAGCCGTACAGAAAGAGACTGCACCAATCGTTCACACGATAGCCCAGCATTCCTGCAATTCCTGCCTCAGTGCTATGATAGTTTCCCCAGTCCATGCGGTCGATATACAGCCCAACCGCCCCCATCCAACGGCGATCCTTGCTGAAAGGCATGGCGTAGGCAGCGGCAAAATGCTCGCCGAAGCCTGCACCCTTGCGACGATGCTTGCCGAAACTGGCTGAAACGCTCAGTCCTACCTCGGCATTAAAGCCTTCGTGGAACTGCGAACCGTAGGCACCGGGAAGCCACGGCAGGACTCCAGGCATGAGATAGCCATCAGACGACGATACGACATCACAGCTGTCTGACTGCGATGCTCGCAAAATATCGCGTGCAAGAAGGGGACGCGGACGGACGCTATCTGCCTCGCCGCCATTGGAATCCTGACCGCGAGCAGGCAACACTGCGAACGAGGAGCACAGCAGCACTCCTATTATATATATATAGGAGCGGATTGTAGAGAGAGAGGAGAGGGTCATATATAGAGAGGAGCGAAGAAACGGGGAGACATCGGGATGGAGCATAGTATGTCAGGAGTTTATGTAAGGAATCCTGATGGCAAAGGTAATCATAAAACATCACTTTCTGCATACGCAACGGCCTAAAACGAGGAGGGATTAACAAGTTTAGGCCATAGTTTTCCAAAAAACTTATCACTTTGAGAAGGTCGAATCGAAAAAAACTTGTACTTTTGCAGCCAAAATATGAACACTTTGCTGAAAAAAATCCACGCACGATTCACCCTTTTTCTCGCCGTCCTGCTATTCTGGGGATGGGGAGGCAACGTTTATGCGGCCGAACCTGCCGCCGCCAAGACTTTCACCCTCGTCATCGATGCCGGACACGGCGGACGGGATGCGGGAGCTCTGGGAAAAACGGGAAAGGAGAAGAACATCAACCTCAGTGTTGCCCTTGCCTTAGGACGACTCTTCGAGCAAAATTGCCCCGAGGTGAAGGTGGTCTATACGCGCAAGACGGACGTTTTCGTCCCCCTGCAAGAGCGCGCCAACATTGCCAACAAAGCCAAGGCAGACCTCTTCATCAGCATTCACACCAATTCCGTAGCATCGGGGAAATCCACCGTCAGCGGTGCGGAGACTTACACCTTAGGTATGCACCGCGCAGCGGAGAACCTTGAAGTGGCGAAGCGCGAAAACAGCGTCATCACCTACGAGAGCAACTACAAAACGCAATATCAAGGCTTCGACCCCAATAAGGCGGAGAGCTACATCATCTTCGAATTGATGCAAGACCGCTATATGCAGGAGAGCATCAAACTGGCAAAAAACATTCAGCAGGAATACGGAAATGCCGGACGCAAGAACAAGGGCGTTCACCAAGCAGGGTTCCTCGTGCTCAGAGAGACCTCGATGCCTTCCGTGCTGACTGAGGTCGGATTCATTTCGCACCCGACGGAGGAGCGATACCTGACCTCGCAGCCGGGAATCAGCGAGCTGGCTTCGTGTCTCTATCGCGGCATTCAGAGCTACCGCAAGAAGCTGCGGGCCGACGAACCGCAGACCGAGGGCAACAACGGCATTGGCGAACCGCCATTGCTGGCTCAAAACGGATATCCGAACGGCGCGACGGGCAGCAATGCCCCAAGCGTACGCCCCGTAGAGACCACTTCCTACAATGAAAGCATCGGACTGGCTACGGAAAACCCGCAGCCGCAGATGCCTGACCTCGCGATGGCTTCGAAGCAGCGGACGCAGAAAGCAGAGAGAAGCAAGAGCGGCGAACGATTGCCGCCGCTGGCATCGGAGCTGAATCTTCCGCCGGAGAAGGAAATACCGGCTATGAAAACCACGCCCGCACAACGAAACAATACGGCACAGACGAGAGAGACTGCTGAAGAGAAGGCCGAAACACCATCGCCGCAAGAACACGGAGCGCAGGGAAATGCGCAGACCATAGTCGAACAGCCCCTGCCTCCCGTCATCAACGAACGGCAAACGGTGGACAACGAGATGAAAAACCCAAACACGGAACAAGCACCCACTGCAGAAAACGAGGAGAAAGCCGGACAACCCGTGTTCAAGATTCAAATACTCACCAGCGATTCTCCGCTGAAAGCCAAGGACCCCAGATTCAAAGGCCTGCAGGCGCAGTGCTACAAAGACAAGGGGCTGTACAAATACACCTACGGAGAATCCACTGACTACAAAGAGATTCTGCAACTGAGGAAACAAATCGCCACAAAGTTCAAAGACACCTTCATCGTAGCCTTCATCGACGGGCAACGCACGGACCTCAGCCAAGCCATTAAAATAAGCCGCAAGCAATAAAACTGAGGGTCAGAAGCCGAGAGCTACAAGCTGAGAGCAAAAAAGCTGAGGGCCACAGGCCGAAAGCAAATGCCCGCACGCCCAAAACGAATGCAAGACGACATTTCCCTACCTCACAGTAAACACCACTCCCCATGAAAAACGAAATCAAGATTGCCATCACCGCCATCGTCTGCGTAGCCATACTGATTGTAGGAATCAATTTCCTGAAGGGCATCAACATCTTCCAGTCCACCAACTCTTACTACGTCAAGCTGAAAGATTCCAAGCAGCTCGCCGTGTCGAATCTGGTCTATGCCAACGGTTATCCCGTGGGAACGATACGCGACATCGAATACAACTACGCCGACAATTCGGCAGTAGTCGTGCTCATTGAGCTCGACAAGAACATGCGCATCCCGAAAGGCACGACGGCCTCGCTGGAGACGCCGCTCATGGGCGGTGTCATCATGCACCTTGTGCTGGGACAAAATCCTACTGACCTGCTCGAGCCGCAAGACACCATACTTGGCGCGAACTCCATGGGAGCCATGGACCAGCTCAGCACGATGATGCCGACGGTAGAGGCGATGCTGCCCAAACTCGACAGCATCCTGACCAACCTGAACCGCCTGACGGGCGACCCTGCCCTGCAACAGACCCTGAGCAACGCTGCGGAAATCACCGAAAACCTGAAGCACACCTCTGCGGAACTCGACAAGCTCATGGCAAATCAGGTGAAGAACACCCTGAACAATGCGGAACAGCTGACGGGCAACCTGGCAAAAGCCGACGTAGAGGGCACAATGACGAATCTGAACAGCACCGTCGCCGATGCCCGCCTGCTCGTCGGACAATTGCAGGCGACGATGGCTGACGTGCAACGCCAGCTGACGGGCACGGACGGTACGCTCGGAGCACTGATGAACGACCGCGCGCTCTACGACAACCTCAACCATACGTTGCAGAGTGCAGACAGCCTCGTCACTGACCTTAAGGCGCATCCGAAACGCTATGTGCATTTCTCTCTCTTCGGGCGAAAAGACAAATAGCCGGCCGTGAGCTTTCCACGCTCCTGCCTGCTCACCCTTTGAGGCGGCTCTATCTGCATCCCCACTTCTGACGGGCAGATAGAGCCGCCTTTCGCATGGGACGGCTCCGCACCCCAGAGGTGTTTTCCACATCCCCATATCCTTCCACCCCAATACATATGGTAGGTTCTGTAAATTAGCTTGCGATGTATTTGCGACTATCGTGCCGTAGGTTTTTGTTTTTCACGAGGGAGCGTAGCGGGCTACGTGACTGAATGAAAGACAAAAGATACGGTGCGAGAGGCGTGAAGACATCCAAGTAAAACAAGAACACTGCCTTACATTGAAAACTAATTGATAGAACCTGCCATATATGTTTGAGAAACAACTTTTCCTCCTCAAAGAAGAACAAGCATACGAACGCGCGGAATACCGCAGAGAAATGGAGACGCAGGGCATTCGCCGGCGCATCAAACGCGGAAACTGCTGGTGGCCCGTCAGGTTCGGACGCAGCTACTACAACTCGCTCGACCGCCTCGTGGTGGAAATCTGCAACGAGGGCGAGAGCGCGCAGGGCGAAAAAGCCGAGGCGGGCGTGCCGGAGCACAACTTCGAGTACGGCAAAAGCATCTGCTTCTTCAGCATGCCCTCTGAGGGACACCCCGTCTTCGCCGACACCATCGGCATCGTCTCCTATGCCGAGGACGACCGCATGGTGGTCAGCCTGCCGAACGAGGGAACCCTGAGCCGGCTGCTCAGCATGGAACGCCCCGGCGTGGCACTGCACTTCGACGAAACCACCTACCGACTCATGACGGAGGCCCTGCAGCGCGTGGAGAAAGCACGGGGCAACCGCCTGGCCGAACTGCGCGACATCTTCCACGCGAATGCCCCGCTCCACTGGGGAAGCCCGAACGCAGAGCCGAGCTTCCCCTGGCTCAACGCCTCGCAGCAGGAAGCCGTGCGCGATGCCCTGCGGGCCAAGGATGTGCTCATCGTACACGGCCCCCCGGGCACGGGAAAGACCACGACGCTCGTGGAAACCATTGACGAAGTGCTGCGGCGCGAGGTGCAGGTGATGGTCTGCGCGCAGAGCAACACCGCCGTAGATTGGATTAGCAAGCACCTCGCCGACCGCGGACTGCAAGTGCTGCGCATCGGGAACCCCACGCGCGTCACCGACGAAATGCTGGGCTTCACCTACGAACGACGCTTCGAGGCGCACCCTGACTATCCCCAACTCTGGCAGACGCGGCGCGACATCCGGCAACTCTACAGCACGCCGCACAAAAGCCGAAGCCCGCATTTCCACCAGAAGACAGCGCGCCTGAAGGAGCGCGCTGAGGAACTGGAGCTCCGCATTCGCAATGAGGTCTTCAGCCAATGCCGCGTGGTGGCATCCACGCTGGCGGGAGCTGCCCACCCCGTGCTGACGGGATGGCGCTGCCATACGCTCTTCATCGACGAGGCGGCGCAGGCGCTTGAGGCAGCCTGCTGGATTGCCATACCCAAGGCTGACCGCGTCATCCTCGCAGGCGACCACTGCCAGCTGCCTCCGACGGTGAAGAATCCGGCATGCCTGAGAGCCGGACTGGGAAAGACGCTGATGGAAACCATTGCAGAACGCCATCCCGAGGCGGTCAGGCTGCTGAAAGTGCAGTACCGAATGAACGAGGCGCTCATGCGCTTCTCGTCCGACTGGTTCTACGGCGGCGAACTGCAGGCGGCGCCCTCCGTGCGAAACCGCACCATCCTGGAATATCTCGATACGCCGCTCGTCTGGATCAATGTCGGAGGCGAGGCGGAGACGGACGAAAACGTGCAGGAAGACCGCGAGGGCGATTCCATCCTGAACCGCGAAGAGGCGGAATACACCATCGCCGCCCTACATTTATATATAGAGAAGCTGACGCCGCGCCGCGTCAGGGCGGAGCGCATTGACTTTGCCATCATATCCCCCTACAAGGCGCAGGTGAGGCTGCTGCGGCAGCTCCTCAAGCGCGATGATTTCCTGAAGCCCTTCCGACGGCAGGTGAGCATCAACACCGTGGATGCCTTTCAGGGGCAGGAGCGCGATGTGGTCATCATCTCCATGGTGCGTGCCAACGAGCAGGGCCACATAGGATTTCTGGGCGACCTCAGGCGAATGAACGTGGCCATCACGCGAGCGCGCTATAAGGTCATCATCGTTGGCCATGCCGAAACGCTCTGCCATCACCGCTTCTACCGCGAACTGCGCAGCAGATGCCACTGCATCGGCTGAGAAACGGGAGGAAGCTCGCGCGCGCCGCAATCGCTTTTGGCAGGGCACATCCTGTTCTGACAAGGCTTGCAGAGCAATCAGGCATAGGGAAGGCAGGCCTCCTTTTGCCCTAATCCTGTGAAACACATGTTTTTTTATGAGCATGAAGCGCGAAGCCGGGGCGAACTCCCTGAGCTTCGCGCTTTGGCTTCAGAGCTTCTGCCTTCCAAGTGGTCAGTTTTGCCCCTCGAAATGATTGGTTTCACCCCTCGAAATGGCCTGTTTCGCCCCTCAATGTGGTCATCCTGAGGTGAAATGTGCAGTAGCAGCGGTGAATTTTACTATAAACTGCCACCACGGCAAGCTAATTTTTATCGTCACTAAAAGCATAGAACATACTGCAAAACCTACAAAATGGCCAAAAAAGGGGATATTTATTTGGATGCCCCATAAGATTTTTCTACTTTTGCAGCATAAACCCCACCTGAAAATGCTATATCTCGTACCCACGCCAGTCGGCAATCTGGAGGACATCACCCTCCGCGCCCTCAGGGTGCTGAAGGAAGCCGACGTCGTACTGGCAGAAGACACCCGAACGACGGGCATGCTGCTCAAACACTACGACATCAACGCCCGACTGGTGAGCCACCACAAATTCAACGAACATGCCACTGCCGAGGCTTTTGCCGCACGGATGGCAGCGGGAGAGACGATGGCACTCGTGAGCGATGCGGGTACGCCGGGAATCTCTGACCCCGGGTTCATGCTCGTGCGCGCCGCAGTGGCAAAGGGCGTGGAGGTGCAATGCCTGCCGGGAGCCACCGCCTTCGTGCCGGCATTGGTCAGCAGCGCATTGCCTTGCGACCGCTTCTGCTTCGAGGGCTTCCTGCCGCAGAAGAAGGGGCGCGCCACCCGACTGGCAGCCCTGAAGGACGAACCGCGGACGATGATTTTCTATGAAAGCCCACACCGCGTGGTCCGGGCTCTCACGGAAATGGCAGCGACGTTTGGGGACGACCGCCGTTGCAGCGTCTGCCGGGAGATTTCCAAGCTGCATGAAGAAAGCGTCAGGGGCACGCTGCAGGAGGCAGCACGGCATTTTGAAGAAAACGAGCCGAGAGGCGAGTTTGTCATCATCGTTGCAGGATGCGAGGACGACGAGGCTTCGCACAGACAACGCCGTAAACCCATTGCCAAAGACCCCATCACAGGACAACCCATCTATGAATAATCAGCAACGCTTCTCCCTGCATTTCAGGGAGAAACACTGCTTAGCAAACCATCCGACTATGAAAAGATTCCTCTTTGCTACTACCGCATTCATTGCCATGCTATCGGCAATCGTACTGCTTTTCTCTTGCGAAACGAAAAAAGAACAGGAAGCAGTGGTCATCACCACGGAAGACTCCCTGCAAAACGTGCTGACGCAGAAAGAAAACGAACTGAACGACATGGTCTGCACGCTGAACGAAATCCAAGAGGGATTCCGCAAAATCAATGAGGCGCAGGGGCGCGTCAGCGTTGAAAGCCGAAAAGGCGAGACGAACCAGCGCGAGGCCATCATCGAGGACATGCGCACCATACAGACCACGATGCAGCTGAACAACGAGCTCATCAGCAACCTCAAGCAGCAACTCCGCACTGCCACTGCCAGCAACTCGCAACTGAAGGCCACGCTTGAGAGCACCATCAGCACCATGACGGCACAGATGGAGGAACTCAACAGCCAGATTGCCGCCCTGCGGGAGGAACTGGCGAAGAAGGACATCACCATCGCTGAGCAAGACACGCAGATTGGCGAACTGAAGACGAACGTCAGCAATCTGGAAAGCGAAAACGAGAGCCGCGCCAAGACCATCAGCGATCAGGACAAGGACCTTCACACGGCTTACTATGTCTTCGGAACGAAGAAGGAGCTGAAGAACGAGAACATCCTCGTAGGGGGCGATGCCCTGCAGTCTGAGACGTTCAACAAAGACTATTTCACGAAGATTGACATCCGCGTTGACAAGGTGATTCGCCTCTACAGCAAGAGCGCAACCATCAAGACCACGCACCCCGCCGGCACTTATCGCCTCGACAAGGACTCGAAGGGACAGTACGTGCTGCGCATCACGAATCCCGAAAAGTTCTGGAGCGTCAGCAAATATCTCGTCATCATCGTCAAATAAGCTCTGACCGCACACGCACGACCTGGGAGAAGACGCCTGGAAACGGCTGTTCGGCAGGACGCACCACCCTATTCACCCTCCACGCACAGCATACACAGATATGAAGAAACACCTCATCCTCCTGCTGACTGCCATCGTCGGCCTCCACGGCTGCACTACGGACAAGGAGTGGAACCGCGGAGCTGCGGGAGCCTACGTCGGCAGCATGTTCGGCTCCATCGTTGGCGACCTCGTCGCGGGTCATCGTGGCTCGCACGTCGGTGCCCTCGTTGGCGGAACGCTTGGAGCGGCAGCGGGAGTGGCATCGGCTAAGGCGGAGCAGAACAACGGCGACCGCTCGCACAACCAACCCTCCTACGACAATCAGGAGAACGGCTACGACAACAGCATCTCCTACGGCTACGGCAACAACTACGCCTACAATCCGCCTGCCGACCCATCAGCCTGCTTGGAGGTTCGCCACATAGAATTTGCCGACAACAACGGCAATCGCGTACTTGAGCCCTGCGAGCAGGCATACATCAGCATCGACATCTACAATCGCAGCTGGCAGACGGTCTATGATGTATCGCCCATTGTCTATTGCGACAACAGGCACATCGAACTTTCGCCCCCAACCACCATTGCCAGTATTGCCAGCGGCAAGGGCATCCGCTATCGCTGCGTCGTGCGCGCCAAGAAGAAGCTGCAGCCCGGCATCACCACTTTCGAAATCGGATTTACGCAGCAAGGCTATACTGCCGACTTCGTCCGACAATTCAAGATTCGCACCGTGCGCTGACGCATAGCCATGCCGCCACTCGGCATACATATCCATGCCACTCATATATATATACATGCCACTCATATATATAATAGAGAGAGGGGCTGCGGACACGGCTTCATCCCCATCACGCCTATACTAATTCTATCTATAATCCTATGAAACCAACACTTTTCCTCCTTGCTGCAGGAATGGGAAGCCGTTACGGCGGCTTGAAGCAGCTTGACACCCTCGGTCCTCAGGGACAATGTATCATGGACTACAGCATCTATGACGCCATTCAGGCCGGCTTCGGCAAGATTGTGTGGGTCATCCGCCGCGACTTCGAGCAGCAGTTCCGCGAGCAGGTGCTTTCGCGCTATGAAGGCCACGTCCCCTGCGACCTCTGCTTCCAGGCTCTCGATGCACTGCCTGAAGGTTTCACCGTTCCCGAAGGACGCACGAAGCCTTGGGGTACGAACCATGCTGTCATGATGGGCGAGGAAATCATCAAGGAGCCCTTCGCCGTGCTCAATTGCGACGACTTCTATGACCGCGATGCCTTCAAGGTGATGGCTAAATTCCTCAGCGAACTCCCTGAAGGCTCTACGGGCAAGTATGCCATGGTGGGCTTCCGCGTAGGCAACACTCTCTCTGAGAGCGGTACGGTCAGCCGTGGCGTTTGCGAAAACGACGAGGCCACCCACCTCCTCACGGGAGTCGTGGAGCGCACGAAGATTGAGCGCCACGATGGCGTCGTGCAGTATCTTGACGAGAACGAAAATTGGGTGAGCATCCCGGACAGCACGCCTGTCTCCATGAACTTCTGGGGATTCACCCCTGACTATTTCGCACACAGCAAGGAATATTTCAAGACATTCCTCGCTGATCCGAAGAATCAGGCCAACCCGAAGAGCGAATTTTTCATTCCCCTCATGGTGGACCATCTTATCAAGGAAGGTCAGGCCACTTGCGAAGTGCTTGACACCACGAGCAAATGGTTCGGCGTGACCTATCCCGAAGACCGTCCTGAGGTAGTGGCGAAGCTGGCTGCCCTGCACGAGGCTGGACAATATCCCTCCAAGATGTTCTGATACTGGAAACGGGGGGCTACACAATGCCCCTCACACCAATATTAAACAAGGTAGGTTCCATCAATTAGCTTGTGATGTATTCGCGGCTATCGTGCCGTAGGTCTTTCATTTTTCAGAAGGGAGCGTAGCGCGCTACATGACCGGACGAGAGCAAACACCTACGGTGCGAGAGGCATGAAGACATCCAAGCAAAGCAGAAACGCTACCTTCCATTGAAAACTAATTCATAGAACCTACCTGAATGGAAGAACCCCAACAAACACAGAAGCCTCGCATGGAGTGGATAGACTCTATGCGAGGCTTTACGATGATATTGGTAGTGGCATACCATGTCAGCATGATGGGATTCGGCGAAAACCCTAAAGAATCGTCCTACCTCAGCCTTTGCGTACTCTTCAGAATGCCGCTTTTCTTCTTCATCAGCGGATTCTTTGCCTACAGTGCCAAGACTGCATGGAGCCTGCCTATGCTCGGACGCCTGCTCTGGAAGAAGCTCCGCATACAGATTGTTCCCACAGCCGTCTTCTTCGCACTCTTCATCATCATGCTCCACCGCAGTTCATGGGAGAAGGCCATCGAACTCCTGCAGCACGACACGAAGGGGGGATACTGGTTCACGCTCGTACTCCTCCAGATGTTCGTCCTCTATTATCTCTTTGCCTATGCAGAGAGCTTTTTCAAGCCGCGCCTGCAACGTCTGCGCATGGCCTGGCTGCCCATCGCGCTCTTCTGGCTGCTCGCCCTCGGGGCATACGCCACATGGTATATGCCCTCGTGGTTCCACTATCAGAAGGAGGCATGGCTGCAATGGTCCAGCTTCAGCCAGACCATCATCTTCCTGCACTTCTTCCTGGCGGGCAACTTAGTGCGCCGCTATTGGCACCGTGTGGAACGACTGTTTGACACCTCGTGGTTCCCAGCCCTCATCCTCTTTATCGCCATACTGATGCTTTGCGAGCACTTCCGCTGGCACGAACTCCGCAAGCAGTGGGCAAACCTGCCACGCACGATAGCGATGTACAGCCTGATGACCACCGTCATCCTCTTCTTCCGGCACTATGCCGAACGCTTCAGCCGGCACACCATCGTGGGGCGGTGTCTGCAATATATAGGCGTGCGCACGCTCGACATCTATCTGCTCCACTTCCTCTTCATCGTCCATCTCCCTGCCGTTGGGCCTTGGCTCCGCAACTGCAAGCCGAACTTCACGCTCGACCTCCTCTGCTCGCTCGCCGGAGCTACAGCAGTCATTGCCGTATGCCTCATAGCGAGCAGCATACTCCGCCTGTCGCCCTTCCTCAAGCGCCATCTCTTCGGCAGAGGATAGCATCACCATGCACTCGACAACGTCACACAAAGTAGGTAATGAAAATTAGTTTTCCGTTGGAATGCTCTGCTTGGCGCAGGTTTTAGCCTTGAAATAAAGGAGCATAGCCTGCTATGCGACTGTTTTCAAGCCTGAAACCTGCGCCAAAGAGAGCGTTCTAACAGACAAACCATAATAATTATCTACTATGTTTACTGAAAAATAATCTTTATCACCTACCTATGAAAAATATTCTCATCACCTCCATGCTGATGTCTGCCGCACTGACGCCCTGCAGCATTGCGGCGCAGACGAAGAACTATGCCAACTCGGCGAAAGAGTTCTGGCTCAATGCCGACAAGAACCGCGTTGGCGCCATCGTGCCATCGCACGCTTCTTTCTTCCCCTTCGAGAGCACCGAACTGGCACTCAGAAACGACAAGCAGGCCTCTGAACGCTATCTGTCGCTCGAAGGAAAATGGAAATTCCACTTCACGCGCCACCACAACGAACGTCCGAAAGGCTTCGAGGCTGTGGGGTACGACGACAGCGAATGGGCAGAATTTCCCGTACCGGCACTCTTCGAGCTCAATGGCTATGGCGAACCCATCTATAAGAATATCGGCTACTCCTGGGCAACGCAGTTCAAGAACAATCCGCCCTACGTAGAAGAAAAAAACAACTATACGGGTTCCTACCGCCGCACATTCGACATCCCCGCCTCATGGAAGGGCGAACAAGTGGTGATGCACATTGGTTCTGCCACATCGAACGTTGAAGTCTGGGTGAACGGACAGTGGGTGGGATATGCTGAGGATGCGAAGGATGCCGTAGAGATGGATGTCACTCGCTTCCTCAAGCCCGGACAGCCTAACCTCATCACGATGCAGGTGATGCGCTGGTGTGATGGCTCATATTTTGAGGACCAGGACTTCTGGCGCTTTACGGGTATCGCCCGCGAATGCTATCTCTACGCCCGCCCCGCCTCACATCTCAGCGACATCCACGTGACGCCGGACCTGGATGCGGCTTATCGCGATGCCACTCTCGATATTGCCCTCTCCACCGCCAATGCCAAAGGCCAGACACTGCGCCTCGCACTGACGGACAAGCAGGGCAAGATGGTGAAGGAAGAAGAGGCTACCGTAGGGGCTGACGGCATGGTGAAGACCCGCTGGAATGTGGCAAACCCCGAAAAATGGACTGCTGAAACGCCCCATCTCTACACCCTGCAAGCCACTCTGCTCGACAAGAAGGGCAACGTGCTGCAGAGCACGACGCAGCGCGTAGGATTCAGAAAGGTGGAAATCAAGGACGCTCAACTCCTTGTCAATGGTCAGCCCATCCTCATCAAGGGTGCTGACCGCCACGAACTCGACCCCGATGGCGGCTACGTGGTGAGCGTTGAACGCATGATTCAGGACATCCACATCCTGAAAGAGCATAACATCAACGCCGTAAGAACGTCGCACTACCCCAACGACCCTCGCTGGTATGACCTCTGCGATGAGATGGGCATCTACCTCGTGGCAGAAGCCAACCTCGAAAGCCACGGTATGGGCTACGGCGATGAGACGCTGGCCATTCGCCCTGAGTTTCTGCAGACACACCTTGAGCGCAATGAGCACAATGTGGCCATCCAGAAGAACCATCCCTCTGTCATCATCTGGAGTCTGGGCAACGAAGCTGGCTACGGCGAGAACTTCGACAAAGCCTACGATATGGTGAAGAAGATGGACCCCTCGCGCCCCGTACAATATGAGCGTGCCGGCGACGGATATGCCACGGACATCATGTGCCCGATGTATATCAGCGTAGATGGCTGCCGCGACTATGTCCACTCTAAAAATGCAAACCGCCCCCTCATCCAATGCGAATATGCCCACGCCATGGGCAACTCGATGGGCGGCTTCAAGGAATATTGGGACCTCGTACGCGCCGAACCGCTTTATCAGGGTGGATTTATCTGGGACTTCGTTGACCAAGCCATTCGTTCGACAAGCAAAGACGGCAATGAAATCTTTGCCTACGGTGGCGACTTCGGACGTTATCCTGCTTCCGACCACAACTTCAACTGCAATGGCTTCATCGCTGCCGACCGCAAGCCCCATCCCTCGGCTGCAGAAGTGAAGTATTACTACCAAAACCTATGGACTACGCCCGACCTGAAGAACGCCACGCTCGACATCTTCAACGAGCAATTCTTTGCGCCCATCAGTCAGGTAGTCCTCAACTGGGAATTGCGCAGGAACGGCTGCCGCATATCCTCAGGTGCTGAGACGGACATCAACGTGCCGGCTCAGGGCCATCAGCAAGTGCGCCTCAAAGGGTTCAGCCTCCCCCAACAGCAGGATGGCGAATACACGCTCGTAGTGAAATACCTCGTGACGAACGACCCCTATCTACAGCCCGGACATGTATTGGCAGAGCAGGAGTTCGTCGTCAATCAATACCAGTTCCCCACCGTACAATGCCTGACGAAATCGGCAGAGGGCAAGCCCGCCGTCGGCAAAGACGAGCAGCTGGCCTGCATCACGCTCAAGACCGACCGTATGGCTGTCACCTTCAATCGCAATAACGGCTGGATAGACTTCATTGATGTCGATGGACGCCCGATGCTGGAGGAAGGCTATAGTCTGCAGCCCGACTTCTGGCGCGCCATGACAGACAATGATGCCGGCGCAGACCTGGGCAGACGCCTTGAACTTTGGAAGAACCCGAAGCTCAATCTGAAGCAAATCAGCGAAGAGGCCGACGGCAAAAATCGCATAGTGAAGGCATCCTACGAAATGCCGGAATTGCAGGCTGACCTTACGCTCACCTACACCCTTACCCCTGACAGCCGCCTCGTCGTCACGCAAAGCCTGAAGACGCACGCCGCCGATGCCAAGAAGATGCCCCACCTCTTCCGCTTTGGCATGCAACTGGTGATGCCGGGCAAATACAGCGAGGTGGACTACTACGGACGCGGCCCGCTCGAAAGCTATGTTGACCGCCATACGAGCCAATTCCTCGGGCACTACACACAAGCCGTCAAAGACCAATACTGGCACGGCTATGTCCGCCCGCAAGAAAGTGGCAACCACTACGATGTGCGCGCTTGGAGCGTACAGACACCGGGAGGCTTCGGCCTGACTTTCCGCGGCACCGAACCGCTCGAATGCTCCACCATTCCCTATCTCTATGCCGACATTGATGGCAGTCCGGTGAAGGAAGCCTATCAACGTCACAACGGCGACCTCAAGGCGCGCAACCTTTCCGTCGTACACATCGCCCACAAACAGATGGGGCTGGGCTGCGAAAACAGCTGGGGAGCATGGCCCATGAAGCAGTATCTGCTTCCCTATGGCGACTATGAATACACCTTCGCCATCGAAATCGCGGAATAACAGATAAGGCAGGTTCTATAAATTAGTTTTCCATGTAAGGCAGTGTTTCTGTCTTACTTGGATGTCTTCACGCCTCTCGCACCGTATCTTTTTGTCTTTCATTCAGTCACGTAGCCCGCTACGCTCCCTCGTGAAAAACAAAAACCTACGGCACGATAGTCGCAAATACATCGCAAGCTAATTGATAGAACCTACCATAAGGCAGGTTCCACACAGCTACTTATCAACCAACCTATCAGCCCCTTCCCGCCTCATGGCAGGAAGGGGCTTTCAGATAGGCCATACTGCAAAAAAAAGGCGGAGAAGCAAGCCAAGCAACATCAAACGCCGTTTGTACAAATGGCTGCCCCATCCTCTATCGTAGAATCAGAAGTCTTACGCCTATGATGTATCAGCCGAAAGTAAGGAAGTCTGGGGATAAAAGCTCGGAGGTTTCATGCAAAAACTTCTGAGCTTTTTGCGTGAAACGGCCGATGCTATCCTGCATGCCATATCAAGGCAAGAGAGGGGCTGCATGAGAACTTTCAGGAAACGTTCATCCGCCTGCAATCAAGAACAGGCTTTTTGGGCAAATCTGCCGATGTTCTGCCCCGGTTACAGCACAGTGAAAGCCTCTCTTGCTGACATTTCCATGTCTTCCGCCTGTATCTTCAGATTTTCAACACGGCCTTTGATTCTTGCGTGAACACTTGAAGGGGCAAAAGTGAACACTTACGGGGGAGAAAGTGAACATTTATGGGGGCAAAAGCGAACACCTGAGAGGAAAAATCTCTGTAGCCCCCACTTCAAAGGCGCGGAAAAGGGTATCTCAACGTAGCAGATACCCTGACAATTACAGCAAAAACAGCAGAAAAGCCGCGAAGAAAACAAAAAAACAACAGGCAAATTTGTACGGCCCAGCAAAAAGGCGTAACTTTGCAGCCGATATTTAGAGTCCGAAGGGGCCCAAGCAAGAGCCTTCCCCTGGCATCTGGAGCCATCGACGGCAGTCTGAGTGCTGCGCCGATGCCGCCTCAGCCTGTTCAGCGAGGGATGCCGCCTCCCGGGAAAAACCGTTCAATACATATTTCAAACCAACAATGTACGCAATCGTAGAGATTAACGGTCAGCAGTTCAAGGTTGAAGAAGGCAAGAAGCTCTTCGTCAATCATCTCCAGTCAGCAGAAGCTGGACAGACTGTTGAATTCGACAAGGTGCTCCTCGTCGAGAAAGACGGCGCAGTCAGCGTCGGCGCGCCCGCAGTTGAAGGCGCAAAGGTAGTATGCGAAGTAGTAAGCCCCCTCGTAAAGGGCGACAAGGTGCTCGTCTTCCACAAGAAGCGCCGTAAGGGCTACCGCAAGCTCAATGGCTACCGTCATCAGTTCACTGAAGTTTCCGTAAAGGAAGTTATTGCTTAATCCTTAAAAATCTGAAAACATGGCACACAAGAAAGGTGTAGGTAGTTCAAAGAACGGCCGTGAGTCGGCTTCACAGAGATTAGGCGTTAAGATTTGGGGTGGTCAGACCTGTGTCGCTGGCAACATCATCGTTCGTCAACGCGGCACTGTCCACTATCCTGGCAAGAACGTAGGTATGGGTAGCGACCACACGCTTTATGCGCTCGCTGACGGTACCGTAGTGTTCAAGCGCGGCAACCGCGACCGCAGCGTCGTTTCTGTCGTCACTGAGGCATAACCCCTATAGTCCGTACGACTTCAAAACTCTGATAGTTCAACTACATAAAGAGACAGGCTCTGAGAGTCTGTCTCTTTTTTTTACCCATGACCGCAATGCCGTGGCACAGACCCACTTCCACAGCCAGCATCCCCAAGCTTCGCACTATCCCACACATCGGCATACCGAGTAGGCTTTGCCCTTACTGGCCCACGGAAAACGACTGATTTTTCAGTAAACATATAGGAGGTTTACAAAAAATATCGTTAATTTTGCACACACAAACTCCCCTCGCCATGGCATTGAACACGGAAAAAGAACTCAAACTCTTCTATTCTATAGGAGAAGTGGCCGAGATGTTCGGCGTCAACGACACGCTTCTGAGGTTTTGGGAGAAGGAATTTCCCCAGCTGAACCCGAAGAAGGGTGGACGCGGTATGCGCCAATACACGAAGGACGATATAGAAAAAGTGCGCATCATCTACAATCTGGTCAAAGTGCGCGGACTTCGCATTGATGCCGCCCGCGAATTGCTGAAACACAACCATGAGGGAGTGAGTCAATCTACGGAGGTGGTGGAACGTCTCCGCGCCATCCGTCAGAAACTCGTAGAACTTAAAGCAGAACTGGGCGGGTTAGTGTAAGCCTTTTCATCCTTTCCTATCAAAAAAAGCATGGCAAAGTCAAAGACTGCATACGTTTGCAGCGCCTGCGGCTACGAGTCTGCCAAATGGTTAGGCCGATGCCCAGCGTGCAACCAGTGGAACACCTTCAAAGAATTTACCGTAGCAGCTAAGCCCTCCCGCTCTGCCGCACCGATGGCAGAACATCACGATGCCCCTCGCCCTATACGTCTCAGCCAAGTGGATGCCACGGCGGAACCGCGCATTGACACAGGAGATGCCGAACTCAACCGCGTATTGGGCGGCGGCATCGTCCCGGGCTCACTCATCCTGTTAGGCGGCGAACCCGGCATTGGCAAATCCACGCTTCTGCTACAGACAATCCTGCAGATGCGCCATATCAGCATCCTCTACGTCAGCGGCGAAGAAAGCGAACGCCAAATAAAACTCCGAGCTGACCGCATGGAGCAACAGCCGGAAGAAGGCCACGAGCCACTACTCTATTGCGAGAGCAATCTGGAACGTGTCTTGGAATACACTGCCACCCTGCAACCTCAATTGATCGTCATTGATTCTATACAGACGATGCAGAGCGAGATGGTGGAATCGTCGCCAGGCAGCGTGACGCAGATACGCGAATGCACGGCGATGCTGCTGAAATATGCCAAACAATGCGGCGTGGCAGTCATGCTCATCGGCCACATTACGAAGGAAGGCAGCATAGCGGGTCCGAAAGTGCTGGAACACATGGTCGATTGCGTCCTGCAATTCGAGGGCGACCGCCATTATATGTACCGCATACTACGCGGCATCAAGAACCGTTTCGGCTCTACCTCCGAGATTGGCATCTACGAAATGCTATCGAGCGGCCTACGCCCCGTGACCAATGCGTCTGAACTACTCCTTTCGCAGTGTAGCACCGCCTTTTCAGGTATAGCAATTTCTGCTGCCATGGAGGGCATGCGCCCCTTCCTTATAGAGACGCAGGCATTGGTATCAAGTGCTGCCTATGGCACTCCACAACGTTCTGCCACGGGTTTCGACCTGCGACGCCTCAACATGCTCCTCGCCGTTTTGGAGAAACGCGTCGGTTTTAAGCTGGGGGCGAAGGACGTCTTCCTCAATATCGCAGGCGGTCTGCGCGTCACTGACCCTGCCATGGACCTCAGCGTCATTGCCGCCGTGCTATCATCAAATGTCGATACGCCCATCGAACAAGGAACTGCCATGGCTGGCGAATGCGGACTTTCGGGCGAGATTCGTCCCGTCACGCGCATCGTACAGCGAATTGCTGAGGCTCAGAAACTCGGTTTCCAACGTCTTCTACTGCCCGAACAAAACCTTCACGGCATTGACACCTCAAAGTTCAGAGGTATCGAGCTCGTGCCCGTCACAAGAGTGGAACAGGCATTGCGCGAAATGTTCGGATAAACTTTTATACATCTAACACTTATGGGATTATTAGAATTTTCAAAGCTACCCGTCAATACGCTGGTTGGTGCTGACTGGAAAACCTTTAAGACACTCACTGCCGGCCAGGAGATAGCCTCCGACAAACGCACAAAATACTTTCTGACGAAGGCCATCTGCCGCCTGCTTTCCACCTGCACGGGATTTCAGGAACGCCGCTACCGCAAGCATTTGGCAGACCGGCCCATGCAGCACGACCCTGTTTTTATCCTCGGACACTGGCGCAGCGGAACGACCTTTGTACACAATGTGCTCTCCTGCGACAAACATTTCGGATTCTGCACCACCTATCAGACCGTCTTTCCACATTTCATCATGTTCGGACAGAACTTCTTCAAACCCACCATGGGATGGCTCATGCCCGACAAACGTCCGACCGACAACATGGATTTGGCTCCCGATTTGCCTCAAGAAGAGGAGTTTGCCCTGCAAAATGCCTGTCCCTACACCTACTATAACTTTTGGATTTTCCCCCAAAACATGATGGAATACGCCCGCCGCTATCTCACTTTCGAGACAGCGACGGAGGAAGAGAAGACAGCCTTCCACAAAGCCTTCGACCAACTCGTACGCGTGGCACTGTGGAACACTGGCGGCACACAGTTTCTCTCTAAGAACCCACCCCATACAGGACGTGTGAAGGAAATCCTCAAGATATATCCCAACGCCAAGTTCATCTATCTCGTGCGCAATCCCTATACCGTCTTCAACAGCACACGCTCCTTCTTCGCCAACACCATCAAGCCGCTCGAACTGCAGCACATCAGCGATGCAGAGCTGCAACAGAACATTCTTGATGTCTATTCCATGCTCTACGATGCCTATCAGCGCGACAAGCATCTCATCCCTGAAGGCAATCTCATCGAAGTGAAGTTTGAAGACTTCGAAGCCGATGCGCTGGGCATGACCGAACGTATCTACCGCGAACTTTCCCTACCCGGATTTGCAGAATCCTACTCTGCCATTGAGCAATATGTCGGGTCAAAACGCGGTTACAAGAAGAACAAATACAACTATCCTCAAGAAATCATCGACCTTGTCAATGCACATTGGGGACGAGTCATCGACGATTTCAGCTACGAGCGTTTGTAAGCATGATGGAAGAAACAAGGGAAAATGCAGGACTCAAAGCCCAGGGCAATATGTTTTGTACCATGAAATTTGGTTAAATTAAATCTTTGCCGTACATTTGCACCACGCTTGCCCTTCGATTCTCCCTCATTCCAGACTTACTCGCAGGCAGCACGCGCAAGTTAAGACTTTGCTTTTCAAACAATATATTATTTATTCACAACAAAACATCATTCATTATGGCTTACGTTATTGGTGACGATTGCGTTGCATGCGGAACCTGCATCGACGAATGTCCCGCTGGTGCTATCAGCGAAGGCGAAAAGTATTCTATCGACCCTGATACCTGCGTTTCCTGCGGTACTTGCGCTGATGTTTGCCCCAGTGGTGCCATCACCGAAGGCTAAACACAATCGACAGAAACCATCAAAAACAGACGGCTTGCCCATCCACCTCGGTGGAACGGACAAGTCGTCTGTTCGTTTTCAGCCCTACGCTTGCATCCTGCGCCTCGCCGTTGCCAGACAGCCGCTGTGTAGGAAAGCTGGCAGCCCCATCACGCCAACGGCCGATGCTGGAGGGCTACGAACTCCTCACTGCTGACGGTGCAATCCTTGATATGAAGTTTCTCCGGCGTGATGCGCCCCATGCGTAGTTGTCCTGCCAAAGCCACCGACATGACAGAGAAACGAATGTGCTCCGCCTCATCGGGGACTGCCTCGAGTATGGCACGAGCACAATTTATAATGGTAGAACCCGTCGTAATGACGTCGTCGATGATGACGATGTGTAGCACCTCGTGGCCCGCGGCTTTTGCTTTGGCAAAAGCCTTTTTGATGCGATGAGAGTTGCCACGAAACGCACCACTTACATTTTCCGAACGCTCCGAAGCCGACTTGCGGGTCTGCGTGCTGGTATGCCGACTGCGCTTCACCAACTGTGCAACGGGGCATCCGCTGATGCTGCTCACGCCTGCGGCTATGCGCTCGCTCTGGTTGTAGCCGCGCTGAATCTGGCGCAGTGGATGCAGCGGCACGGGCTGAAGTACATCGACCGTGTCGAAGAAGCCACTTTCAGCCACGTCCGTCGCCATCATTTCGCCCAACTTGCGGGCGGTCCATTCCTCCTGCAAGTATTTGATGACCATCAACACCTCCCTCGCCCATAGTGCCTGAGAGTATCGCATGAGCGAATAGGCTCTTTCGAGCGGAATCGCCCCTGCAAAACGCAACTCTATCAGATTGCCCGGTTCGCAACGATGAGGGACGTAGGGCAACAGAAGGCGGCAACGCAGACACAGACAGTCGTCCGCCACATACCCTCCACAAAGTTTACAGCGTCTGCCAAGGAATATGGCAAACGCTGTAGCTATTTCATGGGGAATAATGTGCTGAGGAATCCGAAAGAACTTCACTGAAACCTAAACTATCAGATGAATCCGACTAAACTATCAGATGAATCCGAAAGGACTTCACTGAAACCTGAACTATCGGATAATGGTAGCCTCGCGGTCAGGACTGACACTGACGATGCTGATGCGGCACGCCGTCTTTTCCTCCAAGTAGGCAATATAATCCTTAAACGCCTGAGGAAATTCTGCCTCACTGCGGAGCTCGGAGAGGGGTGTCTTCCAGCCCTTGATGTCCTCATATACGGGAGCCCAACCTTCGGTATCATAGGGCATATCAGTGGTGCGGACTCCATCCTTCTCGTAAGCCACGCACGCCCTGATGGTATCGAAGCCATCGAGCACATCGCTCTTCATCATGACGAGGTCCGTCACGCCGTTAATCATGATGGCATAGCGCAGCGCCACGAGGTCAATCCAGCCGCAACGGCGGTCGCGACCCGTGACAGCACCAAACTCATGCCCGATGCGTCGAATCTCGTTGCCCGTTTCGTCAAAGAGTTCCACGGGGAAAGGGCCTGACCCGACTCGGGTGGAATAGGCCTTGAAGATTCCCCACACACGGTCTATCTTGTTGGGAGCCACGCCCAGACCCGTGCAGACGCCGCCCGCCGTCGTGCTGGAAGAGCTGACGAAGGGATAAGTGCCGTGGTCGATGTCGAGGAGCGAACCTTGTGCGCCTTCTGCCAGCACGCTCTTTCCCTCGGCGAGTGCCTGATTGATTTCAAACTCAGTGTCGGTGAGGTGGAATTTGCGCATATATTCCACACCCTCCAGCCATGTCTGCTCTTCTTCAGTGATGTCGTAATCGGTATAGTGGAGGTCGCGGAGTATCTGCTCATGGCGTGCCTTCAGCTGCTCATATTTCTCCTGGAAATTCTCCAGTATGTCGCCCACGCGGAGTCCTACGCGGGCAGCCTTGTCAGAATAGGTGGGGCCAATGCCCTTACCCGTGGTGCCCACCTTGTTCTTGCCCTTCGCCGCCTCGTAAGCGCGGTCGAGCACGCGGTGTGTGGGGAGGATGAGGTGTGCGCGGCGGCTGATGTGGAGCCGCTCGGTCAGGGTGTAGCCGGCAGCCTCCAGTTCGTGAGCCTCCTTCATGAAGAGGTCAGGAGCGATGACGCAACCGTTACCGATGATATTGAGCTTGCCCTCATCGAAGATGCCCGACGGAATACTGCGTAGCACGAATTTCTTGCCTTCAAAGATAATGGTATGGCCGGCATTCGGGCCACCGGCAAAACGGGCTACTACATCATAGCGCGGAGTAAAATAATCGACGACCTTGCCTTTGCCTTCGTCGCCGAACACGATGCCAAGCAGTGCATCGACTTTTCCTTGTGACATATTGCTGTGGTTATGTTGAGGTATCTGGGATTGCCAGTGCCGGACGTTCAGCCTCCCTCAGGCAGCAAGAATGGGGGCCCAAGGTGTGCCGCAGGGCGAGAAAGCGTTTCTCCATCATCATGCAGCAGAAGCCTCGCCAGCTACTGACGAAAACGCCACAAAATTACGGTATTATCGGCGATTATGCAAAAAATCTTTGTATTTTTGCGCCGCATTTGTCTGAAAAGAAGGCAAGTGCATACCCCCGTCTTTCTTTTCTTCTGTTTTACGATGGGTTGCGGCTTGCTGTCTTCCTGTCTGAAAACCTTCCACCCGCTATATGAGAACGACTCTTCAACTCCGCGTTACGCCTGATGTGGCGTACGTGGCAGCACGCCTTCGGGCTGCCGTGGCCGAACAACTGCAGTTGCCCGCAGGAGATATCCGTGCGGTACGTCCGCTGAAGCGCAGCATCGACGCACGCCAACGCACTATTTTCGTCAACCTCACGCTTGAGATATGGGTGAACGAGGAGCCGCCTGCCCTCTCATTCGAGCCTCTTCGCTACGCCGACGTGTCGAAAGCGCGCCAAGCCATCGTCGTCGGTGCTGGCCCCGGCGGACTTTTCGCTGCGCTGCGCCTCATCGAGCTGGGCATACGGCCCATCGTCTTGGAGCGCGGGCGCAACGTTCGCGACCGCAAACGCGACTTGGCACGCATCAGCCGCGAGCATACGGTAGATGCCGAGAGCAATTACTCCTTCGGCGAGGGCGGCGCAGGAGCATACAGCGACGGCAAGCTCTACACACGCTCGAAGAAGCGTGGGAATGTCGAACGCATACTCCGCGTCTTCTGCCAGCACGGTGCTGCCGCCGACATTCTGGCTGATGCCCATCCGCACATCGGCACTGACCGCCTGCCTGCCATCATTGAGGCCATGCGCAATCAGATTCTGCAGTGCGGCGGCGAGGTTCATTTCCAGACGCGCGTCGATGGGCTTTTGCTGGAGCACGACCACGTCGGCGGTGTCTTCACACAGACGGGCGAGGAGTTTCGTGGTCCCGTCATTCTCGCCACAGGGCATTCCGCCCGCGATGTCTATCGCTATCTCCGCCAGTCGGGCATAGAGATTGAGCAGAAAGGCATCGCCGTCGGTGTCCGCCTTGAGCATCCGTCGCGGCTTATCGACCAGCTTCAATACCATCGTCGCGAGGGGCGGGGGGCCTATCTCCCTGCTGCCGAATACAGCATGGTGCAGCAGGCAGGAGGGCGCGGCGTCTATTCTTTCTGCATGTGTCCCGGCGGATTCGTCGTGCCTGCTGCCAGCGGTCCGGAGCAAGTGGTGGTGAACGGCATGAGTCCGTCAAACCGCGGCGGACAATGGTCAAACAGCGGCATGGTGGTGGAGACGCGGCCCGAAGACCTTGATGGCGAACTGCTGCCCTTCCTGCAGGAAGCCATGCAGGATGCTGACTTTGCGAATCTGCATGCCGACATCGATGATGCCGCTAACCCGCTGCGGATGATGTATCTGCAGGAAGCGATGGAGCGCGCCACTTGGATTCAGGGCGGCAGACGCCAGACGGCTCCGGCGCAGCGCATGGCAGACTTTGTGAACCGCAAACTCTCGGCCGACTTGCCTCGCTCGTCGTACGCCCCGGGCCTGATAGCGTCGCCCCTGCATTTCTGGATGCCGCGCTTCGTCACCACGCGATTGCAAGAGGGCTTCCGCGCCTTCGGACGCCGTTGCCACGGTTTTCTGACGAACGATGCGCTGATGATAGCAAGCGAAACGCGCACTTCCGCCCCCGTCCGCATCCTCCGCGACGCCGAGACCTTGCAACACGTACGCCTCGCCGGGCTCTTTCCCTGCGGCGAGGGAGCGGGATATGCGGGAGGCATCGTCAGCGCTGCCATCGACGGCGAACGCTGCGCCGAGGCTCTGGCAGCGTGGATGAACGGCCAAGTCTGAGGGACATATAAGTAAATAGGGAAGTAGGCAATAAAATTATTTTCATCACCTGCACTCTTACCATTCGTTCGCAGTCAGCTTCATGAGTCCGACTGCACATTTCATTTCCAAGTGGCCACTTGGAGGGGCGAAAATGGTCATTTCGAGGGGCGGAAATGGCCAGTTTGAGGGGCGAAAATGGCCAGCCCGGAAGCAGAAGCTCTGAAGAGGGGGCGTGAAGCTCGGAGTTTTCATCCCAGCTTCACGCCCAAAATTTCCAAAAGCCATTAGTTTTCAAACGATTAGAGCAGGCAACGGCCTCATTCCGACAGCTTACTTACTGCATTCGACAGCACATTCGACATGATGCACACACCGACAAAAAAAATCTGCCTCTGCGTGGTGCGCCACGGTGAGACAGAAGAAAACATATCACGAATCTTGCAAGGGCATTTGCCTGGGCGGCTGACACCATTGGGCCGCGAACAGGCTCTCAGGCTAAGAGACCGGCTTCAAACGCATGCGTTTGAAGCCGTGGTGAGCAGCGATTTGCAACGCGCCACGGACACCGTCCGCCTGCTCTTCAATGGCGAACCGCAGATGCCATGGGAAGCATCGCCGCTGTTTCGGGAGATTGACTGGGGAAGCCTGACCGGCACACGCATTGCCGATGCTGACCTGCAACATCTGCCGCCGGATGTCGAGACGCGCCAGCAACTCTTCAACCGGGCGGGGCGCGCCCTGGCCTATCTGCGTGAGCATTATGCCGGCACCACGCTGCTCCTTGTGTCTCACGGCCTTTTCCTGCGCTCACTGCTTGCCCACGCACAGCATTTGCCCATATCCGCCCTGCACCGCGTGCCTCACCTCGCTAACTGCGAGGCGCGATGGATGGAAGTCTGACAGGCCGTGAAACTGACAAGCAGATGCAGAAAAACGGGGACAGGCCGTGAAACTGACTTTCACGGCCTGTCCCCATACGTCAATCTGCATAGAAGAACACTTCTTCATGGTTACGCCATTTCCTGCTGATGACGTAATAGCCATCCTCTACGACGGGCGAAGGAATGGCGCGGCCATTGATATAGAACGTCGGCACGCGGTCAGGATGCTGCAGGCGTATGCGGAGGGTGAAGGGTGTCTGGCCCTGCTCTAATCCTCCTATGCGGAATTTCACCTCCGGCCCTACGGGATAGTCGCTGATGATGTCGAGCATCAGGTTCAGCTTGGGCGTCTGAATGCTGGCAGAGCAATTCTCGTAGAGATTGACATAGACATCCTCAGCATTGTCGGTGGCAAGGATGATGCCCGTGCAGTCCAGGAAATCCTGTCCCGCACGCTCACGCTCCGCCGTCGGCAATGCGGAATCGCGGATAATGCTGGGCAAAACCTGAAAATAACGGTGCTCTATGCTGTCGAAATCAGCAGCATGGCCCGTAAGCAAGAAGCTCTGCTCGGCAGAAAGCCCCGCAATGCGGCTCTGCCGTACGGGGTTTTTCTTCTGCTGCCTAATGGTTTTCGCCGCAGCCTTCCTGTCTGCCGCACTCACCGCTATGGGGCGTGGGGCAAGAAACTGGTTGATGGCCATGATATCAAGAATAAGATTGTCTTGGTCGTGCGGCAACACCAAGACGTTCTGTGCCGGCACGTAGGAGAGTGGCTGTCGCAGCAGCCGCTGCGCAGTGCCGGCCACGGCAAACAGAAACAGGAAGAGGAACAGAATCAGACGAGGCATAGGAGGGAGGAAGCTAATGAAATTTTCAGAACGACATGGCAACCGCATAGCCCATGAGCTTGCGCGCGCTGCCTGCGCCCGACAGAGGCTGGAAGGAGGCGGCGCAATGGGGCCATGCGCCCTCACGGGCAAGGCTGCACATGACTAAAACATTATTTGCGTCAGCTATTCCTGTGTTACGGAATCTGATTGCAGAGCATCCACTTTTAATTGAAAAGGCTACGCATATTATATCAGCCATTTTCTCCCTTGCTTCTTGTCTCTCAATCTGCATAATTTGTAATGCATTAAGGTGCTTCTCTTGGCTTTTGAGCTTTCTGTCGTGTATGACGTAAGTCACGGCACAACCTATAATGCTTATTAGCGAGAGAATCAATGCCCCCCAATTCTGTATAAAGTCAATCATTTCTATTTATTTTTGATAACGATTAGTAACACTCCTCTATAGGTTATTTGCGTGTTCACCATCAATAGATTCTAAATTTTAACTCTTCAAGAAGGGACTCATACTTCTTCCAGAATAAACAGGTAGTGTCATTCTTGAAGACTCCAATGTTCTGGTAATTCATGATCTCGTTGAAAAAAGCAGCATCTGCAATTGCAGAGGTCATGGCATCTACACTGATTTCATAACCGCTCACGAGTCTTGCTCCGCAGTCTGCCTTGAACTTCATAGCTTCATTAGAGTTTGCCAATGTTTTACATGACCCGAAATGAACAACTCGGTTTGCAAAGAAACCATTGGCAATCGTATTAAGCTCGCAGAGGTTGATATGACCATCTTCACCTTCCAATGAAATTGCATGGTGCCAACCATGACATGCGATATAAACTATATCGTATTTCTTGAACTCCCTTTTATGAGAAGCGAAATAATCGAGATAATACTGCAAGTCTTGCTTGTTGAGAATGTGACGATATACTATGTCGCAGCCATAGAATGTCTTAAGCCAGTTAAGTAGTGGCTCTGTATTGAGACTAAACTTAATGCGTTTTTCTTGTCTATATTCCCATTCTGCTTCCAGGCAGATTATGTTATGTAGTGCTTTTGCAATAATCTTAACAGTCTTCTATTGTTATGTCAAACTTAATTTCCTGATTCCTAAAAAAAACAGGCAATCAAGATTATTTTTATCGTAAGTTTATTCGGATTTACCCTGGCTTACATAAAAAACGATCTTGATTGCCTGTTCACTTACGACGAAACTTATATGGAACTATTCGCCCCCGCAAGCAGTCGGGAGCTGCATCTTGATGCACGCCCAATTGTCTAAGTGGCGCTCATCGATGAAGCAGAGGCCCAGACTTTCGGCATGGCTACGCAGGGGGGCCACGTCCTCACGGTAGAAACCACTCATCAGGATGGTGGCACCGGGCTTCATGGCAGCCACGTAGGAGGCGAGGTCGGCAAGCAGGATGTTGCGGTTGATGTTGGCAATGACGAGGTCGAAAGTCTGCGGGAAAGGCTTCAGGGCTGACGCATCGCCATGAATCACCTCAATGCCGTCCAGCTGATTGAGGGCGATGTTCTCCATGGAATTTTTCACGCACCATTCGTCATAGTCGATAGCCACGCAGCGGGCAGCTCCGCGCATACGGGCCAAGATGGCAAGAATGCTCGTGCCGCAACCCATATCGAGGACTTGCAGACCCTCAACGTCATCGTCGAGCAGCCGCCCGATCATCTGCGCCGTCGTCTGGTGATGGCCCGTTCCGAACGACATCTGCGGATTGATGCGCACATTGTACGTAGCCTGCGGCACATTCTTATGGAAGGTGGCAGCGATGACACAGCGGGGATGTTCGGCATCGCCAATGACGATGGGCTGGAAATAGTTTTTTTCCCACTCTTCGTTCCAGTCTTTGTCCTCCGCCTCCTGCATGGCGTAAGCAATCTTCACATCAGGAAGCGGAAATTCTGCCAAGGCGGCATCGAGGGTTTCTGCATCGAAAAGGCCGGTCTGGATATACGCCTTGAAGACATCCTGCCCTGATTTTTCGGCAAAGACCGGGGCTTCGGGGAAATTGTCCACTGAGCCTATGCGCGGCAAGTCGAGCTCATCGGTGTGAACGAATGATTCAAATCCCACTTCGCTCAGCACCATTGACAGCACATCGCTCACGGCCTCGCTGGCCGGAGTGGTGGTAAAGGTAAATTCGAGGTATTTCATGGTTCGGATAGTCAGAAGAAAATGGTGAGTCGGCATCAGATTTCCGCCCTCGTCTTGATTTTCCAAGGGTCGGGATAGAGGTTGTTGGCACGTTGTCCGAGATTGTTGACGAAGCCCAATGGCAGGCGGTCGAAGGTGACGACGACGTATCCACGCGGCACATCGGGCGGAAGGGCGATGGCCTCTCGGCGCAGATAGGCGATGGCGGTCTGGCGGTCGAGCTCTGCCGTGGGGAACGCCCCTTCGGCACGCGCAGCAGACAGTGCGAGGGCATGCTGCGGAATGAGCTTCGCCCCTTTTTCCTCGGCGAGCAGCACGCCCGCCGTCAGCGTCCGCACCGTGGAGGCTATGAGGGCCGCATCGGGGGCAAAGTCGCGGCGAATGGCAGCCAGATGCGTGTCGGAGGGACGGAAAATGCGGTAGTCGTCGCTCCCAGACAGCCATCCTGCCACGGCAGCCGCATGCTTCACGGCAGGCGTCTTGCCCTCGCGGCGGCGTTTCTCCCTGCCGCCGTTCTTGCGGCAAGGCCTCTCATCAGCCTCCTCCGCCCCCAGCTTTCGCAGGAGTGCAAGATAGAAGCCTTCGCCCTCAGCATGATGGGGATAGAAATGATAGTTTCCGACAATGCCCCACTCTGGGCGTATGGGTATTTCCACCACCTCCGCACCCAGTTCGGAGCAGATGCGCTGCGTCAGCTCCTCGTCTTCGAGGCGATTGAAAGTGCAAGTGGAATAGACGAGCCATCCCCCGGGGCGCAGCGTCTGCCAGATGTCGCTGACGATTTGCCATTGGCGTTCGGCACACGCTGCAACGGCCTGCGGACTCCATTCATCGCGTGCCTGCTCGTCCTTGCGAAACATGCCCTCGCCAGAGCAAGGCACGTCTGTGGCAACGATGTCGAAGAAATGGCGTAGGCTGGCAAATTCTTCCGGATAGGCCGACGTGACGATAGTGGCCGGATGTCCCCACTTCGTCAGGTTCTCCGCCAGAATTTGTGCGCGCTGCCGCATCGGCTCGTTGGCTATGAGCAAGGCATCGTCAGGCAGCAGGCTCCGCCAGAGCGTGCTCTTTCCGCCGGGTGCTGCACAAAGGTCGAGCACGCGGCGCGGCGGCGCGGCATCGTGGGCAGCAATCGTCTGCCACGCCTGTTCGATGAACATGGACGAGGCTTCCTGCACATAGTAAGCTCCGGCATGCAGGCGAGGATCAAGGGTGAAGGAGGGGCGTTCGGGGAGATACCGCCCCTTGGCACACCATGCCACGGGCTTCAGCCCTTCCGTCTCTGCCGCCAGGGCGGGGGTGAGTTTCAGGGGATTGAGGCGTATGCTGACGGGGGGCGCTGTCTGCGTCAGCACATGGCAGAGTGCCTCAGCCTCCTGGGAGCCGAGACACTCTGCCATTTGTGTGATAAATGCTGGATGAAGCATACGGAATGAGTCAGGAATCTTATGGACGGATGGTCATCTCCTCAACGGCGTAGGTGGAACCTCCATAGAGGTCGCAGATGAAGAGGACATAGCGAATATCCACGCAGATACAACGCTGGAGCTCGGGATTGAAGCGGAGGTCGCCCGAAAGGCTTTCGATATTGCCATCGAATGCCAGGCCGATGAGTTCGCCACGCGCATTCAGCACGGCACTGCCGGAGTTGCCGCCCGTAATGTCGTTGTTCGTCAGGAAGCAAGTGGGCAGCTCGCCGTCGGTGCCAGCATATCGGCCATAATCCTTAGCGAGGAAGAATTTTCGGAGGGGTTCGTCGATGACATAGTCGGGGTCTTTCGGATTTTCCTTCTCCATCATGCCCTTCAGCGTAGTCTTCCAATCGTAGCTGACGGCATCGCGGGGCGAATAGCCGCCAACGTGGCCGTAGGTCATGCGCAGGGTGAAGTTGGCATCAGGGCTTTTTGCCCAGTCGTACATCTCGCAGAGACCGAGGACGTAGGTCTTGTTCAGTCCCGCCACTTGCTGTGCATAAGCCTCTTCGGCATGATTATACGTGGCAGCTGAGAAGCGGCGCATCTCCTTCAGATGCTTGACGAGGGGATCGGCATCAAAGCCTTGCAGCGTGCAGGTGTCGATGAAAGCCTCAAGCGACTTGCGCTGCGCGAAAGCCGATGCGTGATAGAGACTGGCGTAATAGGCCTTCATCTCTTCTGCCGTCTTGCCTTTCACGAAGGCAGGCTCTGCTTCCAGACGGTGATGGCGAATCCAGTAAGGCACGAGGAGATTCATCTTCTGCTCGTCATAGACGCGGTCCACCTTGGCATTCCGCTCGGTGTAATTGTCAAGGAAATCCTTGCGCGCCTGCTCAAGGTTCTTGCCGTCCTTCAGTGCCTCGCGGAATTTCTGTATGCTCCGCGAACTCATCGACAGGCTCTGCGCTCCGAACGATGATTCAAAGAGGTTCATGTCATAGAGCGTGTCCTTATAAGTTGCCACGAGCCGGTCGATTCTGTCAATGATGTCGGTGTATTCCGGCTTGCCTGCCTGCGCAGCAAACTGGCGGAAGGCAGCTTCCTCACGCGCCTTAATGTCGAGCAGACCCGTGGAACGCACGCTGGCATTCATGCCTCCGAAGTTTTTCACCATGTTTCCCAGCGACATGTAATCATCTGCATACTTCAGCGCAAGTGCGGGGTCGGAATCCATCTGCTGTTTCATGAAGTTCAGCTCGGCTTCGCCTGCAATATTGATGGGCTCGTTGATACTTTCGCAGCGAAATTCCACCTGCGAACGCGTCAGATAGCGGCTGGTGCGCCCGGGAAATCCCATAATCATTGTATAGTCGCCCTCGCTGACGCCGCCCAAACTGACGGGAAGCCACTTCTTGCACTTCAGCGGAATGTTCGTCGCGGCATATTCTGCGGGCTTGCCCTCATCATCGGCATAGATGCGGAAGAGGGCGAAATCGCAATTGTGGCGCGGCCATAGCCAATTGTCTTGGTTGAAGCCGTATTGTCCGATTTGCATAGGCGGATTCACCACGAGGCGTACATCGGAATAGCTCTGCTCATAGAAAGCATAGAACTGATTACCACCGAAATAGGGCACGATGCGCAGGCGGATGTTCTTCTCCTTGGAGAGACCGCTCTTCTTGAGGAACTTTTCAGTGAGCCCCTCAAGGAAGTCTTGGCTCTGCATGGTGAAGGCGTCGGCATTTGCCTTCTTGGCAGCCTTCACGACGTCTGCTGTCACATCGTCGATACGTATGACGAAGGTGAACGTCAGACCCGGGCATGCCACTTCTTCCTCGCGGCTTTTTGCGAAGAAGCCCTCATAGAGATAGTTGTGGTCCATGGTCGAAATTTCATGGACATAGGAGAATCCGCAGTGGTTGTTGGTCAGGACGAGACCTTCACTGCTGACGAGTTCGCCCGTACAGCCGTTTCCGAAGATGCCTATGACATCGCGGAGCGAAGGGCTGGTTTCGCTATAGAGTTCGTCAGTAGGAATTTGCAATCCAGCCTTTCGGAGTGAATCAGTCAGATGTTGTTGCTCCATGAGCTTCAGGAGCCACATTCCCTCGTCAGCATGCAGGCGGAGCATACCAACAACGGCAATGAAAAGGAGGATGAGTGTACGTTTCATATTCAATAGTGTACGGTTCATATTTAATAGTGTACGCGTTTCATATTCAATCATATATAGACAAGTCTGTCAGAGAGGGGGCCTCAGTGAATAGTCACCATGGTGGCTCCGAAGCCATATTCCTGGAACGAGGCATCCTGATGCGTGCAGTTGCGGTATTTCTTTTTGAGCAGAGCTATGATGGCATTGCGCAAAATGCCGTCGCCCTTGCCATGAATGAAGACGATGCGTCGTCCACGCTCCTTGCGGTGGGCATCAAGATAGCGTGCCACGGTGTCAAGCTGATGGTCGAGCATGGCTCGCGCATCCATTCCGCGCGTATTGTCAACGAGGTTTTCGATGTGCAAATCCACTTCTATCAAGCCGTTGCGGTCCGTTCCGCGGAATCCGGGGAGCGTTCCTTCGCTGCATGCTGGCTGCGTCTTCGGAGCGACTTTGGGCGTCTCCATAGCCTCCCTCAGACTGTCGGCCTCCAGAGCGGCTTGGCGCGCAGGATGGTCATCGCGCACGAGTTCGCATATATAGGCGGCATCTTCGAAGAAAGCCGAAGGCTGAAACGTATGGAGTTTATAGAATTTCCTGCCGTCGAGGCGCACGGTAATGGTCATCGGCTGCTTCAACTGGAAGCCACGGTCGGTCTTATACGCCATGACGACCACGGTGAGACGCTCGATTTCGGGCAGGGCATCGCGGTCGAAGGTTTCGAGATACACCTTCATGTTGGGTTCTGCCAGTCCTTCCTGACGCAGACGATAGGTGGTGCCCTCCTGTGTGAGCAGGAGGAAACGGACGTAATAGTTGGAATCGTTGATGAAATAAGCCTCAAACCTTGTCGTCGTCAGCGTCTTCACATCGGCGGGCAGGAATCCGAGATACAGATTCAGCTCATCGCCGCCGCGTCGCTCCACGGGGCGGGCATGGAAAGTCATCTTGAGGTCAGCGATGTCGGTCTCTTCTTCGGCATCATCGTCCTGCTGCTGGCTGTGTGCAGCAAGCGCAGCGCGCAGACTCGTAGGCTTCGCATCCTGCAGCTCAGGCGGTGCCACCTCTTTCGTAGTTGATTTGCGGCTTTTATGTACAAAATTGTATTGGTCGGTCTCTACGGCAACGACTTCATTGACCATGCAAGGAATCTCAAATCCCGTCTCATCTTCTACGAGGACAATGTCCTTGCCTCTGAACCCCGTCACTTTTCCGCCTCCCGTAGCATTGAGGAAGCGCACTTTATCTCCGATATTCATGTTTCAGTGAGAAAAAATTATGTTTGTATGCGCCGCTGGGCAAACGAAATGGAATGCTGCGGACATTCTGGCCCAACACAACAGCCTGGAAAGCCGTACACGAGCAGCATTCTCACCCCTCGGTGTACAGCCTTCCAGGCAGTTTCGTCGTATTATCGTTAGTTTCTTCGTTGCGTACAGCGTTTATTCAGCAGAAGTCTGAAGTTATTCAGCAGAAGTCTGAGCAAGTTTCTCCTCCAGCTCTGCAAGTTCTTCCTTCAGACGTCCGATGCGGCGCTCAATGTCTGCCACGAGGCTGTTTCCGCTCTTCGATTTCGTAGAGAGGAAGGTGAGGTTCGTCTCGTAGTTCTTGATTTCCGTGCGCTTTTCTTCAATCATCTTCTGCAGACGCTGTGCGGGCGAGAGATTCTTGCCACCCTGACGCATAGCATTCTCTACGCGACGACGGCTGCCCGTGCGATGAATGGTGTCGTAGAGCGTATCGCAGAGCTCGCGGTAACGACGGTTCACCTTGTCCTTCTTACGGAAAGGCACGTGGCCCGTAGCGTTCCACTCGTCCTGAAGGGCACGGACATCCTGCAGCAGATTCTCACTGCCATCGTTCGCCAAGGCTTCCAGGCGACTGATGATGTCGAGTTTCTTCGTCAGGTTGGCTTCTTCCTCGCTGCGCTGCTCCTTTCCGGCAGCCTGCTTAGCGGCAAAGAAGGCATTGCAAGCCGTATTGAAACGCTTCCAGATGCTTTCGCTCACCTTGCCCGGCACGGGGCCAATGGTCTTCCATTCTGCCTGCAGGGCTACGAGCTCATTCGTCGTCGTTGCCCAGTCAGTGCTGTCCTGCAGCTTTTCGGCACGCTCGCAGAGCGCCATCTTGAGCTTGAGGTTTTCAGACTGCGATTCGCGAATGCCTCTGAAGTGGGCCGTCTTGGCATTGAAGAAACGGTCGCAGGCAGTGCGGAAACGCTCGAAAATGTCTTGATTCACCTTGCGGGGAGCATAGCCGATGCTCTTCCACTGAGCCTGCAGTGCGATGATATTCTTCGTAGCCTCTTCCCATTCTGAGGGTTTCTGAATGGCGTCAAGGTCAATGCTTTCCACGATTTCGCAGAGCGTCTGCTTCTGCTTGAGATTGTCTTCCTCGTCAGCCTTGATGCTCAGGAAATGGTCCTGATGGCGCTTGTTTACGAGTGTGCTGGCGGTCTTGAAGCGTGTCCAAACCTCCTCGCGCAACTCTTTTGCCACCGGGCCCGTCTCACGAAATTCCTGATGGAGCTTCTGAAGCTGATGGAACGCGCTGACGGGGTCTTCAGCATCTACCAGACGCTCGGCAGCCTCGCAGAGACGCGTCTTGATTTCAAGGTTCTTTTTGAAATCATAAGCACGCATCTCATGGTTGATGCGGAGCAAGTCGTAGAATTGTTCGCGCTGATGCTGGAAGTTTTTCCATACCTCCGTGGTATGCTCAGCAGGCACCTGTCCCACTTCGCGCCATTCCGTCTCCAGCGCCTTGAACGCCTCGTAGTTTTTGTCAATGCTGTCAGGATTTGCCACCATCTCCTTTATCTTTTCGATAATGGCGAGCTTCTTTTCAAGATTTGCCTGACGTTCTGCCTCTACTTCAGCGGCCTGTGCGGCACGCTTTTCCTTAATGACCGCCATCAGCTCCTTGAACTCTGTTTCGAGAGAATCGGTTTCAGGTGCAAAGTCATCAGCGTTTCCACCAGCTTCGATGAAAGCCTGACGTGCTGCTGCCACCTGTTCGTTGTGCATTTTGTAAAAGGCTACACGAAGGTGGTCGCAGAGGGTGCGGTCAGTGTTGCCGCTTTCGGCAAGTTCTTTGAGTTGGGCCACGGCTTCTTCCTTAGAGGCGGGCGTGGCTGCTGCGGTTTCTGTTGCCTTAGCGCATTCCTCTTCAGGACTTTCAGTGGTCACTTCAACAGCGGGCTCCACCGTGGGGAGCGTTTCTTCTGCTGTTGTGGGATGGGTTGCTTCAATTTCACTCATAGCGTGAGTGTCAATCATTAAGGGTTAGGGATATAAATGTATAGATATAAGGTAGGGGGCGTGGCGATGCAGCCCTTCGCCATGGGAGGGCTTGCCACTCGGTGATGATGAAAAATGCCGTTGCCGCGCTTTCCTCGCCATCGCTGAATGGTTGGGGAATCCCGAAGAGGGGGCTCTGCGAGAATCACGACTGCCGAAAGAGCTTCGAACAGCCTGGAAGTGGGGCTTCCGCACCAACAAAAATACGCGGCGTAACGCGGCAAGCGATGTTTTTTATCATCACTTACAGGGTGCAAAGAAAAATAAATTTGCTCAAACGGCAAAGTTTTTTGTCAAAAAAAAGAAAAAAACGGCCGCAAAGAGAGTCAAATGGGCTACAGAAGCCCCTTGCCACACAGCCTTGCAGTGGCTTTCCCGCACGCGCCGCCTCTGTTTACATCCACTTGATGCGTCGGAAATACCTGTAGAATATCAGGGTGAGAATCAAACTGCCCACTATCACGCCGCCAAAGCCTACGACGGAGGTCTCGATGCCATTCAGAAGATTCATGCCGAAGAAGCTGGCTATCAAGGTGGGGAGCATGAGGATGATGCTCACAGATGTCATCGTCTTCATCGTCTGCGCCATGTTGTTGTTGATGATGCTGGCGTAGGTCTCCATCGTAGAGTCGAGAATGTTGGAATAGATGTTCGTGGTCTCGCGCGCCTGACTCATCTCAATATTCACGTCTTCAATGAGGTCAGCGTCCAGTTCGTCGATGGGCAGTTTGAGCTTCAATTTTGAAAGGAGCGTCTCGTTGCCGCGGATGGACGTGACGAAATAGGTCAGAGAGTCTTGCAGGCGCGACAGGCTGATAAGGTCGGCATTGTCGATGGGATGGTCGAGCTCGCGTTTTGCCCGTTCAATGAGTGCGCTGATTTGCTTCAGGCGCTTCAAATACCATACGGCGCTGGAAAGGAAGATGCGGAAGACGAAATCCACAGAGTCGGTGAAGCCGATGCCACGCTTCTGCTGATAGCTAATGAAGTCAATCATCATGTTCGTCTCATAGTTGCACACGCTGATGCACACCCCCTTGTTCAGGATGATGCCTAAGGGGATGGTGGTGTGAGGCGTGCGGCTTTGGGCTTCCTTGACGTAGGGAATGCGGAGGATGATGAGCGTCCATCCTTCGTCATAGTCATAGCGCGCGCGCTCATCTTTATCTCGAATGTCGTCAATGAAATAATCAGGGATTTTGAGGTCGTTAATCAGAAAATCCTCGTCTTCGCGGCTGGGGCAGGTCACTTGCACCCAGCAGTTGGGCTGCCACTCGTCGAGAGTGCGCAGTCCGTGGCTGTAGTTCCAGAATGTACGCATGCTGTTCTTCCTCGATGTTTAGAATGACAAGACACGTTCAAGACCATCTGACGTGGGGAAGACTTCCTGGCTCCTAAAGAAACAAAACGGGGAGCATGTGGTGGAAGTCAGGATATCAGAGTGTCTTGAAGGAATAGGAAGAGCGCACCTGCGGAAAAATGCAGAGAAGGGAACAGTGCTGAGCCTTTTTGGGGAGAAATGGAAATGTGGGGGCTCTTCCTATACGTGGCAAACCAGGGTTTCCGCGTGATAGTCGTCCATTAGAAATTGATTAAGTAACTGGTGGAAACTTTCCTTCCACCGCAATTATTCAAGGAAAATCGCAGGGGCTTAGAGAGCCGCAAGCGAAACCCATCAAAAAAGGTCCGCAAGCCGATGAGGCTGCGGACCTTTGAAAGTGAGCCGAAAGCGGGACTCGAACCCGCGACCCACGCATTACGAATGCGTTGCTCTACCAACTGAGCCATTTCGGCAGCTTGGTTTCAGTAACCGAGTGCAAAAGTACTGCTGCTTTTTGAAACCTGCAAGTGGGCGGCGGCAAAAAGTGCATTTCGGAGCCTAAAAACAGTGTCGTTTTCATGATTTTGACGGGTCAGGTTTGAAAAATCACGCCATTTGAGCTAAAAACGCCCCCCATTTTCCCAGCATGGCAGGCGCAATCTCTCCCGCCACGCAGAGGCTGCCCCTCGCAAGTGGTCAGTTTTGCCCTCCAAGTGGTCACTTCTCCCCCTCCAAGTGGCCACTTTGCCCCCTCTAAATGGTCACCTTGCGGGCAAAACAGCCGTCGAAAATCTCGAAAAAACGGTAAACACAACCATTTTGCAGCCAAAAGTGGGGGAAGAAACCTGCCGGAAACGTCAAAAACGCCTGCGACGCTCTGGGGAACGACTGTATTAGGCAGCCATTCCGCCATTTCCAGGAAACATTCCGCCAGTGCCGAGAGCCCGCCCGACATAGATTCTGCGCTCACCAGCAGTAAAGAGAGGCCAAAAAGCCTGTTCGCCGCCTCCACCGCTCTTCCTCTCATGAATACAGCCACATACGCAGCAGCCCAAGCCCCATCAATCCCAGCCATGCCATATAAGCATACGGGAGGAATCCGCCAAATTCCCAAACGAAAACGCGCCAAATTCCCAAATGAAAATCCGCCAAATTCCCAAATGAAAACGCGCCAAATTCCCAAATGCCCCTGAAAAATTTTGCCGATTCGGCTGATATTCATATCTTTGCATGGCGAAGAAAACAACACCATACTGTTATGAAAAAATACAAGCGAAGAATTGTCGATGAGATGCTGCAAGCACGTTTGCAACGAAAGGGAGCAGTACTGATTGAAGGTGCAAAATGGTGCGGAAAGACCACTACTGCTGAGCAGCAAGCTGCGAGTGTGTTATATATGGCAGACCCTGAGGTCATCAAAATAGCCAATATCAACATCAAACGCCTACTCAAAGGGGAACGCCCAAGATTGCTGGACGAATGGCAGACGGCACCTACCATCTGGGATGCCGTAAGATTCGACGTTGACCACGCAGGAAGCATGGGGCAGTTTATACTGACTGGCAGCAGCGTGCCTCCGCAAACCTCCGACATCATACACTCAGGAGTTGGCAGATTTGCAAAACTCCTGATGCGACCGATGTCTCTGTTTGAATCCGGAGAGTCAAATGGCGAAGTGAGCTTGGCAGCTCTATTCAGCAGTCCTGACGAAATTGAAGGAGAGAGCCTGATGGATATTGACCAACTGGCATTCCTGATATGCCGCGGAGGGTGGCCGGGAGCCATCGACTTGCCAGACAAGGATGCTCTCGGACAAGCATTTGACTATTTCGATGTCGTCACAGATTCTGATGTATCGCGCGTTGACGGCATATCGAGAGACCCCCTGCGAGTTCGACTGCTTATGAAATCATACGCACGGCATCAGGGAGCAGGAGTCAGCGTCGGAACGATTCTTGCCGATATAAAATCCAATGAAAGCAGCGAAGTATCAGACAATACCATTTACGAATACATCAAAGCCCTGAAAAGAACATTCGTCATCGAGGATATGCCCGCGTGGAATCCCAACATACGCAGCAAGACAGCCATCAGAACGAGCGATACCCGCTATTACATCGATCCCAGCATCGGAACGGCAGCCTTAGGATTGGGACCGAATGACCTGACTAACGACTTAGAAACGATGGGACTCATGTTCGAGACACTATGCGTGCGTGACCTCAGAATCTATGCCGAGTCAATAGACGGCAGCGTTTTCCATTACAGGGATAAGAATGGGATTGAGTGCGATGCCGTCGTGCATCTCCGAAACGGCTCATACGGCCTTATCGAGATAAAGCTGGGAGGTGAAAAACTGATAGAGGAAGGGGCGAAGACGCTTATAAGACTGGCAGACATCATCGACACGACTAAGATGAAAAGCCCCGCATTCAAAATGGTATTAACCGGAGTAGGCAGATATGCCTATCAACGTCCTGACGGTGTCTATGTCGTCCCCATAGCTTGCCTGCGAAACTAATGGGAGCTTGACGAAGCTGGCAAAAGGCAGAGAGACAGAGCCACGTGCGCAACCCTGGCTTCGGATGCCTCTGCAGACATTCGACAAGACGGACGGGAACCATGCAGACTCGCAGTCCGCGAATTACTCTGCGAAAACTATCTTTTTCGCACAAGAAACTCCTGCTCGCAAAGGACATCGTGCCTTTGCCTCACATGCAAATTCGAGTTGGCGTATGAATGCCATCGGCAGTCCGTCTATCGTATCAGGCAAATCCCCAGCTGATATTTTTGCGACTTACCGTCCTGCCTATTCACCACCTACATGGCAGTAGCACTCGCAGCACGCACGGGAAAAAAAGAGCCCCCCCTTCGAGACTGAAACGACGCGAAGGGGGGACTCTTTCTTTATACACAAGCGTGCAAATCAAGACTGGAAAGCACGAGAGACGGGGCGAGGCAGGCTGTTCAGAAGGGATAGCCAATGGCGAAATGATACGCCACGCCATCGCGGAAACGCTCGAAATTGTAGAAGCCCGAGCGAGAGGTGGAGTAAGGCGCATGAAGACCTATGCCTACATCGAAACGCAGGACGAGGAAATCAAGGTCGTAGCGCACACCGGCACCCGTGCCAAGGGCTATGTGGCGAAGATTGCGCGCGGAAAGCTCGGCACCCGGGCGCAGGGCATCGCGCTTCATCAGCCAGATGTTGCCGGCATCGAGGAAGGCAGCGCCATGAAGACCGCCGAAAATCTTAGCACGCAGTTCCACATTCGCCTCCAGCTTGAAGTCGCCCGTCTGGTCGATGTAGGCATACTTGGAGTTGGGCGAGCGATATGAGCCGGGGCCTGCCGTCCGGACAGTGAAGGCGCGGACGGAATTGGCTCCGCCGATGTAGAACTGCTCGGCGTAAGGGGCTGACTCATTACCGCCATAATTGAAAATGACGCCTGCAAACGCCCTCGATGCAAGTTTGAAACGCGGACTCAGCGTGCGCGTATAGTGAACCTCTGCCGTGGCCTTGACGAACTGGGCAAACCGACTGCTGAGGATTCGCCGCGGCGTGGCAGAATCGTGATGTGGGAAGAAGAGACAGTGGAGCCCGTCGGTCAGATTGCCCGCCTCCTTCACCGTACCTTGCAGCCAGAGAGGATGAGGGTCGGCAGTGGGGGAAGCGTAGGTGAAGGAATAGCTCATGGAAGGCACGAAGACATTGCGCATCGTGGCATAGAGGGCTGGGTTCGCCGCACTGATGGAATCGAACGCCGCCGTCGTGCTCAGCAATTTATAATAGCTGAGGTCGAGGAGCGTCCATTCGTGGCGCATGGAACCGCGGCCTGCGGCATGAGCACGACTACGCGGCTGCCAGTTATAGACGACGCTTCCGCCCAAATCGAGAATGCGGAAGAAGCCCGAACGATTCTTCAGGTTGCTCTCGATGGTGAAATGCGTGGTGGCGGGAAAGCGCAAACGGCGCTTCGAGACGAAGGGGAAGGCAAAACGAGGGAGCTCGAAGTTGAGCGAAGAGCCCACTTCAAAACTGTTGAGCATCGAATTGCCGCCATTGCGATGACGGCCGAACTGCCATTCATAGCTGCCGAAGATATTCCACGACACCGTCTCGCCGCCGCGGAAGGCATTGCGCTTCGCCAACTCATATTTCACGCCCGGACCTATCTGCTGATTGGATTTGAGCGTGGCGTTCACCTCGAACGAGGAGTCGTAGGGCTTCGACATGACAGTGTTGATATACAAATCGAGCGTATCGCAGGAGGCTGTCGTATCACGGGGAATGTAGTTCACATCAAGACCTGAGAAGATGCCCAAGGCGGAGAGTTTCGAGACCGTAGCCTGCTGGTCGGTCAGCGAATAGCGTTCCCCCTTTCGGTGCATGATGGCAGATCGCCAGAGACGAGGCTTGAGGGGAATGTCTTTGCCCATCCATGTATAAGTGGTGCCACGTCGGGAGCGCAGCGTATTGAACTTGGCGGCAGAGTCAGCAGCCATCGCGCGCGCGTCGCGTATATTTATATAGGTGTCGCCGATGTACCACGGGCGCTGTGCTGCCGATTCTACGCCCGCCTTAGGCAATACGCGCAGCTGCACACTGCCGCGCCGCATGAGCGTGTCGGCCTGGAAAGTGGTGTAGGCTGGGCTCCAATAGTAATAGCCATTCTCGCGGAGGAGATTGCCCATGCGCTCCTGCTCGCCGCTCAGATTGATGACGGAGAAAGCATCGCCGCCGTGCAGCAAAGACTGGGCAGCATGCTGGCGCAGAAGGGAGTCTTGCTCGAAACCGAAGGAGCGATATTCTACACTGTCAAGCGCGAAGAGGGGGCCCGTAGAGATATCGTAGGCTATTCGTGCCGTCTTCGGGCGTTTTCCCTTGACGATTGAGTAGCTCACCCTGCCGCGGAAGAAGCCGTAGTTATGCAGAGTGTTCTCGGCCACCTTCACACGCGTGTCGGGGGCGACGGTAGAAACCAGCACGGGAGCCTCGCTGAAATGCCGGAACATCCAACGTCCGAACCGGCTCTTGCTGTCGGCGAAACGATTGTAGATGCGCAGGCGAAGCTTGAAAGGCTGGGTAAGGGAAGAACTGCCAAAGATGGAACCATTGGGCGCATAGGCCAATGCTGCATCCACCTCTGCCTTGACCGTCTGAAATGCAGTCTCCTCACGCTTCCGCTCCGCTTGAAGCGCCCGGGCATCCATCAGCCGCGCAGTGTCGGCCGCCCACGATTCAGATGGAGGACGCTGATAGTTGGTGGATTTTATACCCACGTAGAGCAATTCTTCATCGTCAATCTTTTCCGTCGTAGAGCAACCTGCGAGGAAGACAGCAACGGCGAGTATGATGAAGAGGAAAAGAGTTCTCATGGTTGTTCATTTTTCTTTTTATTACGCCTAAAGATGAAGAGTTCGCTAAGCCGGTCGGTCTTTCGGCGTAGCACCATACCGGCTCCCGTATTCATCATCGAGCCTTCGAGCGGGTCGTGCGCCTCGCGGTCGTAGAAGATACGCACATAGCGCGTGCCGGAATTGTCGAGCCGATACTCCAAGCTGATATTATCAATGAATGATGCGGCAGAATTTTGTGCGTCGGCTCCCGTCTGCACGCTACCACCGATCTTCACGCTGATGCGGTCGTCAAGGAAACGTTTGGAGAACTGGAAGGAATAGTCCGTCGTCGTGCCGCCCGTAGCAGAAGTGCCGTTCTCCATGCCAAACGAAAGGTCGATGGTCTGCAGGGCTTTTCCCGCAATGTTCTGAATCTCGCTTTGCAAGAAGGCGTTGAGCGCATTCGAGGCTTTGAAACCTCCGGCAAGATTGTCAGTGACGTACATACCCGTGGCAAGGAGTGCCACCGCCGTCTTATTGCGGTCTTCAGCACTCATCGCCATCAGTTCGTTCTGCACGCTGAGGTCTTCGGGAGCTTCTATGGTGAAGGCGAGCCCCATGTCCATCAGCGTCCGCGAAATCTCTACGCCGACGTTGAAATTCACCTTCCGCTGCACATCGTTCTCTGTCACCGTCGCCTTCGTAGCCTCCGTTGCACGGATAGACAGGCGCGGATTCAGCATATCGCCAGTGAACTCCACATAGCTGCCTTGCTCCAGGCGGAAGGTCTTGAGGGGAATGACGGGGAGCTCATATTTCATTTCGCCCTCCTCAATGGTATAATTGCCCGTCAGACGCATCACGCCCTGCGGAGTCATGCGGAAGGTGAGGTCGCCGCCACCACGAATATCCACGTAGCTCTCGCCATTGCGCGAGAGGAAGCAGTGGAATTTGGCACCCTGCGAGATATTGATGTCGAGCGACATGTCGATAGCCATGTCGGCAGAGGCTTCTTCAGGCGCAACGCTTGCCGTGGAATCCTCAAAGCTGACAAATGTGACGAGGTCTGACAAGCGATCCTCCACCGTCAAGGGGGAATTGCTGAGCAGATAAGTGGCATCCGTGCCGGAGAGCACATCCAAATTGCCACGGACTACCATGTTTGACAGCGTTCCCTGCGCTGAGCCATCGAAGTCCGCCAGCACTTTTCCATAGACGAGCGAGTTGTTGTTGCGGCGCGCATTGATGAGTTCGAAGTCGGAGGCTCGAAGTCGGAAGTCAAGACGTATGTCTTCCAAATCAGCAAAGTCGATGTCGCCATTCACGCGCAGGTCCGTATTGCCGGACTTCAACAGATAGTCCTTGAAATGCAGGCGAGAATCAGCAAACGTCAGCGGGCGTTCGTCCATCAGGAAGTCCACGCCATAGACGGGGCTATAGAAATGGGCATCGTTGAGGTCAATCGTACCGCTCAACCTCGGGCGCTGACTGTCGCCGGCCAGACTCAGATTGCCCGAAGCCAAGCCGCGAAGCCCGAAGCCTGCCTCTTCCAGGAAGACATTGATGGGAGCCAAGGGGAAATCCGTGAGGGCGACGTCGCCCTGATAGCTGCCATCCTGATCGTGATAGACGGCGGAAATGCTGCCCACATCCTGATCGTCGAAAGATATGAAGGCATCGGCATAATGCTCTCCCCCCGACTTGGGCAGATAGACCACTTCCGTGCCGACATTGCCAATGTGATGCCCCTCGTAGCTCAAGTCGCGCACAGAGACGCTGCCCATGGCTGACAGACCGATGGAGTCGCCGTGCTGCTCAATGACGTGGAAATCGCCTTCTGCCATGCCGCCCAACTGGGGCAAATAGGGCAAGACTTCGCTGAGTGCCGACAAATCTATGGACGACAGTGAGAGGGTGATGTCGTTCTGATTGTCTTCGGTGGGTTCGCCATAGATGGAGAGCCCCATGCCGGCGTCGTCCACCAAGCGCACGTCGGCATGAATCATGCCCTGACGGTTGATGCTGATGGCATTGTCGCTGTTGATTTTGAAATGGCGATAGGCAATGATGGGGGTTTCGGGATGAATGCTGAAGCGGAATCCCTGCTCCGACTCGTCGTCGCCCTTCATCATTTCCGCCTCCAAGGCGAGGTCGATGCCCTTTCTGCCCCGCTCATCGGTAAAAGTCAGTGCGGCAGCAGCCTGCTCCTCCTGTATGCTGGCATCCATCACCGCCGTAAAACGGTGGGGGTTCGAGCGTTTGTAATTATGGAAGGTGGTGTGGAAATTGATGCCCACGCTATCGTGGGAGATGACGGAATAGACGGTGTCGAGCTGAAGTGATGACGTAGCAATCGTGCCGAGACGGGCATACCCATGCAGCCCCTCGGTGGCATTCGTGCGCAGATGGAGGTCGATGCCCGCAAGGTCAGTGCCTTTGAAGGCAAGGTACTTGATTACAGGATTATCGCGCCCTGCCTGCAAATCCAGCACGAGTTCCGGGAGGAGATGCCGCAAGGTGTCGTTCTCCAATCGCTTTGCCGAGAGTTGCCGCGTGGCTTCTGCCAGGAAAGTCTGCGTATGGCGGTTCAGCACCTGCCAGTTGGCAGCAGAGGAGAACTGCAGGGCGAGGTCGCCCGTATGAATGGCAGCCCAGGTGGAATCAGCAGCAGAAGCAGCTTGGAAGCTGACATCGCGAAACATCGTCGAACGCTCGTTGGTCTCGATATAAGTCTGCGTCAGGCTTCCATCTGCTGCGAACTGGGAGAAACTGCGTGTGGCGGAGCCCGAAAGGCAGGCTTTCGTGTGGAGGAAGATGGGCTTTTCGGTCCCTGCTAGACGCTGCAAATCCAGGCTGTCTGCCTCGACACTGGCAGTGGCAGCATAGCCTCCGCTCAGATTGGCATCGAACGTTCCGCAGACATTGCCCACACTGCTGGCAACATCCATGCTGCCCGCTGCCCGTCCGTGCTGAATGGTGGCGTTGGCAGCGAGATGATGCAAGCGATAGTCGGCCACATTCAAAGCCTCCAACGCGACATCGGCCTGCATCACCGTACGCGGAGAGAGGGGGTCGAAGCCACTCCCCGCCACTTTCACCTTGCCCGTGAGAGGCCCGATGGGCAGCGTGGGGACGAGGCGTGCCAGTGGGAGGCGGTTGGCATAGCCCGCCGCTTCATATTTCTCCTGCGAAAGAATGGCCTTTGCCCGTGCGGCGAGGGTGCCTCCCCATGCGCCGGCAAGGATGTGGGCTTCGATGCGGTCAGCATCATCGCGCGCGGTAGCCGTTGCACGAAGAGAAAGGAGGCGCGGCAGGCGCAGCTCGAAGGTATCGACCGTGAGGCAACGGCGGTTGCCACGCAGCGAAACATCGGCAAGAACGTCAGAACGGAGCAACTGCGCCACGGCGGGATGGCGGAGCAGGCTGCGTTCCAGTACACCTTGACGTACGAGTTGCTGACTGATGGCTGCCATATCAGCCCGCCCACAGACGGCTTGCAGGCGAAGCTGGAGATGGCCCATGCCGTCTGCCTCCAGTGAACTCCAATCGACGGAGGCTTGCGCGCCAAGACGCGAGTGGGGAGTGAGAATGACGAAGTCGGGCAGGCGGAGTCCGCAGGTGTCGGTCAGGATACGTCCGTGGGCATCATCAATGCGTATGCCGTAGTGTTCTTCGCTGACAGCCAAAGTGCGCAGAAGGGCTTTCGCTTGCAACAGGGAATCGCAGGAGATGGAGTCGGCAGCGAGGTCGAGACGGGCGATGTTCGCCAACGTGTCGGTCTGGAGCGCAGAGAAATTTCCCAAAACGGCACGCCCCTTGGCTATGCTGAAATGCTGCACGGCATAGTAGGACGCTCCAATATCGAAAAGTCCCTGACGTGCCCGGGCATCGCCTATGGCGAAATCGCCATAAAGCAGCTGATTCGCAGAATCGGGGGGCAGCGAGAGTTGCACTCTGGAATGCGTGATGCGTGCCTCATCGGCAAGGATCTTCCATGCCACTGATGTCGACGTCGTATCTTTCTCAGCCGTGTCGGCCAGCGTAATGCGCAAATCGGCTCCATCGAGGGCGGCACGGCGGATATTTACCAGCTGCTCGGCCCACGCCACTCCATCGACCCAGGCCGACAACGACTTTACCCGACCGCGAATCTGGCAGTCGGGTATCAGGGTTTTAGTGTTCATGCGCGTGCCTTCAAGCAGGAAGTCGCTCACGACGACCTTCTGCTGCTGCAAAATGGGGCGTAGGGGAACATCGAATGTCAGTCTTTCTGCTCGCAATATCGTATCGCCTGCCACGTCGATTGCAGTCAGACCGGCTATTTGCAAGTCAAAGAATGGGGTCACCGCCACTTCTTCCACACTGACTTTCAGCCCTAATGTTGCTGAAAGCTCCTCACCGGCACGATTGATGGCCCACCGCTGCACGGGCGGCAGATAGAGCAGCAGGCAGAGCAGGCTCAGAAGGACGGGAGGTGTCAGGCAGATGATGCCCGCGGTCTTGAGGATTCTTCTATATGCGCGTTTCATACGTTCGGATGGGGTTAGGCGGAAATCCGTAGCTGCCAGTTATAATCGGGAAAAAGTCTTTTCAATCTCTCTTATTGTATATAGGTAGGTGCTATCAATTAGTTTTCAATGCAAGGCAGTGTTTCTGTTTTACTTGGATGTCTTCA
>CALZJF010000010.1 GCA_945787885.1 uncultured Bacteroidales bacterium | reverse complement strand
AAGCAAGACAGAAACACTGCCTTACATTGAAAACTAATTTATAGAACCTACCTTTACAAAAAAGACACCGATGCCACTGCCATACGAGCAGTAGCATCGGTGTCTTTTTTATGTGTTTACGATGTGGGGCTTAGAAGATGCCGCACATACCATATACGATGAGGAGCGAATAGGCAAGGACGAGGGAGATGATGCCGACGATGAGGCCCACCTTCGACATCTGCGAGGTCTTCACCAAGCCCGTAGAATAAGCGATGGCATTGGGAGGCGTGGAGATGGGGAGAGCCATGGCGAAGCTGGCACTGAGGGCCAGACCCACGACGAGCGTCGTCACACCACCGATGGGAGCCAGCTGATCCTTCATGCCCTCACCCACGGTGATGAGAATGGGCACCATGAGGGCGGCACTGGCGGAATTGCTGATGAATGTGCTGAGCACCCAGCAGATGAGGCCTGCACCTATCAGCACGAGGAACACGGGGAAATCGGCAAAGGGAATGCTCTCTACCATGGCGCGGGCTAACCCTGACTGGCGCATGCCAGTTCCGAGGGCGAAACCGCCTGCCACCATCCAGAGCACGCTCCAGTCTATGTGCTTAATGTCCTCAGAGGTGACGATGCCCAACGCCGTGAAGGCACCCACGGGGAAGAGGGCCACGACGTAGGAGTTGATGCCGAAAATCTTTTCGCCCATCCAGAGGAAGATGGTCATGGCCATGACTACGTAGATGGCCTTTGTCTGCCAGTTGTTCTTTGCGCCGCCTTCGATCTTAAATTCCAGTCGCTTGCTGCTGAAGCGATAGAGATTGAGGAGGAGGGCCCAGCTGATGACGAGGATGAGGAGCATGAGGGGCACCATCATGATCATCCAGTCGAGGAAGCCGATGTCGATGCCTGCATCCTTCAGGGCTCCGATGGCGATACCGTTAGGCGGAGTGCCAATGGGCGTAGCTATACCGCCAATGTTGCATCCGATTGGAATGGCGAGAGCCAGCGCGATGCGTCCGCGCTCGTTCTCCGGCAACGTGCGGAATACGGGGGCGAGGAAGGTGAGCATCATGGCCGCCGTGGCAGTATTGCTGACGAACATGGAGAAAATGGCGGTGACGAGCATAAAGCCGAAGAGCACCACCTTGGCGCGAGTGCCGAAAGGCTTGAGCATGATGCGGGCCAGACTGACATCTACGCCGCTTTTCGACGCTACGAGGGCGAGGATGAAGCCGCCCATGAAGAGCATGACGGTGGGGTCGGCAAAGGCGGCGATGATGTCTTTGTAGGGGATGAGTCCTTGCAGCTGTTCTACTCCCTTGGCATTGACCTCCGTAGCCGCCCCTGCATAATTGTTCAGGTCGATGAGCATGGATATGGAGGAGTCGCTCACGGTGAAGAGCATCACCACGATGATGAGCACCGAAGTCACCCATGCCGGCACGCCTTCCGTTATCCACATCAGGGCAGCAAAGGCAAAGATGGAAATCATGCGCTGCTCGATGACCGTGATGTTCGGAATGCCGAAGCAGGCAGAAGGCAGATTCCACAGTAACAATGACAAGATAAGCACCGCCGTAATTTTGATAAAGCGTACGACGTCAAATTGAGAGGCGAATGTCTTCCCCTCTTGTTTTCGTGTTTCCATGAGGATTGCTGTGTATTTTTAAGATGTATTATATGCTCGTTTTCTTCGTTTTCCGTGGGGCAAAGGTACAAAGAAATCTTTGATGTTCGTCAGAATAAATCAGAAATAAGGGTCTCTGTGCAGGCTTTGCCTCTGAAATTGCAAAAAAACATCCTCTATCTTCACAGACCGAGGATGCACTACAAAATTATGAATAAGAGAATTGAACAGTTAAATGCCGTGCCACCCACTGTTTTCTTGAGCAATGAAGATAAGGCCATTACCATTCATGGGATGGCACCTTTTTTTACACACATAGGTGCCTCAGTGCGGCACAGAATTCAATATGACGCCGCAAAAGTACAGGATAAGCGGCAAAAAAACAAGCACTTCTGGCAGAAATGTGCAAAATTTCGTCAGAAGTGCTTGAAAATGTTATCCTCATGCTTCGGAGAATTCGTCTTTTCCTACTCCGCAGAGAGGGCATTCGAAATCTTCGGGAAGGTCTTCAAAGGCGGTGCCGGGCTCGATTCCAGCCTCGGGTACACCTACTGCGGGGTCATATTCCCAGCCGCAGACATCGCAAACATACTTCTTCATAGTGTCTGTATTTTTATAATATATATATAATGAGGGGCGGCGAGAGAGAAGGGCGTTGTGTGCCTTATCTGCCGCTTCTTGTGCTGTTTCGGTCGCTACCCGCTCTGCTCGAAGAGCTGGGGCGAGAGGTGACGGCAGAACTTCTGCTGCGACTGTTGCTCTCAGGCCGGACGCTGCTGGCAGAGCTGCTGCTTCGCGAGGAGGGGCGATAGCCGTTGCTGCTGCTTCGCGAGGAGCGTGTAGCCCCACCGTTGCTGCCTTCGGGCCGCGCAGATGTTCCGCTGCTGGGCCGAGTGGTCGTTCCGCTGCTGGGTCGAGCAGATGTTCCGCTGCTGGGTCGGGTGGTCGTTCCGCTGCCGTTATATCCCGGCTGTGCTCCACCGTTCGATGCGGGGCGGCTCTCGCGGTAACCCGGGTGGCGCCCATTGTTGTCAGGCTGCTGCGGCTTGTCGTGCTGCGGCTTGTCGCCATGTCCAGGGCGATAGCCATTGCCGCCGGGCTTCCCCGGCTTGCCATAGTGGTGGTTCATGCCTCCGCTGTGGTGAGGCGGCCGATGCCCGATGAATGGCGAAGCCGAGTGAGGATGCCGGCCGTGCCATAGTCCGCCGTGGCAGTGAGCATAGATTGTCGGACGATGGTAGAAGTAGTAGTCGCGGTGATAGTAGTCCCAGAGGGCTGAGTACCAAGCTCCACGCACCCAGCGTAGCGGACGGAGGAAATACTCCGTGGCGCGATACACATTCCACTGCCAGTCGTAGAGAATATAGCTAAGGTCAGTGTTGCGGTAGTTCCAGAAATATCCGTTGGCATCGTAGGGCGAATTGATATTCAGGAAGTATTCCAGATTCACCTGATACACCTGATCATACTGCCAAGGAGTGAGGTTGAGCTCGTATGCCATCTTATCCGACAGGAAATACGCCTGCGTCTGTGCGTCTCTTAAGCTCATTCCCAGCGCAGAAACAGCACTGAAGACTGCCACTGCCAGTGAGAGTAAAAAGCGTTTCATAGAGCAATGAGTTTGAGGGAGGTTGATAATGGTAGGGGAAGGGAGTTTTGCTCTTCATTCTTGGGATGAAAGCGATGCTGTCCGCTGATTTTTTTGCAAAGATACCGTCGTTTGTGGTAGAATGTCGAACGTCAGCGGCAGAAAAGTATGGATTTTAACGTTTCTTTGCGTGAATATCCCTGACAGCTTGTTCCATAACGCCTCCAAAGCCCTTAATCTCCCGTCTGCCCCCATTTTCTCTGTATTATTTCAGGATGAAAATTCCGGAAGGCACCCTTCTCCTCAGGGCGTTCACGGCGGGCAGCTGCGGCAGCGCCGTCTGTTGCAATGCCGCTTTTACCTCGTTTTCCGCGATGACGGGGTGATTGTTCTCCTCGCTGAGATGGCAGAGGAAAATGCGCTTTGTGCAGGCAGTAAGATGTTCTGCCAGCATTTTGGCGCAGACGCGGTTGTCCATGTGGCCCCTCTCGCCCATGATGCGTCGTTTCAGGCGTTCGGGATAATGCCCCTTGCGGAGCATCTCCATGTCGTAGTTAGCCTCGATGACGAGGTATCTCGCCCGTTTGACATAGGGTATAAGATTTTCGGTGAATGTGCCGCAGTCCGTGATGATGCAGAAGGTGAGCGGTTCGCCGTCGAGGTTCTCCTCCGCCTTTGCTGCGTCGAAAAGGTCTTCCGCAGGTTCAGGCTGCACGATTTCTATGAAGTAGCCATTGCAGTCGTTGGAGTCGTGCATGACGGCAAAGGGCGTGATGCGGAAGGGCCCCACGTCGAAGGACACATCGAGCGTGGTGGTGTGCCGCTGCTCCTGCGGAATCTTCTTCGTCATCATGCGGTTGCGGTCGATGCCGATGTGTACATATTCCGAAGCATAGACCGGAATGTGCTGAGCGATGGCCAGAGGCCCCAAGCCTTTGATATGGTCCGTATGGTCGTGCGTGACGAGCACCGCCTTGATGCGTGGCAGTGCCAGCCCATAGTCTTGAATATGGCGCTTGAAGATGCGTATTCCCAATCCCAAGTCAATGAGAATGGCTGTGCCTGAAGATTCTAAGTAATAGCAGTTGCCGCAGGAACCGCTGCCGATAGGAAGGAATTTCATGAAAGAGAAGTAAGGATGGGGGGATTTGTCCTGTGTTGTAATAAGGTAGATGCGCGCGTTCCCAGCGGGCAGTCCCGTGTGTGGAGGGGAACGTTGCGGTCAGAAGGGTAGCCCGACGGCAAAGTGCAGGGCAAAGTCGCGCTTGAAATTCGGGTGAGCGATGACATAGTGCTGCGGTCCGGAAGCCGCAGTGGGGTCGATGGCCTTCATGCCCCCGTCGAGGCGGAGGATGAAGAAGTTGAAGTTCAGGCGCAGCCCCACGCCGTAGCTGACGGCAATTTGCCTGTAGAACTCCTTCCAGCGAAACATGCCCCCTGGTTGGTCAGCATAGTCTTTGATATTCCAGATATTTCCTGCGTCCACGAATGCCGCCCCCTCCAGTTTCCAGATGAGAGGCGAACGAAATTCTATGGAGAGGTCGAGCTTGATGTTTCCCGTCTGGTTGATGAAGTCGATGTTTCCGTCGCGTCCCTTGTAAGAGCCCGGTCCGAGCCCGCGCACGCTCCATCCGCGCACCGAGTTGGCCCCGCCAGCGAAATATCGTTTTTCGTATGGCACGATGCTGCTGTTGCCATAGGGATATGCAATGCCGAAGGCAGCATGAAACGCCAGCGACTGCGCAGTGCCCAGCATCAGGCTCTTCGAGAAGTCGAAGTCGAACTTCAGATATTGCGAGAAGGGTATGCCGATGAGCGAGCGGCTGCCGTCGGCATTGGCAGGCTGCCTTGCAGCTTTCGCGATGGCATAGAGCAGATTGCCCGCCGTCTCAATGTTCGCCTTGATTTGATAGCCATTCGTGCGGTTGAGCGTGATGGCCGACTTCTTCTTCAGCGAGTTGTACGTGAAGCCGTATCCAAACTTCATGATGAAGAGGTTCTCGTAGGTATATCTCAGGACGGCATACCTCGGGTCGTCGCCTTCGAGATATTCCTTTGTGAACGTCTCCGAAATCCAAGGCATGAAGACATAGTTCAGCGAGAGGAGGTCGATTCTGTGCTGCAGGTTCAGCCGTTTCCGCTGATACCACGTCAGCGCCCACGTTCCCGTCAGCAGTCGCCGGTGAAATTCCGGGCGGTCCTGCGAATTGTAGAGCAGTGAAAATTCGCTGTTTCCCCGCATGTGGCGGCTGTATTTCGATGCTTTGAACACAGGCAGCGTGGGCAGCCGCAGCGTTGCCTCCGCGCTGTATTCCAGATAGTTCTGGTTCTGATATCCCTCCAAGCCCCTGATAGCCTCATAGGCCCCGCGGAGCTTGATGCTGAAGCTCTCCGCCGCCCCGAGTAGATTGCGGTTCGTATAGGTGAAGCTTGCCGCCCCTCCCAGGTCGCCTGCCGTGTTCGTGCCTTCGAGGTCAAGGCTCACCCCGTTCAGGCGGTTGAGATTCACGAAGACATCTGCCTGCAGCCAAGGCTCATCGGGCTCAGGCGTGCTGTAGCGCACGGTCGAATAGCTGACGATGGGCAGCGTGTTCAGTCCCTGATAGGTGAAGAGCGTCTTCTGCTCGTTGAAGAGGCTGTCGCGGTCTATCAGCACCTCCCGGTGATACACCTTCCGCTTCATGCCGCCCCTCCGCTCCTTAATCCACGAGAAGTGGGCCGTCTCCACGGTATCGCGCCGCCCCCCGTTCGCCGCCTCTTCATGGATGACGGTGTTGGCGATGCGATATGCCTGATAAGCCATCGCTGTGTTTGCCTGCGGCGGACGCCTGATGACCACTTTCAGCTGGCATCCGAGGTCGGCAGCAGCCGTGTCGGCGGCAAACGTGATGAAGCTCGGATTGAAGTGGTAGAAGCCGTTTTGCCGCAGCGCAGCCACGATGCGTGCGCGCTCCTCGTCGAAGAGCGTTGCGTCGAGCGGCATCCCCGTGTAGAGCGTCGTCCCCGTGCAGAGGCGTGCGCAGGCAGCGCGGATGGTGTCGCTGTCGAACTCCCAGTCTATGCTTCTGACATAATATCTCCTTCCCGGTCTGAGGCGATATTCCAGCGTCGTCCGTTGCTTGCGTTTCTGCGAGTGGAGCGTGTCGGCCTCCACCCTCGCCTTCAGATACCCCTTCGCGCGCAGGGCGTTCTCTACAGACTGCCGCGAATATTCCATCAGCGTGGCATCGAAGACTACGGGAGCCTCCCCAATGCGGTGCATGAAGCGGTTAAAGCGCCGCGCCGAGTCCGTGCCCGACATGCAGTAAAGCCCCAGTGGCACTCGTGCAAAGTTCAGCCATTTCATGTTCGCCTCCTGCCGGATGTGCTCGCGATAGTCAGAAGCCCTCACTGCCGCATCCTCCGATTTCATCTTCACCCTCGTCAGCATATACTCTCCCTCCCCGACGAAGCGCGTCGGGGAGCATGCCGTCGCTGCAAGCAGGACGGCCACGATGACCAGAAAAAGGGAGGAATTTTTCATGTTTTAACCTTGCAAAGTTACTAATAATCCTTGAATTCATCGTAACTTTGCCGCAAAATCTGAGAAAACGTGTATCATGCAAACAAGAATACTGAGTAAGAACAAGCAGAAACTCATTCGCCAGCTCTCTCAAAAGAAGTATCGCGATGCGCTCGGTCTCTTCCTTGCCGAAGGTCCGAAGGTGGTTTCGGAGCTCATGGGCCGTTTCCCCTGCCGTCTCCTCGTCTGTACGGCTGAATGGCTCTCTGCCCATCCTCATGCCGAAGCCGACGAAGTGGCAGAGGTAAGCCTCGAAGGCCTTCAGCAAGCCTCGCTGCTGAAGACGCCGCGCTCCGTGCTCGCCGTCTTTGCCCGTCGCCCCGCCCCCCCCGCCGAGGGCCTGGCCGAGATACCCCGTCGCAGCCTGACCCTCGCCCTTGACGGTGTGCAAGACCCCGGCAATGTCGGCACGATACTCCGCGTGGCGGACTGGTTCGGCATTGAAGACATCTTCTGCAGTCTCGACACGGCCGACGCCTTCGCCCCCAAGACAGTGCAGGCCACGATGGGGGCGCTCGCGCGCGTGCGCGTTCATTATGTGAATCTCCCCGCATTCCTCGCCCAGCTTCCTCCAGATGTGCCCGTCTATGGCACGTTTCTCTCCTCCCCCAGCCTTTGGGATGAGCCTCTCACGTCTCACGGCGTCATCATCATGGGCAATGAGGGCAGCGGCATTTCGCCTGCTGTGGCAGAGCACGTCGGCCGTCGTCTCCACATCCCCTCCTTTCCTCCCTCCCGCCCCACGAGCGAGAGCCTGAACGTGGCCATCGCCGCCGCCATCGTCTGCGCTGAATTTCGTCGCCGCTCGTAGTGGGGACGCCGCGCCCAGTACATAGGTGGCGCGCCATTATCAGGGGGCAGCCCCCCGTCCCTGAGAAGATTTCAGAGAAATGAATAAGTAAGGCTCTGCCGATTTTGCCCGCCCCCATAGCCGTGAGGCATGAGGGGGAGCAATGTCGGCAGAGCCCTGTTTTGTACGGTGGGGGCAGCGGTGAAAAATTCGGGGAGCATGGTCAGACTGAGAGGCCCCGTTCCTTCTGGTTTTGATGGCGAAAATGCCGGTTTTTCATTTATCCCGTATTGTTTCAACTGCATTTCTCAAATTTCCGAGGGAAATTTTCCTTTCATTGTGATGACTTTGAGGGGTTAAAGTGATGAATTTTTGGGGGCATAGTGATTACTTTTGAGGTGGAATGCGGTCACCTTTGAGCAGGATGCTCTGTAGGCGGGACGCAAAGCACGTCTTTTTTGACCATGACGACACGTTCGTTTGATGTTCCTCCAAAGCGGTTTTTAGCAGAAGGGAGGAGGATAATGTGTAGCTTGCGTAAAAATAAGGAAAAAAAGAAAGCTCCCGGACGGCCGAGGCGATGGGGCTGTCCGGGAGCTGTGTGGTTGCAGGAGGAAGGAAGGGGGCGATTACTTCGCGTCGTCGGGGGCAACGGTGCGGCGCGTGAAGACCTCGCGGAAGATGGAGAGCGAATCGGGATTCTCGCGGGCATAGCTCTCGATGTGGCGCACGCGCTTATTCTCCAGAATCTCATCGATGGCGATGAGGATGGCCGTCTCTTCCACATGGCCAAACTCTTCATTGATGGCCGTGCCGAAGACGCGCATCGTCGGCGATAGGCCCATATAGGCATTCACGAGGGGAGGTATGTTGTAGCCCAGGCGGCGCACGGTGGTGTTGAGGATGCGGAAGTCGGCCACGAAGTCGTCCTCGACGAAGATGCTCCTCAGTTCGTCTTCGGGCGTGGTGAGGCTGACGGGTGCGACGGCTTTCACCAGGCCATCGCGGTCGCCGAAATGCTTGCGGAGGAAGAAGAGAATCATGTCGCGTGCGGTGCGGTTGAAGCTGGGATACATGGTCATCTTCCCGAAGAAATATTTGATGTCGGGGATGAGCATGGTGAGGGCTCCGAGGCCGTCCCAGAGATTGTCAAGGGCATAGAGGCTCTTGGCGAGATTCTTGCTCGACTGATATTCCAGCGTGACGAAGCTGCGGCCGAGCTCTACGGTCTGCGGCAGGAAATTGCGGATGAAGTTCGGGGAGAAGTGGAACATGTGGCCCGTGGCGAGGTGGGGTTGCCCGTTGGCCTCGAATGTAATGTCGGAGAAGGGGAGGAAGCGATAGCCTCCGAGGATTTCCTCGGCATCGGGATTCCAGACGATGAGCTGATAGTAGGGGCGGGGGCATGTGTCGAACTCGTCGAGGTCGCAGTCGAGGCCAGAGCCTCCTCCTGCTGAGCGGAAGGCGATTTCGCGGAGGCGTCCGATTTCGCGAACGACGTTGGGGGCTTGCTGCCACGTGACGATGTATATCTCATTGCCTGCCTTGTTGGTGTGGCGCAGACGGCGCTCGGGCGTCAGTTCGGCCTTGAGCAAGGCGCGGGGGATGGGGGAGATGATGTCTTGCATGGAGAGGGAGAAAATACGGGGGTGTTCGGTTTTCAGAGTTTATAGACGATGTCGCGGATGAGGGCTGCCCACTGTGTGGGGGTCTTCTCCTTGGTGAACATCTGATAGGATATGGGTTTTCCGATGCGTATGGTGAACGTCTTGTGCTGATTCTTATAGAGCTCATCGACGAGATAGAGCATGGCGATGTTTGCCTTCAGGCCGAGCATCTTCGTGATGTTTGCGAGGCGATAGAAGAAGTCGGAGTTTCGGCCGTCGAAGTGTATGGGGACGATGTCGCGCTGCGTCTCGATGCTCTTGATGACGAAAGTCTTCTTCCAGTCGAGGTCTTGGATGCGGCCTTTGACTTTCCGGGAGCAGATGCCTGCGGGGAACATGATGACATGGTCAGCACTATGGAAGACGGCTTCTACCATGCGTGGGAAATCGCGGCTCTGGCGCCCCGTCTTGTTGATGCCGACGAAGAGGGGGGCGAGGCCGGAGAGATTCATCAGGAGATCGTTGACGAGATATTTGATGCGCCCGCCGTAGTGCCCGCCGAGGACGCTGCCGAGGGCAAGGCCGTCGGGCCCGCCGAGGGGATGATTGCTGACGAAGGTGTAGCGCTGGCCGTCGGCGTCGGGGGGAAGATTCTCCAGGCCTTCGACACGGATGGTGATATCGAGGAAGCGGAGGCAATCGTCTATCCACTCTACGCCCTGCTTCTCGCCTTCCATGAGGATGAAGCTGTTGAGCCAATCTTGGTGCACGATGCGTTTGAGATAGGCGACGAGGAAGCGGGGGACATATTTCGCCCGGCTGCCCATCTTTGCCTTGAGGATGCTGTCAATATCTATGAGGAATGGTTGTGGCATAAAAAAGGTAGCTGAGGATGTTTAGTTAAGGCGGCTGCTATGAAAGTTTTTTGCGCCTGCTGCTCAGTATTAGCTGCTAAAATCGGGACAAAAGTAGTGCTTTTTTAGAGAAATTCTCCTATCCTCTCCTTTTTTTTTGTATTTTTGCCGTGATTTATGGTGGCATTTGCCGTGTCTCTATGGATTATCGCCCTTCGGGGCGGGCCTCTTCGGAGGGCGTATTTTCCCTACTTTTCCGGAGGCTTTGCCTCTTATAAGCAGGCGTTGCACAATCCTTATAGGTAGGTTCTATCAATTAGCTTGTGATGTGTTCGCGGCTATCGTGCCATAGATTTTTGGTTTTCATGAGGGAGCGTAGCGGGCTACGTGACCGAATGAAAACCAAAAAGATACGGTGCGAGAGGCGTGAAGGCATCCAAGTAAAACACGAACACTGCCTTACATTGAAAACTAATTTATAGAACCTACCTATACACATATATATATTATATAGAGAGCTATGAGAACACTTCTGATATTGGCAACGGAACTGGTGGCCGTGAGCCATCTTTCCTTCTCCATCGTCCTCTTCATCTATGCCCGGCGCAGTGTGGCCTTCAAGGCTCAGGCGTGGATATTGATGCTGATAGCGCTGATATTCGGTGCGAGCCTTGCCCTCTCCGTCATTTACAGTGTCCCTGCCGACTTGGGCATACTGAATCCTTATATGCTTATCTTCCTGCTCGTCACGAGTTTTCTGCTCAGCATCAACCCTCTGGGCATGGTGATGCCAGGTTATCTGCAGGTGGGGCGAATGGTGAGGTATGCCTCGCCAGCCATCGTCGTCGTCAGCCTCTATGTCTTGGGGTTGCTGGCGGGAAGCGAGGTGGTGAGAGTCGGCGAGCTGTCGGACTTGCCAGAGGTGTTTCTCTCTTCTGATATCATCCTGCGCATCTGCGCCCTGCTGCTGAGCTTCGGCTATATCGTGAACATCATCTTCGTGCCGCATCTGCGGTTGCGCCGAAAGAGCCTGCCGAAGAACATCGTGACGTATGCCATGCTGCTTGGCATCGTGCAGCTGATGTTCGTTGTCTGCACCATCCGCTTCTCCCTGCCCCTGCTCATCGTCTATGAGATTCTGTTTGCCTCCGTCAGCGTGATGCTCTGCGGCTGCATCATCAAGCCGCTGATGCAGGCGCAGCCTTATCCGGAGATTCGGAAGGTGGACGTGCCGCCGACGAATGAGGAGATTTCTGTGCTGGAGGAGGAGGACTTCAATGAAGCGAACCTCTTCCGCTTTGAGAGGGTGGAATACGTGATGCAGCACGAGAAGCCCTACGTTTCGCCCGACTTCAACCGCGACCGCCTCTGCCGCCTCTCGGGCTTCAACCGCCATCTGCTGCTGCAGACCGTGCGTAGTCAGGGCTACAACGATGTGCATGACTATATCTCGCGCTACCGCGTGAAGGAGCTCCGGAGCCTGATAGCGGCGGGCGTCATCACTGACCTCCGGCAGCACGATCGTGTGGGATTCCGGACGCTGAAGACGGCGGCGCTGGCCTTCGAGCGGTATGAACATACGACGCTCGCGGCGTTTCTGGCGGCGGCCGTCGGCGAGCAGGCTGTCGCGCTGCGACCGGAGGCCGGAGAGGCTTGGAGCGCAGACGACGAGGGCAACGAGGGCGGCGGCCCTGCGCGGACGGCTGACCGAGAATATTCAAAATGAAAAAAACATGAGCATGATACCTCTGTTCTCTTTAGTAATCCCCGTCTATAATCGCCCTGACGAGATCGACGAACTGCTGGAGTCCGTCGTGCGGCAGGGGCAGGAGGATGTGGAGGTTATCGTCGTGGAAGACGGTAGCCAGACGCCCTGCGAAGACGTGGTGAAGAAATATGCTGGACGGCTGCGGCTGCAATATTTCCAAAAGCCCAACAGTGGTCCAGGCGATAGTCGGAACTACGGCGTGGAGCGCGCTCAGGGCAGCTTCGTCATCATCCTCGACAGCGATGTGGTGCTGCCCGAGGGCTATCTCTGCGCGGTGAGGGCGGCGCTCTTCCCTGATGGCGTGGAGGCGGGGGCAGTGTGTGAGGCATTCGGAGGCCCCGACCGCGCCCACGAGAGCTTCAGCCCCATACAGAAGGCCATCAATTATGGCATGACGTCCTTCTTCACTACGGGAGGCATACGCGGAGGAGACCGCAAGGGGAAGCACGGACCGCAGATGGACCGCTTCTATCCCCGCTCCTACAATATGGGCATCTGCCGCGAGACGTACAGGCGGCTGGGGGGATTCTCGAAGATGCGCTTCGGCGAGGACATCGACTTCTCGTATCGCCTGGTAGAATCAGGGGCGCGGTGTCGCCTCTTCCCGGGAGCGTGGGTGTATCATAAACGCCGCGCCACGTTTCGGCAGTTTTTCAAGCAGGTGCATAATTCGGGCATTGCCCGCATCAACCTTGGGCTGCGGCATCCAGGGACGACGAAGCTCGTACACTGCCTGCCCGCGGTGTTCACGCTCGGCGTGGCTGCCTGCATCGGGTTGGCGCTGGCCTTATGCCACTGGATTTTCCTCCTACCCCTCGTGCTCTACGCGGTGATGGTGGGGGCGGACTCGGCGTGGAAGAACAGGAGCGCGAAGGTGGGGCTGCTGAGCATCGCTGCGGCCTACATTCAGCTCATAGGCTACGGCACGGGATTCCTGCGCTGCTTCTGCGAGCGCCGCCTGTTGCGACGGGGAGAGTTTGAGGCGTTCAGACAGAACTTTTATAAGTAACACCCCATACAATATATAATATATATAATACAATATATAATATATATAATACAACAGGCCCTATGTCAAATATCGAAGAGGAAAAGCGCAAGGCGAGGATTTGCGAATGGAGGGAGGAGGATCGTCCCCGCGAACGCTTCATGCGCCTGGGGGCAGCAGCACTGACATCGGCAGAGCTGCTCGCCATACTCATCGGCAGCGGCAACGCCCACGAGACGGCCGTCGGCCTCATGCAGCGCATTGTTGATGACTGCGAGGGGAGCCTGAACCGTCTGGGGAAGCGGAGCATCGAGCAGCTGTCGCGCTATGAGGGAATCGGCCCTGTGAAGGCCATCACCATCCTGGCGGCCTGTGAGCTGGGGAAGCGCCGTATAGAGGAAACGCTGCGGCGGACGGAGTTGAAAACTTCGAGAGACATCTATGAATATATGCGCCTCAAGCTGATGGACATGATGCACGAGCGAGCTTACGTGCTGCTGCTGGGGGCGCGGCTCTGCCTGCTGGACTGTGTGTGCATCAGCGAGGGCGGCATCAGCCAGACGGCGGTAGATGTGAGACGAGTGCTCCGTGAGGCACTGCTTTGCAGCGGATGTACGGCCATTGTGCTATGCCATAACCATCCGAGCGGCAACGCTGCGCCATCGCGCTCCGACGACCATCTGACGGAGGAACTCTTCGTCGCGGCGAGGACGGTGAAGATTCCGCTGATCGACCATATCATCGTGGCAGACGGTGATTATTACAGTTATGCCGACGAGGGTAAAATCATTTGCTGAACATATTAAAGAAAGACTTATGACACCAGAAGAAAAACTACGCATAGAAGAGCGCATCGTGGAAGTGCTCAAAACGGTCTATGACCCTGAAATACCCGTGGATATCTACAGCTTGGGCTTGATATACCGTATAGACTTGGCCGACGACGGGATTCTGGAGGTGGACATGACGCTTACGGCTCCTAATTGTCCGGCAGCGGATTTCATCGTCGAGGATGTGCGGCTGAAGCTACAGGGCATTCCCGAAGTGGCAGATGCTCGCGTGAACCTCGTGTTTGAGCCTGAATGGGATAAGGATATGATGAGCGAGGAGGCGAAGCTCGAACTCGGATATTTATAAAAATGAACCTCTGCATACATAGCACCCACTTACCATGATGAAACCTGTATATTTCCTCAGCGATGCCCACCTTGGATCGCTGGCCATTCAGAGCCGACGGATGCAGGAGCGGCGTCTGGTGAACTTTCTCGACAGCATTAAGCATAAGGCTGGTGCGGTGTATTTCCTGGGCGATATGTTCGACTTCTGGTTTGAATATCGCCAGGTGGTGCCGCGTGGCTTCACGCGATTCCTCGGAAAAATCTCGGAGCTTACGGATATGGGTGTAGAGATTCACTACTTCACGGGGAACCACGACCTTTGGATGACGGGATATCTTGAAGAGGAATGCGGCGCGACGATTCACCGCGAGACTTCTACGACGTGCGAAATCTACGGCAGCATCTTCTATCTCGCCCATGGCGATGGGCTGGCCGACGACTCGAAGAGCTTCAAGATGCTCCGCGCCATCTTCCACAGCCGCTTCTGCCAGAGGCTCTTCAGATGGCTGCACCCCGACATCGGTGTGCGATTCGGACTGGAGTGGGCACGACGCAGCCGGATGAAGCGCGAGGACGGCACGGAGCCTCCCTTCCAGGGTGAGGACAAGGAGGTGCTGATAAGGTTTGCAAAAGACTATCTGAAGGACCATCCCGATATCAACTTCTTCATCTTCGGACATCGCCATATCGATTATGACCTCATGCTTTCGCGGACGAGCCGCGTCGTGCTGCTGGGAGACTGGATTCAGCTCTTCACGTATGCTGTCTTTGATGGCGAACACCTCTTCCTGGAGGATTTCGTAGAGGGCGACAGCCAGCCGTAGAGGAGGGAATTGCAGAGAGAGGGATAAATTTTCGGGAAATAGCTGTAGCTTTTGGCGGCTTCCGCACGTCAAAAGGGAAAAAACATCTCCCATAATTCTGAACAGAATGATCCTAATTCAATCATGATGAACAAAGCTGACAAAGAGCGGGAATTTACGGCTATGGTGGAACGCTTGAAAAGCACCATCACGACCGTCTGCATGATGTATGCTGACGAGCGGACGCCTGTGGACGACCTCGTGCAGGAATCGCTTATCAATCTTTGGCAGGGCTTCGACTCCTTCGAGGGGCGCAGCGACATGAAGACGTGGGTGTATCGCGTCTGCATCAACACCTGCATCTCCATGGACCGCAAACGGAAGAGCCGTCCGCAGACGAACAGTCTGGACGAGGCGTGCCGCAACATCATTGCCGAGGATGCCGACAGCAGTCTTCGCGAAGCTCGCCTCAAGGAGCTCTATGACCGCATTCAGCGCCTGAGCGTCTTTGAGAGAGCCATCATCCTGCTCTGGCTCGAGGGCATGCCCTATGATGAGATTGGGAAAGTTGTGGGAATCACGGCGAAAAATGTCAGCGTCAGGCTTGTCAGAATCAGAGAGACGCTGAAGAAAATGTCTCAATCCTGTGAAAAATAATAGTTGGCTATGGAGAAGAACGGTATAGCGAATCCTGCTGCAACCCCTGATAGCGATGTGCTCGAAATGAGAAAACAGTTGATGCTGCTGCAGCAGAAATTAGACGAACGCATCCATTTCGAAGATAAAATGCTGCGGAAGGCGATGCGAAAGAATGTGGGCAACCTGCTGACGCTGGAATGGGTGGGGCTGGGCATCTGTCTGGCTGCCTTCACTATGTGCGTGGCGCAGGTGCATGCCTTTGAGCTTAGCGCAGCGTTGCAGATATTTACGGGCATTTTTATGCTGACGATGGTCGTGGTGCAGGTGTGGAGCGTATGGTTCGTGACGCAGAAGCGGCGCGATGTCATCAATGGCAATCTGCTGCGAGTGGGCGAGCGCATTCTCGTCTATAAGCGTGTGGACCGCTGGTGTAAGCGTATCTTCATCCCTGTCGTTGTAGTGTGGGTGGTGATGTATCTCCACGAGCTGGTGCTGCAATCGCCCTATTCCACATCCGTGGCCTATCAGATTGGCGTCTATGTGGGCGGCGCGTTGGGCGGCATCGTCGGAGGACTGATAGGCTATGCCATCTACAGGAAGATGATGGGCTACGTCAATGAGTTGCAGGAGCAGATAGAAGATTTGAAGCGTGAGGGGTAAGACTCATCTTTCCCCCACACTCTCCCCCTTTCAGCAGCAATTAGATAGCAAGGCAGCCCCCGCATGCACACCGCCGTGTGCATGCGGGGGCTGCCTTTATGGGCACAGAACGAAGCATATAATGTCGGTAGGGAGAAAGATGGGGGATTGGGGAATCTCAGCCGCCGGTTGAGAGAACTGGGGATGGGGCTGGGCACTGGGGGGCTGCTCGAGGGGGCTTCGGGACGGAGATTTACGGGATAGACGATTTTAACGGTAAGACGTTCGTGACGGGGGGACGACGGTATTAACGTTCGTGACGGGGACGTTCGTGAGGATTCTGGTGGGACGTGGATTTTGGAGATTCGGGGGATTCTTTGGGGCGATATGAGGCTGATGAGGGCAAATGATGTGAGAAAATGAGGTGATTTTGAAAAAAATGCGATTTGATTTGGAAGAAATGGCGGAAGAACGTAATTTTGCGGACAAGAAATAGTTTTGAGATTGAGCTCTGGATTGTAGTTCCAGGTAGTTCCTTCTCTTTGCTATTTAACGTGAGTTCAATGAATTATAATTCATCGAACTCACGTTAATTAGCAAGATTTTCAAAGAACTCATTGGCTATCAGCCTAAGGCCGTTTAGCCGATTGGTATTTTTTTAACGAAGTATTGTCTTTACTGATCCGTTGTGAAAATCAGCGTTTCTTTCATCGTTGTTTGATTTTTTCTTCCATATCTTGATGTGTTTTGAAAAATTGTTATTACCTTTGCATCGTGTGAATGTCGAAGATACGGCGCGATAACTTCAAGCTTTCCTTTCACACTTCCAAAGGTGGCTTCGGTCACCTTTGATTTTTTCTAATTCAGCCTTTATTCTTTCTTTTGTTTGTCTCTTGTCGCCAGAGAAGAAATCAGTCGTAATAGATCCTCTCCTTTATGCAAATTTTTTGTTGGCCTTTGATTTTGTCATAATATTTTGGGTGATTGCTTGGTGGGGATTGAGGAATGTTGTAGATTTGCGGCAAGAATAAGCACTGAAGGAATGACCCCCTGGCAATTTAGACCTAACCGTCGCCTTCGGTGCTTTATTCGTTTATATCATTTATTGAGTAGAAAATTTTGTCCATATTGCTTGGATTTGAAAAAATGTTTGTATCTTTGCAGCGCACAAGTAAATAATGTGTAGGGACAGGGTCAGTGACCGTGTACCGCCAACGGGGCATCGATGGGTGTCCCATTTTTATTTTACCTCTTTAAGGACATTGTCGCCCTGAATGTAGAATAAAATGCGGCCTCTGCATTTTCTTCTTGCTTCAGCCAATGCCTCGTAGAACTCTACACCAGGACTATTCGGAAGTTCCAGAATAACCGCTTCACTGCCTTGCTTCGTCAAGGCTTTTTTTATGTACTTGACTATATTGCCAGCACCTCCAGTAATACACTTCAAGTCGGCTTTTATGCCGTCCATACGGATGTCGTATGTCTGACCAGCTGGGCGGTTTACTCCCTGCAGATATTCCACATCGTGCCCGTTATCGGCCAACACCTTGCACATGCGCATCTCCTTGACGAACTTCTGACGCTCGGAGTTGCTTGCCTCCGATTCGGCGATGCGCTCCCACTGTGTGGCGACAAGCCCGTTGTCATTAGGGGAGATATAAGTTCTTTCCCATTCCTCCTCGTTGTATCTGACTATTCTCCTTGATGCTCCGATGTTGTCCTCCAGCTGTGCCCTGATGAGCTTGCACGCAGCGCACACCTCATTTTCCGGAACAAATCTTGCCAATTTGAGTTTGCCCTTGGCGATGTCACAGTCACGGCACCGGCGGATGGTGTAGGGGTTGTAGTCAGGGAATGTCTTCTGCTCTTTGCCGGGATTGAACCGGAAGATGCCTTTGGGGTCTTTCTGTGTGGCGAGTTCGCCGAGGGCTATGGCTTCGTCGTGGGGTGTGGTGGGGAACTTAGATTTTCGGACCTGTACGACGGTGCAGCGGCAGTTCCAGCCGTTGGGCGGATAGTATTCCTCCCAGAAGGTGTCGGAGGGCGGGAGCGTGACTCCGTGGAGCGCTGCGTGTTCGGGACGTACGCGGTCGTCGCCAGCCGTGCGGTACTGGAGGTTGTAGCGGTCTCCGTCCTTCATGAATTCCTCCCACTTGGCGGCCATGGTGGATGATGAGACGACGAAATTGTATTCAGCCTGGAGGTAGGTTCGGTTGTAGGTCTGGTGGATGTTTCGGACTTCTTTCAAGAACTGTTCGAACGGTTTCCGGATTCCGTTCGAATCGAAGATGAGGGGGAAGGCTTCGTTGAGCTCGTGGAATGTCTTGATGCCTGAGAAGATGTAGTCGGAGCGCTGTAGTCGGCGCCGCATGCGTTCGGACATGGGTGTGGCCTGGAAGGCAGAGTCGAGGATGGCTGCGTGGGACTGGATGAAATCCTGTGCCTGGGCTGATTCGAGTATGGAGATTTGGAGTGTTGCGCCTTTCTGGGCGTAGAGGGCGCGCATGAGGGACTCGAAGCGGTGGGAGAGGCTGGCAAAGAATATTGCTCTCAGCTGTGGGCTGCGAGAACTGGGGATAGGGGCGGACAGGCTCTTACTTATAGGACTTCAAACAGGAAGCTGAACAGGAAACTTAGACACTGAAATAACAACAAGCAATCATTGACATGAGAAAAACGATTCTGATTGGCGGGAGGGAATATCCTTGCCGCGTGACGATGGGCGCGATGGTGCGCTTCAAGCGTGAGTGCGGACGCGACGTGAGCGAGATGAGGGAGGGGGACGTGGGGGACTCGGTGCTGTTCGTGTGGTGCTGCGTGAAGAGCGCGTGCTCGGCGGACGGCGTGGAGTTCGACGTGGACTTCGAGAGCTTCGCTGACGCTATGGAGCCTTCGGACCTTGCTGGGTTCTACGGTGGTCTGGGGGCTTGGGAGGCAAAAAAAAGATGCCTCCGACGACGGATTAGGACGCGGAGACATCGAGGAGATGATGGGACTGGCGTTGGGGTGCATCGGCATGAGTATGGATGACTTTTGCCGTTGCACCACTTCGGAGTTTCGTGCGGTGTATGCGGAGTGGAGCGAGCTGCGGGAGCTTGAGCGTAGGGAGAGCTGGGAGCGGATGAGGATGGAGTGCCTTTGCTCGCTGCAACCTTACTCGAAGAAGCGGCTTTCGGTGGGGGACGTGATGCGTTTCCCGTGGGAGGATGGGGAGCATGGGCGGGAAGGGGAAGCAAAAAAAGAGCCTTCGCGCGCTGAAATCATGGAGAGATTCCGGCGGGCGAAGGCTGAGAGGGGGATGTGAAATGGGGGGGGGCAGGGTTGAAAGGGGGATGTCAGACGTGCCAATCGTCTTCTTCAAGAACACGTGCAAAAGCAAGTCCTAATGAGAAAGCGATAACAACACCAGAAATTAGGATGATTTCTGCTGTGTGGTATGTCAAAGGGCTTACTATCATGGCAATGATGCAAACATAAATAATTTTGCCGTATGGCATGCGAAATCCTTTTTTATTGTTCTCTGCTTTCATAGCAATGTTCATTTTGATTTTCGCCTCAAATATACGCATAAAAATCGTAACACCAAAACAAACCGAGTAAAAAATGAGTAAAGACGTTACTTTTAGTATAAATTTGAAACTCAATGGACAGGATGCCGTTAAACAAGTTTCAGTAGATATAGATGAAATCCGAAGTGCGATAGATATGGCCACAGGTTCTGCAAAGAAACTCAGCGAGAATCTGATACTCTTCAACCAAGGAGCAGAACTTGTCAAAAACCTTTCCGGTAGTTTCAATGACGTTGTCGGGATGCTGAATGATGCGACGCGCGAGAGCCAGAGCTTTGAACAGTCGATGGCAGCCGCTAACACGATGGCCGGGAAGGGCGGCGAGGAGTTTTCACAGCTAAAGGACGACGTGGCGGAGCTGGCGAAGGAGATGGACATCAGATTTGATGCTGCTGCCATCAAGGCTGCAGGGGCTTGGGATGTTCCTTATAGACATAGCGGACGCAGAGCCAGGCGGTGATGCCATAGATGATGGCTTGCGCCCAAAGGGCGAAGTACTCGGTGCGGACATCGCTCAGATGTGCTCCCATGCAGTAGAGCTTGATGTAGGCCGTCGCGCCATGCGTGGAGGGAAAAATCTGGGCGAAATAGTGCCAGAAGGGCGGGAATGCCGCGGCGGGCCAGCTGACGCCGGAGAGGAACAGCAGCGGCACGGATGTGAAGACGACGATGAGGAACACTGACTCGCGCTTGCGGGGCAGCACGCCGAGCGTCACGCCCAGATTAAAGACAGCGACGAGGAAGGGGAGAAGCAGGCACCCCACTTCCCAGAGATTGCCGATATGGGGGAGATTGAACATCTCAGGGACAACGCCCAGGACGTAGAGGCTGACGGGGATGTAGAAGGCAATGAAGGCGAGGGCTATGCCCGTGAGTGTCTGGAAGGAACTCCACTGAGAGGGGGCTTTCTCCTTGCGCTCACGCCGTGTGCCAGTGATAAGGCCGATGCCGAGAAGCATGGTCTGCTGGAGCACGAGGATGAGGACGGCGGGAATGAGGAAGGAGGCAAAACCGCTTTGGGCATTGAAGAGAGCCACCCACTCATAGCGGACGGGATGCTGGAGCGCAGATTGTTGCTCCGCGGTGCCACCCTGTATGCCGCTCGCCGCTGCTATGGGGTTTCCGCCCATGCGTCCCACCTTGATTTCAGCATTCATGTCGAGCGAGACATCGGTGTTGGCGGTGAGGAGGGCTTTATAGTAGAGCATGCCGCTCATATCGCAGTAGAGCTGGACGCGCGTCTGGCGGCCCGTCATCAGCGACTCTTGAAAATCGGAGGGGATATAGACCACGCCGTAGGCCTCGCGGCGGCTCACTGCAGCCTTCGCCTCTTCAATGCTGCTGGCACGGCCTACGATGCTGGCATCGGCCGTGGCATCGAGGCGGCGCAGATATTCCCGACTCAGACGGCTATGGCTGTCATCGACGACGACGACGGGGACCTCGCGCACCGTCTCGCCATTATAGATAAAGGCGTAGAGGACGGGATAGAGCAGCGGGACGACAACGCAGAAGAGAAGCACGCCGCCATCGGTGAAGATGCTTCGCAGCGTCTGGGCAAAACTGTTGTTGATGGTCATGTTTTTCTGAAATGTTAGCGACTATGGGTGATAGGCGGTGCGGGCCATGATGCGCGAGAAGCTGCGGCAATAGAGCAGGGGGAGGAGGGCGAAAGCGGCCAACGCCAGCACATACGGCCATGCGGCTGCAAGCGGCCAGCCATCGAGCATGCTGTTCACATAGAGCAGATAGTAATGGCGGAGGGGGAAGAGATGGGAAATGCCCTGCACCCATGAAGGCATGGCCATGACGGGGAACGACATGCCGCAGATGCTGAACGAGACGACACCCCAGAGCGAGGCAAAGGAAAGCCCAAGGCGCAGGTTGGGGAGCGTGCAAATCATGAAAGCTCCCAGACCTTGGCAGGCGGCGACGAAGAGCGTCATGATGCCCAATGCCGTCGGGATGCCGCACTGGCAGGGATAGCGCAGATAGCCGTAGAGATAGAGCACGAGCGTCCAGCCCACGAGCTGCATCAGGAGCCCCTGCGCTGCCAGCTTGCCAAAGAGGGCGCGTGCGGAAATGCTCGCCGCACCGGGATGGCCGCGGCGTGCAGCGGTGGCCAGGAGTTCGTCGGCAGTGGATTCCTTGATTTCTATGCCAATGCCCCACACGGTCATGAACAGGCAGAAGAGGGAGAACACGCCCGGCAGGAGGATGTTGGAGAGATAGATGCTATAGTTGAGCGAAGGGTTGCCGATGGGGTGAGTGTCGATGACGATGGGCTGCAGCAGTGCCATCGTCTGTCCGTCTGTCACGCCCTTGCCGCGCATGACGGTCCGAGTGGCGGCACCTCCCGTCAGCTCGCTCATCATGCGCATATCCTTATATGTCAGCGATGCTGCCACGAGGAACTGATTGTTCGTGTAGAACGACACGATGGGCGAGCGCTGGCTCATGAGTTTTTGCGTCGTCCCCCTCGGTATATAGTAGAAAGCATAGATGTCTCCGCGCTGCATGGCGGCGCGTGCCTCCGTGGGCGAGGCATATCGCTCCGCGATGTGGCAGTTTTGGAAGGCATCGAGATTGCGGGCGAGATTGCGCGTAGTGGCACTGCCGTCCATATCCACCAAGCCGATGGGAAGGTCTGCGGGCAGGCCGGAGCGCATCAGCGAGGTGAAGAGCAGCGCGCAGAAGAGGGGAGCCACTACGAGCGTGAGCCAATAGACGGGGGTGGTGGCAAGGCGGCGCAATTCGCGGAGGAATACGTCAAGCATGGTGTGGTGTTAGGAGTTCTGTCTGAAAAATTAGTCGTTTCGGAGCAGCACCGTCATGCCAGGGCGCAGCCCCTCTACGGGCGTTGTGGGGACGGCCTTCACTTGGAATGTCTTGCGGTCATATTGCCCCGTGGTCTTCGTGGCCTTCCATGCAGCAAAGGTGCCGAGATCCTTCATCGCCGTCACTTTAGCCGTGATTTCCCGGTCGCCGAGGGCAGGAATGACGGCTTTCACCTCCTGCCCCACGCGGATGTCAGCGAGGAAGTCTTCGCGGATGTTGAATGTCAGCCACATCTTGTCCATGAGGGCGACGTTCATCACGGGTGCTCCCGTGCCGACGAGCTCACCCATGACGGGGAAGACATCCGTCACTTCGCCGTCCATCTGCGCGATGAGGACAGACTCGCGGAGATAGCTGTTCACCTCCCTGACTGCACCTTCAGCGCGGCTCTTCTGGGCGCGTGCTGCCTCGCGGTCCTCCTGCTGCGCGCCGTTTTTCGCCATGTCATACTGTGCCTTGGCCGCGCGCTCCGTGGCGATGGCAGCATCGCGCTGTGCGGTGATTTCGTCGAGTTTCTGCGCCGTCGTCACGCCCTCATCATAGAGATGCCTGATGCGCTTATAGCTCTTCTCCATCACCTCGGCTCCCGCCTTTGCCTTCTGCCACATCTCGTAGGCCGCCCGCACTTGCTCGTCGCGCGCCCCCTTCTGTGCTTTTCGGCTCACGGCGTCAGCAGCCTGCTCGGCAGCCTCTGCCTGCTGGAGTTTTGCCTCCACTTCCGGAGCTTCGAGGATGGCAAGCGTGTCGCCCGCCTTCACCCGTTGCCCCTCTTCGGCCATCAGGCGCAATATTCGGCCAGGGATTTTGCTCGACACACGATACTCTTCTACTTCCACCTCGCCTTGAATGGTGGTTTCGGGATGTCTGAGGGCGATGATGCCGCAGACGGCGGCGAGAGCTACGATGCCGACGATGAACACCAGCGCAGGGATATAGTTCGGTACTTTCTTTTCCATTGTGATAAGTAGGTAATAAAAATTATTTTATAGTAAGTATATAGTAGGAATTATTATGGTTTGTATGTTTGAACGCTCTCTTTGGCGCATCTTTTAGCCTTGAAAACAGTCACATAGCCCGCTATGCTCCTTTATTTCAAGACTAAAACCTGCATCCAAACAGTGCATTCAAACATAAAACTAATTTTCATTACCTACTTATGAAGATATTTAGGGGTGGTTAGGGATTATTTTCCGAGAGCTTTGCGATAGGCAGCACGGGTGAGCATGATGTCGATGCGGGCATCAATGAGGTCGCTCCTTGCCCCCACCCATGCCGTCTGCGCCGTGAGCAAGTCGGCCGTGGCGATGACGCCCTCTGCAAATCCGATGCGCGCCACGCGCAGGTTTTCTTCCGCCTTCTCCAGATTCTTTTCGGCGTAGTTCACTTTGCGGTTGGCCTCATTGACGGCGAAAGCCGTCTGCCTCACTTGCAGCTCCACCTTCTCGCTGACTTCCTCGTGGCGAAGGCGGGCAATGGCAGCCTCCGTCTTGGCAGCGCGCACCTTGTGAAGCCCCTCGCCCCAGTGCCATAGTGGGAGCTTGAGGCTGACGCCCACATTCCACAGGCCGCGGAAGTGGCGTTCAAAACCGTTGAAGAGGGCGGGATAGGTGGTGGCATAGCCGCCCGTCAGAGCCAGTTGCGGCAGGAATGCCGAACGTTCGATGCGCATCTTCTCGGTGTAGATGTCAGAGGCCAGCCGCAGTTGCCGCAGTTCCGGGCGTTCTGCCAAAGCCACATCGACCTTGCCGTCCACCTCTTCGAGCACACTGCTGATGCCCTCTAAACCTTCGTCGGCGAGCGTCGGCGTGGCCGTCATGTCGTAGCCGCAGAGCTGCGCCAGAAGCATACGGCTCAGCGTCAGCCCATCGTCGATGCGCATCAGCGTCATCTCAGCCTCATTGAGTTTCACGCTTACTGTCAGCTCGTTGGCGCGCGTGGCTACGCCCTCGTTGATCATCTTCTGCACATCGCTGTCCAAGCGTTGCAGCATATCGCGGTACGCCAGTGCCAGCTTCTTTTTGTTGACGAGCGACACCACCTGCCAGTATGCCTTATCGACTTCGAGCAGCAGTTCCTGCTCCTCGGCACGCAGTTTTTCGCCCGCCAATTCTTCGCTGTAGCGCGTGATGCGGTCGTAGGCACGGATTTTTCCGCCCATATAGAGCGGCTGGGCGAACATGACGCTCATGATGGCAGCATTGCGCGTGTCCGTGTCAAAGGCATCATTGATGCCCGCGCCCATTTCGTTGAGCGTCTGCGCCATCTGTCCGGCAAAGGCCTGCCCATATAGCCCCGCTGCCTGCTGTCCCTGCTGCACGAACGGAGCCAGTTCAGGGTGGGCAGTGAGGAGCTGCGTGGCCATTTGCTGCATCGTCTCCGGCAGTCCGGAGGCAGCGATGCTCTGCTGCATACCGCCTACGAGGGTGGTGCCCATGTTTGCGAGTTTCTCCTGCTGCTCATCGCTGAGTATGCTGATGGGGCGGCTCGTGCGTTGGTAAGTGCCGACGAAGTCGAATTTCGGCAGATAGTTTGCCCGTGCTGCACGGTGTTCGTAGTGCGCTTTCTGCTTCTCCATGCTCGCCATCAGCAGCGTTTTGCCCTGCCGGAGTGCCATGGAGCGGCAGGAGTCGAGGGAGAGCGTGGGCTGCAGGGCTTCTTCCCCCTCGCAGGCGGCTGCCGTCGTGGCAAAGCTGGCCGTGCTTGTGGCGAAGGCCAGTAGCAGGAGGGCTAATGCGTGGCGGGCGGTGGGGATGAAAGCCAAGGTAGTTTGTTTCATCATGTTGTTATTATAATATATATGCGTATAGATGAGTTTTTACGTCACATTTCGTCTCAGTGTGACCATTTTGAAGGGAAAAATGGCCATTTCCCGGGGTCAAAATAATCACTTGGAGGGATGAAAATGATTACTTGGGAAGCCGAAGCTCAGTAGAAGGGCCGTAAAGCCCAGTGTTTTCACCACGGCCGCCTATCTCATGCCACTCTGAACAGAGTGGATTTCATGGGTTTAGGGGGCGAAAATGGATTTTCCGAGTCAGATTTATCTGCAAGCATTTACGCAACAGGATGCCCGCCCCCGTATAGTTCCTCGGTTAAGTATAGACTAATCCTTGCGACTCACTTGACAGAGAAAATTTCTCCCTATGGAACCTTTGGCAAAATTACGGAAAAGCAGTGTTGTTGCACCATGGCGAAGGAGAAAAATGACCATATTTCGGAAATATCTACCAAGCCATGAACCGTTTTGGACGCTGCACCCTTCAAAAACCTCAGCACGAAGGCTGCGGAAAAGCCTGCAAAAAGCGAGCGTGAGCGAAAAAAAAAGACTGGCACAACAGTCGTGCAGACCATTGTGCCAGTCGTGGGGAGAGAAAAGGCTTATGATAAGTAGGTGATAAAAATTACTTTGTGGTAAATATAGTAGGTAATTATTATTTTTTTAGGTAGGTTCAATCAATTAGCTTGCGATGTATTTGCGACCTTTACTAACTACTTATGCCATTTCAGTCAGGAACAGCGTAGCTTATCGCGTGATGCTCACCTTCCGCTCCGCCTTTTTGCCCCTGACCGTAGCGGTGAGGATATAGACACCGGGCTGGAGGTGAGGAATCTGGAGGCGACAGCCATCGGCGGCCGCTATCCGACTGCCATCGGCAGCAATGATTTCAAGGCGTTCTGCCTCGGGAACGTTGAGGAAGTTCTCGCCCGGCGACAAATGCAGCTCTGCATCGTCGGCCGTCGCTGCCTGAATGCCCGCCGCCTGCAAGTAGAACTCGCAGAGGCCGCCCTTCACGGGCTTCTCAGCATCAGCGTAATGCACACTGACGCTTGCGCTGTGAAGCTCCTTGTCGGCAGAAGGGAAGTTGAAGTCAAACTCCTCCTTCGTCAGCAGGGCCTCGTTGCGCTTCTTCTGGTCAATCTCCACGTCGTAGCCCTTCACTGCCAACGGCGCAGGGGCAGCATCTTCGAGGTTCATCGTCATCATCCAGTTGCCGAAGATGGAGGCATCCGTGCCGATGGAACTCCACGTTGAGCCATCGAGCGAGTAGAGGTCAGAGTAGAACTGCACCTCCGGACCGTCATCTACAGCGATGGCGTGTCCGTTCGGCGTGACATCGTAGCAGTCGATGGCCAAAAGATAGTTCGATGCCTCTTTCACCACGACGGGTGTCGTCAGTTCAAAGGTGTTCCATGCGCCCAAAGTGTAGTCATCGACGTTGATTTCCGCCACTCGCACGTTGTCTTCCAGCAGGAAGATGCTGAAGGAGGCATCCGCCATCGGCACGAACGAGACGGATTTGATGAGATAGCCCCCATAGCTCTTCAGCATTTCAGGCTTGAAGAGCACGCCCGCGATGACGCCATAGTTGTTCTCCGGCGGCCCCACTACGCCCTTGTCCTTGATTTCGCCCGAGGCATACGTAATCGTGGTCGGGTCTGCCTCCCTTGGAGCTTCCCATGTAAGCCGAACGCCAGTCTCGCCGGCAGGTTCTGCCTTGACATCCATGATGGCAGGGAGCTTTTCTGCCTGCAAACGGATGTGGATGTCTAAGGTGCTGCTCGGCGAAGTCCGCCCATCGGCATACACCGTGCTGACTCCAACACGGTGTTCGCCTTCCGCCAGCCCGGGGATGGTGAACGAGCAGTGCGTCGTCCGTGCCACCGTCTGTCCGTCGGCCTCGACGGCATATTCCTTCACCACGTCGATGTCATCGTCAGCCCCGGCAGGCGCAAGGGTAGCCTCGATGAGCCACGACACTTCGTAGAGATTTCCCTGCGTGGCGTTGATTTCCGTCAGGGAGTAGAAGTCGGCTTCATCCGTTCGGCGCAGCAAGTCAGAGAAGCGCGGCGTGGCCTGCCCGTAGTCGATGCCGATGATGCGGTCGTTCGCAGCCGGCACGCTCACCTCCACCGCCACGATAAGTTCGCCGTCAGGCACTGCCACTGGTTCGGTGAGCTTCACCACATTGCGGTGGCCATAGTCGAGCTGTTGCTCCACGTCCTGGCTATGAAGCCGCACGAGTCCTCCCTCGGCATCGTAGGTGTAGAGATTGATTTTCCAGCCCGAACGTTCGTCCATGGGGTAGAAGGCAACGTCCCTCACCGTGCAGCCTGCATACGCCCGCATCTCCTCTGCCGTGAATCGGATGGCATTCTCAAAGTCGATGTGGTTGATGTTCACGCCGAAGCCCTGCAGCTCGAAGTCGTTGCGGTCATAGTACGTCTTGCTGATGAGGTTTGTCCGTGGCGTGTCCCAGCAGATGAATGCTGAGTTGTAGCCCTTCTGGCGTGCATAGACCGTAGTCGGGGGCTGAACGGTCGGCTCAGCGACAGTGATGGACGCCGTTTCCGAGCGTTCCGATTCGCCTTCGCCGTAGCACGCACTGACGCTGTAGCTGTAGCTGCGCTGCGCTTCCACGCTCGCGTCCACCCACGTCGTAGTCGAAGTGGTGGCCAGCTCCGTGCCATCGCGGAAAATGCGGTAAGCCGTGATGCCAGAAGTGCCGGCTGGCGCCTTCCATGTCAGGCGTACGGCGGGAATGCCGTCCAGCTGCTCAGCCTGAAGCGATACGGGCGCTGCCAAACTGACGTTCTGGTCGAGGCGAACTATCATCGATTGTACGGCAGCTATGGGCATTCCGTCGCTGTCCACATCGTCGTTGTAATATTGTATGGCCAGCGTCTTGCCGTCGGCTGATATTCCCGCCACGGTCGTTAGGGCATAGTAGTCCGATCCGGCGAATTGTCCGATGTTGTACTGAGAAAGGTCGATGCCGCGCTCCGTGAGATAATCGTTGATGTACTGCGCCTTGCCGTCGGCATAGATATAGCCGCGCGAGTCTTCAGTGCCGACGACGGTCTTCCCATTGCTCACCCCGAAGACGTCAAGTCCGCCCTCCGGAACGATAGTGGGAATCTGCGTGATGCTCCCCGTGGCCACATCGTAGAGAGCCTTCAGTTCGGCACGCCCCGTGGCGTCTTCCCCCCAGCCTCCCCAGAAGAGCAGTGTCTGCCCATCGGCAGAGTATTGTCGGGCATAGCTCCAAGGCGATTCGTAGTCAGAGAGCACCACCGTCTCATTGGCATCGTCCCAGATGCAAGCCGTTCGGTTTTTCCGCTGCACCCATCCTGCCGCGCTCTGCCCATCGGGATGAATGGCGTAAGGCTGGGCGTGGCGCGTATCGTCGAGAGTGCGATGGAGTTTCCCCTCTTTCCAGATGTAGCCGCCATAGATTTTGTTGATATACTGGTAGCCTGCTATGTATTTTCCGTCTGGCGTGATGGCGTGTGCTCGGCTGTCGGTGACGCTCTCGCCTGTAGGTTCGAGCAGATGCCACGCCCCGTCTTTGTAATATCCCGCCATGCTGAGCCCGATGCCGTTGGGATGATAGGAATGGTCAGTGAAGCATCCCACGGTCGTGCCATCGTTGGCGATGCCGTAGGCCTCAGAAGGCTCTGTGGCACCGAGCACTTCCGTCTCGTCGCTGATGAGATTCCATCTGAAGGCATAGGTCTGGTAGGAATAGTCCATATACACGCCGCACGCCCATTCGCCGTTGGCAGACACAGCCGTCACGTAGTATTCTCTTGGGCTGGTCAGGACGATGGATTTCGGGGCTTGCCCCGCAGCCGCGAGCGAGGCGGCGAGGGCGGAGGCGAGAGTGATTCTGCGTAAGTCTTTCATGTGTAAGGAGTCAGTGGTGAGGAGGGGGAGGGTTATCGAAGTAGGAACTTGTAGCCTTTCAGCTGTCCGTCTTGCTCCGTCAGGAGGATATAGCAGCCAGGGGTCAGTGGGGAGAGGTCAATCTCTCCGTCCGAGCTTGCTGCCACGCTGCGGCCTTCGGCATTGCAGACTGTGGCTTTCTGTGCGCCTTCAAGGCGGATGCGGCGTCCTTCAGCATCAATAGCCACGCCCGCCATGCGCCTTGCGGCGTCGATGCCCACGAGTCCGGTGAGGTCAGACATCCTCACGGTGCAGTGTTCTGAGAAAGCCTTACCGTAGGCATAGCGCGTCAGGACATACACATCGGTTTCGTCCTTGTAGAACACGCCGTCCAGCTCGGTGTCCAGGGCTTCCGTCGTGACCGCCTCCGGCAGTTGGAATTTGTCGAGCATGAGGTCGTTGCTGATAAAGCCCAGTTCGGCGGTGTTCTCAGGGTTTGTCCAAGTAATGACGCCGTGGGTCGTGTCATAGACATCGAGTCCTGAGCCCTCGCGCTTCACGTAGCCCCCCTTCAGCCTGACATCGCTGACGGCAGGGAGGTCGATGCTGGCATCAATCTCTATGATGTCGCTGGCAAAGAGCATTTCCATCGGCGCATTGTGGCCTTCGGGTCCGCTGCCGAGCAGGAATCGTGGCAAGACGAAATAGGCGTGCCTGCCGCTCTTCACGATGCGGTCGGTAAAAGTGCAGAAGTTGGGGTCGGCATCGAGGCATTCTCCGTGCGTGAGGGTGTCGAGGGGCTCGCCATCTCGGAAGACGATGTAGTCCGCAGCCACAGCACGCTTCGACAATTCGGGTACGCTCCAGCGCACGCAGACATCGTTGACGGCATCTGCCGCTTTGCTGACGCTGACTTCCGTACGTGTCTGTTCGAGCCATTCTTCGGGATATGCGTAGCTGTAGAGGCACGATTGCGATTTGCCAAACCATTTCTCCTGAATATTGTCGTAGGAATATTCCTTGGCGAGCATTTGGTTCGTATTGCCATCCACGGGCTCATACGTGATTTTGAGATACGGCACAGCCTCTCCCGTAGAGCTTTTGAACGTGTCCTTCTCGTATAGCACGAGCACATCGCCCTCGTACGTCCACGTTTCCACCTGCTTTCCCACGTAGGCAGGCATCTCGCCGTCGCCCTGCGTCAGCTTGCAGCGGTATTCGCTCGTCTTGTTTCCGTTTTCGTCATATTCTATGAACGCCGTGTATTGGTCGGCACTCCATTTTCCGTTAGAGATGACGGTCGTCGGCAGTCCGGGTGCGATGAAGTCCAGATACTGACGGTCGCACATATAGCCTCCGTTGGAAGCGTAATAGACGGTGTCTTTCACCATGTTGCCTGCCTCGTCGTAGCAATACGTCGTCTTGTAGTTGTCGATGCTGTCTTTCACGAGTCGCCCCAGCTCGTCGTATTCGTAGGCATATTCGCGCATGAGTTTCCAAGCCATGTCGCCATAGTCGTACTGCCCATACTGGTAGCGCATGGCTCTGACGATGTTCCCGCGCGCGTCGCGCGCGTTCCTTGTATAATATGTAGGCACGTACCATCCCGGCGTGTTGCTGCTGCCGCCGCCCTCGCCGCTCTCACCGTAGTTGCGGCCATAGTTGCCGATGGCGTTGAGCTGCCCGTCGTAGCCGTAGAAGTAGATTTCCTTCTTCATGTCGAGGTCAGCGCTGGCATTGCCCATCGCGTCGCCGTACCATGTCTTGCTCATCAGCATACGGCGTGGGGCGGCATCTTTTGCGCTGTGCCGGCAGGGGGCAGGCTGTAGCGTCGTGGCCTGTGCCGATGTCGTGAGGCTCGGCATCTGGCTGGCGGGGTGTGCCATGCGTGGTTGCGCCGATGCGCTGGCCATGCCGCTGGCGCCGGCGGTCAGGAGTAATAGCAGGCGGAGTAGAGGGTTTTTCATTTGATGTCTTGTTAAAGGGGGAGAGAAGTTTAGAAAAGTCTTTCAGAAATGTCTGAAAAGAGGAAGAAAAACGGGGAAAATATGCCCATCGTTGCCGACAAAAATACAATAAACGCAGCGTTCTGCAAAATTTTGAAGTTGTAATTTCCACAAAATCCGTCTAACATGCCTGAAATCAGTATATTTGCACCTCGTAGTATTCTTCCTGTATTCACTTCATCGTCATTCGAATATGCGTAATTTCCTAAAAATCCTTGCTTTTCTTTTTGTCTTTTCTGCCAACGCCTTGGCGGACGACATCGTTTTGGGCTACACCGATGGCACCATCGACCGCACCAAAGTCTTTCATCTTGGCACCACCAAGCAGCAGGGGCAGGCCATCCGGCTCAGCCATGAGAAGCTTCAGGCCCTCCGAGGTTGCCGCATCACCGCCCTGCAGGCTGCCTTCGGAAGCCGTATGACGCTCGATAACCGCGTGCGCTTCTTCCTCGCCACCGAACTGGGCGGCGAGCCCCTTCTGACATTCGAGGGGACCATCGACAAAGCCCTGAAGAATCTTTCCTTCCCTCTCCCCGAAGCCTACGTCGTCACGGGCGATGAGCCTGCGCTCTACATTGGCTACGAGGCAGAGACGCTGGCAGCCTCCTACAATCTCCTCAGCTCAGACTTCAAGAACGAGCTCCCCGGCTGCAACTTTGCCCTCTCCGATGGCACATGGGTGGACGTCTGCGGCACGAAGACGGGGGCGGCAAATCTCAGAATCGTGCTCGACCGCGACCCTGCCTTTGCCGACATCATCGTGTGCGGCGCGAAGTTTGAGGGGTACTACCAGTGCGGCAAAGCCAGCGCATTCCCCTTCCGCGTAGTGAACTTCGGCACGCGCCCCATAGAATCGTTCGACGTTGTCTTCACCCTCGGTGACCGCGAGGAGCGGTATGCCTATGCCGACACGGCATTGGGGCAGGGCGAAGGCATGGACATCGCCCTCCCCGAAGCCGTCTGTACGGAAGAGGGCGAGGTGGCGCTGCGTATTGCCATTGAGGAAGTGAACGGCGGCAGTGGGGCAGCGGAGGCCGACGACTCCGACAATGCACTGTCGGCCTCCCTCTTCTGCTATCCCGAAGAGATGGAACGCTGCGTGCTCGTGGAGAGTTTCACGGGGCAGGCCTGCAGCCAATGCCCATCCGGGCATACCGTGCTGGAAAACTTCCTTGAGAAGCAGGCCACGCCGAGCGTCGTCGTCAGCCATCATGCTGGCTATCTGCCTGACGCCTTCACCATGGAGGAAGACATCGACTGCCTCTTCTTCTACGATGGCACGAGCACCTACGCCCCTGCCGTGATGTTCAACCGCACGGCGTGCCCGCAGGTGTCCGTGGCTCCCGTCATGGACATCAGTGTGACGAAGATGCAGCCCACACTGGAGTATGCCCTGAACCGCGAACCCTATGCCAGCATCTCCTTGCAGACGAGCTTCGACCCCCTCACTCAGCAGTGCAGCCTGCGGGCGGGCTTCCTGCCACACCGCGCCCTCCCTGATGGCCGCGCCGTCGTCGGTTTCCTGCTCGTGCAGGACAGCATACCCGCCTATCAGACCAATGGCGGAGCGAGCTATATGCACCGCCATGTGTGCCGCGGATGCCTGACGGAATCTTCTTGGGGCGAGGAGGTGGTGCTGACACCGGGGGAGACTTTGGAATGGCAGACGGAGTTTACGCTCCCCGAGTCCATTCGCTCGTCCTACTGGACGGCAGAGCGTCTTGAAGGTTCGCAGTATGAGAATGCTGAGAGCCTGCTGAATCATGCTGTCGTGCCGCAGAACATGAGCATCGTGGCATACATGGCCGAATGTGGCTCGGCATCGAACACGAGCCGCCGCATACTCAACTGCCAATCGGTGAGGCTCGGCGAGAGCTACACACAGCGGGGATTCACCGCCGGCATCGGCCTCCCCACTCTTGCCGCTGAGGCAGAGCGTCTGGAGGTGGAGGTTCGCGATGGCCGTATCAGTGTCGTTGGCGTGGCTCCTGAGCAAATCGGAATTTTTGACTTGCAGGGTCGCCACCATGCCCCTGAGAGTGTCTTGCAGCACGGCATCTATGTGGTCAGGGCCCTGCTCGGCGGCCGCGTTTTGAGTAGCTTGGTGAGGGTGTGATGCCTGTGTGTCGTGCGGGCGTTGTGTGGGGGCGATGGCGTTCCCCTGCGTCAGCACCTGAAAAGCTCGGAGAGCCAGCAGTGGATCTCCGGGCTTTTTTGGTGCGGATGGGGGCAGGATGAGGCTGTGCAGACCGTGGGGGAGCAAGCCTGAGAGAGCCGCTGCGCGGTTGGATAGTTGCTCGTCAGAACAAACCTACCTAAAATCATGGGATTGTTAAATTTAGGAGCACTCGGTTTCTGTCGGACTTGCCTCTGGTAATAGCGGAAACGGTGGCGAGATAAGTTGATTTTGTGGGCAGAACAGGCGTTTTGAGGTGAAATATCAGATTCCTTCCCCATTTTGGCTTCAAAATCTTCATCGTCGCCCCTGTTTTTCCTGTTTCCCACGGCGTTTTTCAGGAATTTGTCGGCACTTTTTGCCTCAAAGTAATCATTTTGAGGGGTGAATTTGATTACTTTCGGGGGCAGAAATAATCAATTTTGAGGGCAAAGCTCAGCAGAACGGTGGCGAAGCTCAGGCGTTTCGCCTCAGCGACACATTCGCGGGCAGTCCGAAACAGGAACTTTCGCGGGCATCTGATAGCAAAGCGAGGGCTAAGGCAGGCTTTTCGGGCAACGGGAGGCCATGGGAAGTGCGGTGAAACTCCCTGAGAAAATTTCTGAAGGATCATCACGGCGTGAATGCAAGCACGGAAGAAATATTTTGAAACGACGGGGATTTTCAGGGCTTGCAATGATGAAAAAACGGCGTTTCAGGGTTGTTTTCTTGACGTTGTCTAACATCGCACGACGTGGTACGGCAGAGCCACTGATATGCTTAGATACACCATCTATACATCAATTCGTTTCCGACTGAATGTAAGGCAAAACAGGAGCAGAAGGAGGGCAGTCCTGCCTCGAATCCTTCCGATATGCGGCGTTAAAAAAGTCAAAATCGGCAAGACTCTCCAGCGTGTACGATGATTTTTGACGTTTTTTCTTGCACAGAAAGCGTATTGTCGTTACTTTTACATGCAAATTCCATGGGAGTAGCCCATTGTTCATCTTGTTTCACATACAACTCCCTTCCTCACCATTAAATCTACGAAAATATATGGAAAGCATAGAAACTTTTTTTGAGAACGCCTCCGCGTTAGAGACCTTGTTTTGGGTGATTGCCATTGGCAGCAGTGTCGTATTCATCATTCAGGCCATTCTGATGTTTGTGGGTTTCGACAGCGATTCCGACTTTTCGGGCGGTGACTCCGACTTCGATGCCGACGGAATGAACCTCGTCTCGGTGAAGACGGTAGCGTGTTTCCTCATCGGCTTTGGCTGGACGGGGGCCATCTTCTATCCGCACATGGAGAGCAAGGTCATCCTGAGCATCATCGCCGCTGCCGTCGGCGTCACGTTTATGTTCCTCATAGCATTCCTGCTGCGTCAGGTGCTGCGCCTCTCAGTCGATGGCACCTTCAGGCCTGAGCAAACGGTGGGCAAGGTAGGCGAGGTGTATCTGCGCATACCGGGCGGCAACGAGCCCGGGAAGGTGAGCATCAGCCATTGCGGCTCCGTCCACGAACTGCTGGCCTTCAGCGAAGAGGAAATAGAGACGGGCGCCAAGGTGCGCATCGTAAAGGCCGTGGACGGCGGCAGCGTTTTTGTCTGTCGGGCATAGTCGGACACGTCATTTCTCTTTCCTCTCGGAAAATTTCACTCCTAAACTTTACTTATTATTATGGAATTTGCTTTTCTCCCCATTGTCGTCGTGGTTGTCAGCTTCATCATCGTGGCAGCCCTGTTGAATCGTTATCGCCGTTGTCCGTCTGACAAGATTCTCGTCATCTATGGTACGACGGCGAATGGCGGCAGTGCGAAGTGCGTACACGGCGGTGGCGCCTTCGTTTGGCCCATCGTGCAAGACTATGCTTATCTGAGCCTGCGCCCCATCTCCATCGAGGCAAACCTGACGAATGCCCTCTCGCGGCAGAACATCCGCGTAGATGTTCCCTGCCGTTTCACCGTCGGTATCTCTACGGAGGGCGATTCGATGAACAATGCTGCTGAGCGTCTGCTCGGACTGACGCCCAACGAGATTCAGGACATGGCGCGCGACATACTCTTCGGACAGTTGCGTCTCGTCATTGCCTCTATGAGTATTGAGGAACTGAACAGCGACCGCGATAAGTTTCAGGAGAACATCATGAAAAACGTGGAAATCGAGCTGAAGAAGGTGGGACTGAAACTCATCAATGTCAATGTGACGGACATCAAGGACGAGAGTGGATACATCGAAGCGCTCGGTCAGGAAGCTGCCGCCACGGCCATCAACGCCGCGAAGGTGAAAGTGGCGGAGCAGGAAAAGATAGGCGAAATCGGACGGGCGGAAGCTCAGAAGGAGACCCGCATCCGCACCTCTGCCGCCAATGCTGCTGCCGTTTCGGGTGAGAATGAGGCGCGCGTGGCCATCGCCAACTCTGATGCCGAGCGTCGCGAGCGCGAGGCGGAGGCACAGCGTCGCGCAGTGGCTGCCGAAAAGGTGGCACAGGCGAAGGCTTTGGAGGAGGCTTACTCCGCAGAGCAGAGAGCCGAACTGGCGAGAGCCGAGCGCGAGCGTGCCAGTCAGCAGGCGAACGTCATCGTCGCCCAAGAGGTGGAGAAGCAGCGCCTCGTCATCGAGGCGGAGGCGGAGGCTGAGCAGAAGCGCGTGAACGCGAAGGGTGAGGCCGATGCCATCTTCGCCAAGATGGAGGCTGAGGCAAAGGGTCTCTACGAAATCCTGACGAAGCAGGCGCAGGGCTATGACAAGATGATTCAGGCTGCGGGCGGCGACGCTACGAAGGCCTACACCTTGCTCCTGCTTGAGAAGCTCCCCGAACTCGTCAAGACGCAGGTGGAAGCTATCAAGGGCATCAATATCGACAAGGTGACCGTCTGGGACGGCGCAGGCTCTGGCACCGACGGAAAGACATCGACGGCGAATTTCGTCAGCGGACTGATGAAGGCCGTTCCCCCTCTCTCCGACCTCTTTGAACAGGCTGGAATGAGCCTGCCGGAATATCTCGGCAAGCGCCACGATGCCGAACCGCTCAACGATTTGCCTGAGAAAGCTGAATGATTCGGGGATGGCGTTGTTTTCGTTAATGACGTTGTTTTCGATAATAACGTTATTGACGTTACTGTCGTTACTATCGTTAATGTCGTCAGTAACGTTATTCTCGTCATTCTCGTTAATTTCCTGAAATCCTTTATCATGATTGACGTTGCCGTACTGATTCTCTTCTTCAATCGCCCCGAAAGCTTCAGCCGCGTATGGGCGGAGGTGCGAAAGGCACAGCCTGCGAAGCTCTTCCTCTATCAGGATGGGCCGCGCGGGGAGCAGGACAGGGCGGGCATAGAGGCGTGCAGGAAAATTGCAGACCATGTGGATTGGCCCTGCGAGGTGCATCGGCGCTACGAAACAGTGAATCGGGGGTGCGACCCTTCAAACTTCCTGGCGCAGAAATGGGCGTTCTCCATCGTGGACAAATGTATCGTGATGGAAGACGACGATGTTGCCACACAGTCGTTCTTCAGATTCTGCAAGGAGATGCTCGACCGCTATGAGCATGATGAGCGCGTGTGTATGGTGACGGGATTTAACACTGAAGAACTGACGCCTGCCGGCGGGGCTTCCTACGTCTTCACGCGCAACTTCAGCATTTGGGGCTGGGCATCGTGGCGGCGCGTCATCGACCAATGGGATGAAAGCTATGCTTGGCTCGACGATGCTGCGGAGGTGGAGCGGCTGGAGCAATACATCAGCCACCACCGTCTGCGCGACGACTTCATACGGATGGCACGCGCACACCGAGCATCGGGGAAGGCATACTACGAGACCATCTTCTGCAGTCTGATGTGGCGCAACGACTGGCTCGCCGTCGTCCCGACGAAGAACCAAATTTCAAACCTCGGCGTGAGCGACAACTCCGTACATTTCGCCGGAAGCATTCAGCAGTTGCCTCGCGGCTATCGGCGCATCTTCACCATGGGACGCCATGAGCTGGAATTTCCCCTCACGCCTCCGCCGCACAGCGAGCCGGGAGCGGCGCACGAAGAGTATGAACCGTACCGCAAGCACGTCTATCGCATCATGGCTTGGGGACATCCGTGGGTGAAGATGGCGCGCTCCGTCGAAGAGCTTTGCATCAACATCTGCCACGGAGAATGGGGCTACATAGCTCGCGCTGTCAGGAAACGCATCAGAAAATGGACGCGCGGACAGCATTATTATTAGGGAGGTCCTATCAATTAGCTTTCAACGTAAGACAGAAACACTGCCTTACATTGAAAACTAAATTATGGAACCTACCATTAGTCCTCCCCAAAGCTGTGTGCTGAGGCGGGTAAGCCTATAGTATAAACAATATCTTTCAAACAATATCGAACACCATGAAAAAATTATTCCTTACGGTCTCTGCACTATGCCTGGCTGTCACGGCGATGGCTGAAGCGCAGAAACTCACTATGACCACAAGTAAGGCTGTCGGAACAGAACTTACCTTCCTTGTGAACGCCACTCGTTCGGGCGTGACGGTGGACTGGGGCGATGGCGCCGTTCAGACCTACACCGCCGAGAAGAACAGCGGTGTGCTTGAAGTAAAGGGTACGGTGAAAGGCGGCACTATCGTGCTCACCGCGCCTAAATACCTGACGCTTTTCGCTGCTGAAAACGCCGGACTGACGAGCGTGGACCTCAGCGAGGCTTCGGAGCTCGTCAGCCTCTATCTGCAGCACAATGACATAGAGACGCTCAATGTGGCAAACATGGCTGTGCTGCGCGACCTCAATGTCTGCGACAATCAGCTACAGTCCATAACGCTCAACGCTTCGAAAAATCCGCTCTTGGAGAATATCGATCTCAGCGATAACCCCATGACGGCTACTTCCTTCAACTATAGCACGTCCAACCTGCGCTATCTCAACCTCGGCGGACTGAACTATTCGTCGGTTTCGCTGACGAAGGCTGCCAATCTCGATGCGCTCATCATGCCGCAGAACAAGGTGAAGACCCTCACGCTGACCTCGATGGGGAAGGTTTCGCTCATTGATGTCCGCGGCAACGAGATTTCTACCGTGAAATATCCCTCGACGGGACTGCCCGAACTGCAACAGTTGTGCATGGACGACAATGAGGTGAAGACGCTCGATGTCAGTGCTTCGGAGAAACTCAACACGCTCACCCTCGCGCGCAACGGTGCATCGCAGGTGGTGCTGCCCACGAAGAGCACGCTGCAAGTGTATGACTGCAGCGAGAACAGCCTGACATTCAGCAGTCTGCCCAGAAAATCGTATAAGCCCAGCGTATATTTGGCATACAGCCCACAGAATCCTCACGATATATCAGGCTATGGACTGAACGAGCCCTTCCCCGGAGGGCTGCCTTGGCTGACGATGAACCCTGACTATGCTTCGCGCGGCGATGCACAGTATCAGCTCGACATGAGCGACCATGTGGGAGGTTCGGGCAGCAGCAGTGTAGTGTTTGAACTGGTCAGCGTAGGCAAGGATGGCGAGCAGGTGCTTGAAAAGGCTTCGGCTACGAACAAGACGCTCGACTATAGCAACGTCAGCGGAAAGATTACCGTGCTCAAGCCTTATATGGACCTCTATCTGCGTCTGACGGATGCGGGATATCCTGACCTCACTGTCACGACCACTCATTTCTCCGTCATCGACCCCACTTCGGGCATTCAGCAGATAGAGACGGACGATGACCTCAACGATGCGCCTGCCTACGACCTGCAGGGACGACGCATACAAGCTGCTACGGCTAAGGGCTTGTATATACTCGGAGGCAAGAAGGTGATTAAGAAATAACCTTTTTTCAAAGAAGATAATAGAATGAAAAAGATATTTTACAATACGATTGCAGCACTTTTCTTTGGGCTTACCGTAGCCACGGGAAGTGCATCGGCGATAAATCCTGCTCAAGCCGACATACCTTTGATACTCGTGCCTCACAATCCGCAGGTGAACTATATGGAGCGCACGCTTTGCTATAACATTGAAGCCAACATCCCCTATGAAGTGACCTCTGACGTGGAGTGGGCAAGCGTGGAAAAGCGCGGAAACTCAGTCTATGTGCATCTCGGACAGAACTATTATGGCGAAGACCGCACTGCCACGATTCTATTCGTCAATGATGAAGTGGGCGTTAAGCAGGTGATGACGCTGACGCAGACGCGCGACGAGTCGGTGGAGTATGCTCCGATGGACCTCCGCATCGTGCCGACGTCGGCTTCGGCAAGCAGCGAGCAGGGAGGTGAGGGCATCGCGCGGTCGTTCGACGAGGACACCAATACGCTCTACCATTCCTCCTATGCTGGCGGCGTGAGCGCGAGCAACCCTGTCACGCTGATTTACAACTTCAACAACGCGCATATTGACTACATCAACTATGTGCCGCGTACGAGCGGTACGAACGGTAACTTCGGAAAGGTGGAGGTGCAGATAAAATACAAAGGCTCAAACACCTATAGCAAGTTTGCCGATTACGACTGGGAATACAGTGGCAACACGAGCACCATCGTTCTCCCCGATGGGCAGAACGACGACATTGCATCCGTGAAGTTCATCGTCAAATCGGGTAGTGCAGGCTTTGCCTCCTGCGCCGAGATGCAGTTCATGGCATACAACGAGACGTTGGGCGATGAGATAAAAATCTTCGGCGATGATCTCTATTCCGTGCTCCGCGATGGCGTGACGAAAGACGACATAGAGGCACTGGAAAATCCCTTTGTGCGCGCTTTGGCTACGCAGCTCTTCGAGGGCACCTATTCCAAGGAGTATCGCATCGCTGACTATCAGTGCTACACTCCTGTCACTACACTCTCTGACCTTTGGAATGCTCCGGGAAAATTCTATGACCAGCGCGCGGGCGTGACGGGTATTAACATCACGAAGGGCAAGCAGGCCATCGTCGTTGAGGGCATTCCCGAAGACCTCAGCGTGCAGCTCATCTGTACGGCATGGTATGAGGGCAAGGAGGGCGGAAACTTCGACGGCGGAAATCCGCAGCACTTTGCCTATACGCTCCGCAATGGTCTGAACGTCATCAACTATACCTTCGGCTACGACGCTCTGGCGTATATCTGCTACTATGTCGACAACGCTGAGTCATATCCTGACATCAAGGTTCACTTCATCAATGGTCAGGTGAACGGTTATCTCTCGCCCGAGAAGACGAACAAGGAGATGCAGGCACTCTGTAAGAACGCGAAGAACATCTGTATGGACGTGCTGGGCAAGAAGGTTCACTCCGTATGGACCAGCGAGGGACTCTCGAAGTATTGCCTTGCCAAGGATGGTAAGAGCCTTGGCTACCGACAGTTTATGAATGTGCTCGACTCGCTCGTGGTATGGGAACAGCGACACCTCGGACTGGAGAAATATAACCGCATACCGCGTAACCGCACGATGGCGTATGTGAACTATACGTATTATATGTTCCAGGGCGGACTCGGTGTGAGCTTCCACCATGATCAGGAGCAGCGCGTGCTGAGTTGCAAGACACTGATGCTCAACGACGACGATGCTATCTGGGGACTCTCGCATGAGTGGGGACACCAGCACCAGATGCTCCCTTATTTCTGTTGGAGCGGTATGGGCGAAGTGTCGAACAATATCTTCTCCTACTACAACACGCAGCACATGGGTTACAAATATACCCGTGGAAACTGGAACCGCGTTCGCGAACTCTTCGCTGACCATAAGGCTGTGACCAGCGGCGACGGCTATGCCCTGACCTTCAAGGAGGGTAAGCCCTACAGCCAGCGGCGTTCGGATATGTATAAGTATGTTTCGCAGAACTCATATGCTTACAGCTATAGTTCGAAGCTCCGTGCGTTCTGCCTTGCTGAAAAGGATAGTCTCGTGTATGACTATGCCGATAATCCCGGACGTTCGCTCAGCTACTTCGAGGCGGGTGCCGGCGATATGCTTGCGTCTATCATCCTCATCGATAATTATGCCAGCATCTACCTGAAGTACGACGACTTCTATCCTGATGTGCTGGAGGCACTCCGTCAGAATGAGCAGCTCCCCGGTGGTTCGACCGTGGAAAAGCAGGATGGCTTCGATAAGTATGAACTCGTCTCGGCTGCGCAGAACAATAATAAGGATGGGCTCTACGCCAAGCTCAAGGAGCTCTATCCTGAGAGCATTTGGGCAAAGGAAACGGGAGGCTACAACTATCTGAACAAGGGTGGTTCATCGTGGTATGACAACTCTGTGCCTGCCGTCATGAACTTTGTCAGAAAGGCCAGCCGTCTCTATGGCTACAACCTCTTGCCGCTCTTCGACCGTTGGGGATGGTTCCGCACGGGAGCATACCGTATCGGCGACTATGGCAACAAGTGCTTCGTCCTGACAGAGGAAATGCTTGACGAGTTTACGGCTGACATGAAGGCTCTCGAAGATAATGGTACTATCAAGCCCATAACGGAAGAGATGATTCACGACATCATGTACTGCCGCCACTTCAACGAGAGTTCGACAGATCGTCTTCTCCCCACGCCTGATATACCCAACTGATAAACTTCTCATCGGAGCTGGAGTGTGCGCACAGACTGTGGCATACGCCAGCTCCGTGCTTGCAAACTTTTTCTTTTGAGATGGGGGACTATATATAATATATATGTGTATCTCTCCTATATATATATATGAGTGTCTCTCCTTTCTAACATTCTATGTCATTATGCACAGCGATAGCATAGTCATTATCCCTACTTACAATGAGAAAGAGAACATTGAAGCCATTATCCGTGCCGTTCTTTCTTTAGACACCGACGGACACCAGTTTGAAATACTCGTCATTGACGATGGTAGCCCAGATGGTACGGCACAGATAGTAAAGCGGCTGATAGCCGAAGAGTTTGACGGACGGCTGCACATCGTGGAGCGGACGGGGAAACTCGGACTCGGCACGGCATATATAGCAGGATTCAGATGGGCGTTGGAACGAGGCTATGAGTATATCTTTGAGATGGATGCAGACTTCAGCCACGACCCCAAAGACCTCCCACGACTCTACAACGCTTGCGCCGTTGAGGGCCATGACGTCAGCGTCGGGTCGAGATACATCACAGGCGTTAATGTCGTGAATTGGCCCATTGGACGCGTACTGATGAGCTACTATGCCTCGGCATACGTGCGCACCGTACTTGGCGTCCGTCTGCGCGATACAACAGCGGGCTTCGTTTGCTATACCCGTAAGGTGCTCAATGCCATCGACCTCGATGCCATTCGCTTCAAGGGATATGCCTTCCAAATAGAGATGAAGTTCACCGCCCTTTCGCTGGGCTACAGTGTGAAGGAGGTGCCCGTCATCTTCGTCAATCGCGAATTGGGAACGAGCAAGATGTCGGGAGGCATCTTCAGTGAGGCCCTCTTCGGAGTCATGCGTCTGCGCTGGGCTTCCATGACGGGACAAATTCGTCCGCGTAAATAAATTTTCAACGCCTATATAACGTTCTATGATTGCTTTCTGCACCGCCCTTTTTTTGTAGGCGGGACGGGAAGCAATCGTTTGTTTTTAAGGCGGAAGAAAGCAGAAATATAGGGTGGAAAGCTAATTTTTTCGGAAATTCATAGTTGGAGCAAAGAAAATAATGTACCTTTGCTCGTAGTGTATTCACAAACTTCTTCAAACTTCAAACGTTATGCACAGACGTATACATATACTGAATGCCACCATCGTCAATGAAGGCCGCTCCTACGAAGGCAGTGTGGTGATTGACGACGGACGAATTGCCGAGGTGCTCGAGGGACATGACTGTACCCCTGAATTGCCAGCCGACGAAGTGTTTGATGCCACTGGATGCTACGTCCTGCCTGGTATCATCGACGACCATGTACATTTCCGCGACCCTGGGCTGACGCGCAAGGCGGACTTTGACACGGAGAGCAAAGCGGCAGCAGCCGGAGGTGTTACCACCGTGCTTGATATGCCGAACTGCGTGCCGCCCACTTCCACTCGCGAGGCGCTCGAAGAAAAAATCAGTATCGCTAAAGCTAAAAGCCATGTGAACTATGGCTTCTTCTTCGGGGCTACCAGCAGCAATGCCGAAGAAATTCATCAGCTCAATAAACGTCTCACCGTGGGCATCAAGCTCTTCATGGGCAACAGCACGGGAAACCTGCGCGTGGAGAATGCAGAGGCGCTGAACACCGTGTTTCAAAATTCCCGGCTGCCCATCATGGTGCATTGTGAAGACACGGACATGGTGGATGAAGCCATGACAGAGGCGCGCGAGAGGTATGCTGGCGGCGAAATCCCCATTGCGGAACATTCGCGCATACGCTCAGCAGAATGCTGCTATCGCAGTACGGAACTGGCGGTACGACTGGCGCGCGAGCACAATGCTCGTCTGCACGTAGCACATATCTCTACCGCGCGTGAGCTGGAGCTCTTCACGCCGGGCGATACGCGCATCACCGCGGAGGTGTGTCTGCCGCACTTGCTCTTCTGCGATGAAGATTATGCCCGACTTGGCGCACGCATAAAATGTAATCCCTCAGTGAAAACGCGGGCTGACCGCGACGCACTGCGCAAAGCTCTCAACGATGGGCGCATCTACTGCATAGGAACAGACCATGCACCGCATACCATCGAAGACAAACGCGGTGGGGCGGGTAAGGCGGCAAGCGGCATACCCATGGTGCAGTTCTCGCTCTGCGCAATGCTCGAACTGACGGATCAGGGCGTGTTGAGCATTGAACGTCTGGTGGAACTCATGTGTCACCACCCCGCCGAACGGTTCTGTATCGAAAATCGTGGCTATATTCGACCTGGATATATGGCAGACCTCGTAGTCGTTCGCCCCAACAATCCTTGGACTCTCGCCACGAGAATGGTGCTTTCAAAGTGCAACTGGAGTCCGCTGGAGGGGCATGTCTTCCAATGGCGTGTGCTGCGAACCTATGTCAATGGATATATGCTCTATCACAACGGACATATCACTAACGAGAACCATCACGGCATGCAAATTACCTTTACGACGGACCATTACAAGCGCAATGATCGATAGCGTTCGTCATGTCAGATACTATAGCCCCAAGGAATTGGAGAAAGACATTGACTGGTCTTACTTCCTCTTTGCTTGGGGCATTCGTAATAATTGTCCGCAGGCTGCGAGTCTCTGCGACGAGGCAGCGAAGGTCCTGCGTCGTCTGCAAGATGAAGGGGCGACGGCACGCGCGGTCTATACGCTCCGCTCGGCATGGAGCGATGGTGATGACTTGGTGTTGCCTGCGAATGGAAAAATGCCCGAGGCGAGGCTTTGTTTTCTGCGCCAACAGCATACTTGCGAGGAGAAACCCTGCCTCTGCCTGGCAGATTTCATTGCGCCGCGCACGGCAACGTCAGTTCCCCTGAGCGCACGGTATATAGGAATATTTGCCACGACTGCCGGTCTGCCCGAAGATTTCCCTCATGATGTCGCCTCCGTCTATCATCGTAGTGAGGTTTGTCCGTGTTGCAATCCTCAACTTCGCGCCTTGCGACGCCGCCTCACGCCGCAGCATCGCCCGGAACAGGGAAGTGGGGAAGAGGACGTTTATGAAAAAATGATGTGCCAGACCATTTTTGACCGTCTGGCAGAGGCGGCAGCGGTCAGAGTGCATGACGAATTGCTCAAATGCTTTGAGCCAGAACCCGTCAATACTGAGGTACGCCCTGCCGTAGGCTATCCCTCCATGCCCGACCAAAGTCTGATTTTCGACCTCGATAGGCTTTTGCCTTTGGAGAGCATAGGCATCAGGCTGACGGAGAATGGGATGATGATTCCCCATGCTGCCACGTGCGGGCTTGTCTTTGCACATCCCGCCGCGCGGTATTTTGATGTGGGCTACGTCAGTCAGGAGCAATTGGCAGATTATGCTCACCGTAGGCACTGCTCCGTAGAGAGTTTGCAGCGTTTCTTTGCCAGTCGCAGGCGTTGCTGAATCAAAAAATACAAACTTCATAGACTATGCTAACTATCATTTATCGGTTATACCAGTTCTTCATCGTGCTTCCCCTCGGACTTCTGCTGACGGGAGTCATGTGCATTCTCATCAGTGTGTTTTCGATGATAGGATTCCCATCCTTCGCCGCCCGAACTTTCGGCCCATTCTGGGCGTGGGCGATGGTGCGTATGCTTTTCTTGCCCGTGCATGTGGAAGGTTTGGAGCGTCTGGACCGTCGGCAGAGCTACGTCTTTGTGGCCAATCATCAAGGTGCCTTTGATATTTTCGGAATCTATGGTTTCTTGCCCCACGAGTTCAAGTGGATGATGAAGAAGAGCTTAGAGAAAATCCCATTCGTAGGCTTCGCTTGCCGCAAAGCAGGCTTTATTTTTGTCGATAAGTCATCACGCCATGCCATCGTGAAGACCATGCGCGATGCAAGGAAAGCCCTGACGGGTGGTGCGTCGCTCTGTGTTTTTCCTGAAGGAGCCCGCACGTTCACGGGCCACATGGGCATTTTTCGGCGCGGAGCCTTCCAGTTAGCCGATACGCTGCAACTGCCCATCGTTCCTATAACGATTGACGGAAGTTTCGATATCCTGCCCCGAATGAAAGGCTTTAACTTCGTGACGTACCATCCCCTCCGTATCATTGTCCATGATCCCATTGTCCCCACGTGCAAAGGTGCCGACAATGTGAAGCGTTGCATGGAAGAAAGTTATGCAGCCATCATGTCTGGGCTTCCTGAGCGTCATCAAGGCACGGTGGAGAATCCTGACCAATGAGCGTCAGGCATTCCGGAATTTCATGCACAGCCTTGTCTGTGCCAACAAGAAAAGGGAACACTCTTGCGTGAGAGTGTTCCCTTTTCTTGTTGGCTGTTAGTCAGACATAGCGTTGCGTGATGCCATCCTCTCAGAATTTCAGTGAGAGTCGGGCATTGATCTGACGGCCCGTCAGATAGTTCGGGACGGCATACTGCGTGTTCGTGATGTCCGTCACCCAATAGTAGGAGTTCACGTTGCTGATGCCCATGATGTTGAAGCAATCCAGTCCCAGCCAGAGGCTTTTGATATATTTGCTGCCTCTTCGTTCAGTGCGTCGGCTGTACGACTTTCTGATTCCCCTTCGTTCGGCAGCATCATCGTCGTTTCCGATAATCTTATAGCTCAGTCCGACATCGATGCGCTTATAGGCAGGAGCCCGGAATTTATGTTCCGAGCGGTCGGAGTGGGTCGGTCCGAAGGGCAATCCGTCCGCCACGGCAGCTTTCAGCGTGAACGACCATCGCGTAGTGTTGGGGAAATAGTCCGTGAAGTAGAGGTTGATGGCGTAGCGTTGGTCAGTCGGGCGGGGCAGCCATTGCCCGTTCAGTTTTTCTTTCGTCCGCATCAGTGAAAACGTCAGCCACGAGTCAGTGCCTGGCACAAATTCTCCGAATATCTTCAGGTCGATGCCTGCCGCATAGCCCTTCGACATATTTCTGCCGTAATAGACGACGCGGACATTATCGACGGAGTAAGGGATGAGGTTCGACAGATGCTTGTAGTACGTCTCGGCTGTAAACCTGAATGGCCTCCCAGCCGCTCTGAAGTTGTAGTCCGTGCCCAACACCAAGTGAAAGGAGCGTTGGCTTTTGATGTTTTTGTTGAAGGACACGGTGGCAGTGCCATCTCTCAGCGTCGTGTCGCGCAGTTCCTTGTAGAAGGGTGTCTGATAGTAGAGGCCCGTGGCGATGCGGAAAGTCCATTTGTCATTCTTCTCAGGCAGAAATCCCAGCGACACTCTGGGCGAAACCAGCGTCTCGCGGTTAAACGCCCCATACGTCAGGCGCACGCCGTATGTCAGATTGAAGAGTCCGGCATTGCCGTGCTTCCTCCATGTGTCCTGCACATAGCTTTCAAGGCGGTTCGTCGTCAGGTCGTTCTCAGAGCGCAGACTGTAGATGAGTCGCAGTTCGTTCGGCGTGTGTGGCAAAGAGTAGCCCATGGAATCGCGCATTTCCCATTCCGATGAGTTTTCGCTGACGACCTCTCTGCGCCAGTCCAGTCCTGCCTGCAGCGTGTGTTGCGCCAGTTGGGTTCTGAATCGCAGTCCCACGTCGAACACGCGTGCATCGAGCAGATTCCGCGCGTGTTCCATATACGTTCCCACGCCCATCTCCTCCTGCGTTCCCGCATCTTGCAGCCAATATTCCCCCTGAATGTCGTACGTCTCTCGTTCGCGCGTAGTGAATGTGGAGAATTGCAGGGCAGCGAACGTCTGCGGATTGAAGTGGCGCGTCAGCGTAGCACTGCCGAAGAGCGTGCGAAACTGGTCCTTTTCCTGCCCGTCGAAATATACGCGGAAGCTTCGCGGGTTGTCCATCGTTCCAAACTTCGTATCGCGTTCCTTGGGGCAGAACTCATATTTATTGTTTGAGATATTGCCCATCAAGTCCATGCTCCATCGTTCCGAGGGATGAAACTGCAGCACCAGCTGATAGTCCAGGAAGTTCGGACGATATTCGCCGTTGGTGTCCAACGATCCCAGCAGGTAGCTCGTGGTCTTATAGCGCACGGAGGTCATTGCCGAAAGTTTCTTGTTGCCCCATCCCGCATAGACTCCGGCTCCCAGCAGCGATGCGCTGACGGAAGCCTCCAAGCGCGTGGGCCGTTTGTAAGTGATGTCGAGCACGGACGACATCTTGTCGCCATAGCGCGCCTCGAAGCCGCCGCTTGAAAAGGCAATGCTCTCCACCATGTCAGGGTTGATGACTGACAGGCCCTCCTGCTGTCCGGAGCGCACGAGCATGGGGCGGTAAACCTCCACTCCGTTCAGATACACGCAGTTCTCATCGAACGAGCCGCCTCGCACATTGTATTGCGATGAAAGCTCATTGTGCGTTGATACTCCTGCCTGCGTGGCGATGATTTCTTCCACACCATTGCCCGTGGTTGATGGAGCGAGGTGCGTATCTACGGGCTTAATCTTCTGCGTCGTCCCCGTCTGTACGCCCGTTCCCGTGACGCTGGCCTCTCCGAGCATAGTGCCGTATGAAGGCAGCATGATGTCGATGCGTATCGAGTCGCGCGGATGGTTCAGCGTTCGTTTGCGCGTTTCATAGCCAATCATGGAATATTGTACGACGACTGTATCGCGGCTCTCAAACGTCAGCGAGTAGCGTCCCTGCAGGTCGCACGATGTTCCGATGGCAGTGCCGGGAATGCGCACGTTTGCCAGCTCAATCGGGGCACCGTCTTGGTCGCGCACGACGCCGAACACGCGGCAGCGTTGTGCCACGCTCGTCGTCGCCGACAGGAGGAGCAGGAGTAAAAACGATAGAATACGAGTCATTAGAGTCTTGAATATATGCTAAAGTCCTTTTTCGCAATGATACACCACAAATTATGATACACCACAAAATGTTATAAGTAGGTAATAAAAATTATTTTATAGTAAGTATATAGTAGGAATTATTATGGTTTGTATGTTTGAACGCTCTCTTTGGCGCATCTTTTAGCCTTGAAAACAGTCACATAGCAGGCTATGCTCCTTTATTTCAAGACTAAAACCTGCATCCAAATAGAGCATTCAAACATAAAACTAATTTTCATTACCTACTTAACGCGAAAAAGCACGGATTATTGCCTGTGGCCTACTGAATGAAAAGAAGTTTATAGTAAGCCCCATGTGTTTGTCGTGGTTCCTACTATAAACTTCTATTCACAGCTACCATAAAAGCTCCCCGGGCTATTCCCTTGCCTTCAGGGTTTTGCTAATCTGCTGTTCGCGGTGTAGCAGTTTGACCGTGATGCCGAAGCGTTCGTTGAGATGCTGTGCCAGATGTTCGGCGCAATACACCGAACGGTGCTGCCCGCCCGTGCAGCCAAAGGCAAACATCAGGTCAGTGAATCCCCGCTCCATGTAGCGTTTGCAGTGCGCATCGGCAAGGTGATAGACGGAGTCGAGGAAGGTGAGAATCTCTCCGTCATCCTCCAGAAATTTGATGACAGGCGCGTCGAGTCCCGTCAGCTGCTTGTACGGCTCGTATCTGCCGGGGTTGTGCGTAGAGCGACAGTCGAACACGTAGCCTCCGCCGTTCCCGCTCTCGTCGGCAGGTATGCCCTTCTTGTAGCTGAAACTAAACACGCGCACGGTGAGCTTCGGCTTTTCGCCCTCCTGCTCCTGCATTCCCGCTGCCTCCGCCAGATGCCGCGTCTCAGTGGCAGAGGGAATGTTGAATCGGGGCAAGTCCGTCAGGCGTTGCAGCGTATCTTTCAGGTAGGGATAAGGGTCGGCAATTCCCTCGAAGAGCATACGCCGCAGACTTGAGAGCGCGTGCGGAATGGAGTCGATGAAGTATTTTTTCCGTTCGAAATAGCCTCGCAGCCCATACGCCCCCAGCACTTGCAGAAGCCTGAACAACACGAAGCGCATGAGGTTCGTGCGGAACGCCTCGTGGTCGAAGTGCAACAGCTCATCCAGTGCCTGCATGTATTCGTCAATCAGCGTCTCGCGCAGTCGTTGCGGATAGCGCGCCGAGGCCTGCCAGAGGAAGGAAGCCACATCGTATTGCAGCGGGCCCTGCTGTCCGCCCTGAAAGTCTATGAAATACGGTTCGCCATCGAGCAGCATGACATTGCGCGCCTGAAAATCGCGGTAGAGGAAGGTGCATTGCTGTGGCGCGCACGCCGTCAGGTCCGTAGCCAGCGCCTGAAAGTCTGCCTCCAGCCTCACCTCATCCACGGGCAAGTCCGTAGTGCGCAGGAAGCAGTATTTGAAATAGTTGAGGTCGAACATCGCCGCCTGCTCGTTGAACTGCTCGGGCGGCAGGAGTTTTGAGGTGTCCATCGTCTTCGCCCCCTCCACCTGTATGCGCGGCAATAGTCGGATAGTCTTGCGCAGCAGTGCCACTTCCGCTTCATCATATTGCCCCTCAGCTTGGCGCCCATGTGCCAGGGCATCATAGAGCGAGCAGCATCCGAGGTCCGTCTGCATATATCGCAGTTCGTCGTCGCTGACTCCGAGAATTTCCGGCACGGGCAGCCCCTGCGCTCTGAAATGTTGGGAGAGATAGATGAAAGTGCGGTTCTCCTCGACCGCCGTCCCGACCACGCCAATCACGCTGGCAGGCGTATGGCCCGCCGGCGCAGTCATGCGCACGTATTGGCGGTTGCTCCCCGCCTTGGCTAAGGTCTCCACCTTCAGCGGAGCATGGCCGAAGGTAGCTTTATAGAGCGTTTGAAGTTCTTGCATGAGTGAAGATTGGAAATGGAAAGCCGATGCTTCCCTATATAAAATAGTAAGTGTGCTAAAAGGGATGAGCCAAAAAGAGGCTTCAAGCATTCACATCTTAATAAGTCTGACGGTAAGTAGGTAGGTGATAAAAATATTATTATAATAAATATTGTTATTGGTAGGTTCTATAAATTAGCTTGCGATGTATTTGCGACTATCGTGCCGTAGGTTTTTGTTTTTCACGAGGGAGCGTAGCGTGCTACGTGACTGAATGAAAAACAAAAAGATACGGTGCGAGAGGCGTGAAGACATCCAAGTAAAACAGAAACACTGCCTTACATTGAAAACTAATTTATAGAACCTACCTATAATCACCTACGTTTTGTCCTCAGTCCTTGCCCTGCCGCATCCAATGCAGCCGTTCGGGTTCTGAGAGCTTTTCGATGGCATATCGCAGCATAGTGCGCGGCATGGCGGCGGCATGGCGTTCGAGGAAGTCGTCCAGCACCTCGGGCCGCTTCTTCCCCACCTCGCGCAGCATCCATCCCGTGGCTTTGTGCATCAAGTCGTGAGGATGATGCAAGAACCGCTCGGCATAGCGCAGCGCCCATGAAGGGTCGCCCTGCCGCGATGGGTACCACGTGCTGACCATCACCATCCGCTGCCTCCACAATGCTTGGCTCTCCGCCATTTTGTCCATCATGCGGCGTTTTTCCTCCGCCGTTGCCAGCCATTCCGATGGTGCCAGCAGCCAGTGGCCCAGCATTTTCGGTGCGCTCAGGTCCACCAAGTCCCAGTTGTTCATGCCGTCCAGATGAGCGAGGTAGAAGCGAATGATGTCGTCGCGCCTGCCGATGGCAAGCGGATCGTGCAGCCGTCGCGTCGTAGCCATGCGGAGATACCGCCCTACGAGCAACAGATAGCCGCAGAGCCGCACCTCGTGCCAGCGGTTTTCGAGGAGCGTTTCAATCTCCTGCAGTGGCAGTTCGGCGCATTCCCTGACGATGAGGCGCACCATCGGGTTTCTGATGCCCAGAAACTCATCGCCCTCGCCATATTCGCCGGGCTGTGTCTTGAAAAATCGCAGGAGCACGTCCCGTTGGCGGTCATCGCGCAGGGCCTCCATTTGCTCTATCAGGTCGGCAGCTTTCATCTGTCAGCAGCGGGGTAATAGTCTTTTTTATGGCAGTTAGTGTCTTTTATAAAGTCTTCTTCTATAAAGTCTTCTTCAGATGCGTGTAGGCCACGGCCATGAGTGCCGCCGTCTCCGTGCGCAGCCTGCTCTCGCCCAGCGTCACCGGGCGGAAGCCCGCCGCCTGCGCCGCCCGCACCTCCTCGATGCTGAAGTCGCCCTCCGGACCGATGAGCACCAGCGTCGGCACATCGCGCCGCACGGCATCGAAGAGGAAAATCTTCTCGCCCCCATCGCCGATGTCGGTCTGGGCATAGCAGTGGGCTATGAATTTGTCGCCCTCGAACGGACGCTGTATGAAGTCGGAGAATCCCGTCATGTCTTCCACGGCGGGCTTCAGGGCCTTGTGGCTTTGCTTCATGGCGGAGACGACAATTTTTTCCAGCCGGTCAGCCTTCACCACGCGGCGTTCGGAGTTGGCACACCGCAGGAAGTGGAAACCGTCTGCCCCCACCTCCGTGGCTTTCTCTATCATCCACTCTATGCGGTCAATGTTTTTCGTCGGAGCCACTGCCACATGAATCTCCGAGGGCCAGGGGCGTTGCCATTCCTCAGTACGTTCGATGTTGATGTAGCATTCCGGATGCTTGCCCGAACCGCCCGGCGATGCAGTTCCCTCATAGAAATGCCCACAGCCATCCGTGGCCCACAGCCTCTCGCCCTCTCTGATGCGCAGCACGCGAACGGCATGAGCGGCATCGTCTTCGCTGAGGGCAGCGCGGTTTTCGATGTCGGGAGCATAGAAAAGATGCACTTCCTTCATAGGTTTCTCTGATTTTGGGCACGAAAATACGAATTTTTCACTAAAACGCTCGATGTTATCGCAAAAAACCTTCAGCAGACAGCCATAAATGCTGATATTTTCAGCAACGGCATTCGTTGCCGTTGCATCGAAATGAGCGGAGAGGCAGGCTTAAAAAGATAAATGCTTGTTGCAATAAGCAAAACGCAGGAAAGGATTCCTATATCGGCTCTGCCTCCGGAAACAGCGAAAATGATGTCTGGAAGTGCGGTTGGAGGTGAGCAAAGCGGAGGTTTCTGTGCCCAACAGCAGAGCCGTGCCCCCATTTTTGGCTGCAAAATCGCCGTTGTTGCCCTGTCTTTCCCCGTTCCGAGGGAGATTCTGCCGATTGCGAGTGCATTTTCCGTCTCCATGTAATCACTTTGATGGGGAAAACTGACTACTTTTGGGGGCGGAAGTGATGACTATGAAGGTAGGAAATGGTCAGTCGGGCGGCAAAGGCTCTGCAGAACGTTTGCGAAGCTCAGCATCTTCACGCCGCCGATGCGCTCCTTTCCTGTAGGGAAACAGGGAAATTCGGTGGAGGAAGATAGGTTGTTCAAGAAACATGATAGGACACAGCGAGCCTTCTTCTGACCAAACTGCAATTGTCCATATTCCTATATATAGTACTGCCTGAAAAGGCAACAATCCCTGCCAGATGTGGCATTTTTTGAGCATTGAAGTCAGAAAAAGAGGCACTTCCCTCCTAAAACAAAGCGTTTTTTGAAGTTGAAACTGCGATTTTCCGCGAAAAACGTCAGAGCTTACAGGAAAAAACGTTAAATTTGCCGCAAAATAAGAGGGTATTCAAAGTTGGTTTAATGTTTGAATGCGCTGTTTGGATGCAGGTTTTAGTATTGAAATCAAGGAGCATGGCGCGGGCTGTGCGATTGTCTTCAAGGCTAAAGGATGTGCCAAAGAGAGGGTTCTGACATACAAGCCATAAAAATACGCATTGCACTTGCTGTAAAGGTAGGTTCTATAAATTAGCTTGCGATGTATTTGCGGCTATCGTGCCGTAGGTTTTTGTTTTTCATGAGGGAGCGTAGCGGGCTACGTGACTGAATGAAAGACAAAAAGATACGGTGCGAGAGGCGTGAAGACATCCAAGTAAAGCAGAAACACAGCCTTACTTTGAAAACTAATTTATAGAACCTACCTAAAATAAGTTTGATTACCTGCTTAACCCATGTGGAAGCCGATTCCACTGCCTACTTACTTGTCATTTCTTTCTACCCGATAAATGGAGGATTCCATATTAGTCAAAGACCGCTATTTCAAGACCTTCATCAGTGCGGAGCAGATAGCCCTCCGCGTGCAGGAGTTGGGAGAGCAAATCTCCATGGAAATGAAGGGGCGCGAGCCTCTCTTCCTCGTAGTTCTCAACGGAGCGTTCGTCTTCGCTGCCGATTTGCTGCGCAGTGTCACGACGCCCTGCCATGTTTCCTTTATCCGCTTCAGCAGCTACGATGGCATGGAGAGTACGGGACGCCTGACTCAGGTGCTCGGCCTGACAGAGAAAATCGAAGGCCGCAGCGTCGTCATTGTGGAAGACATCATTGATTCGGGTCTGACGATGCAGGCCCTGACAGAGCAGCTTCAGGCCATGCGCCCCGCCGACCTCCGCATTTGCACCCTGCTGGCAAAGCCCGGCAATCTGCAGGCGGAGCTCGACATTGACTATTGCGCCTTCCGGATTCCCAACGACTTCATCGTCGGCTATGGGCTGGACTATGACGGCTATGGCCGAGAGCTGAAGGACATCTATGTAGTGGAGTAGGGGGAGCGCACCGCAGAGAGTTGGCAAAAACCTATATACAATCATACGTTAGATAAGTAGGTAATGAAAATGATTTTTATGTTAGAATGCCCTGTTTGGATGCAGGTTTTAGTCTTGAAATAAAGGAGCATAGCCGGGCTATGTGACTGTTTTCAAGGCTAAAAGATGCGCCAAAGAGAGCGTTCAAACATACAAACCATCATCATTCCTACTATATGCTTACTATAAAATAATTTTTATTACCTACTTATTTATGAAAAACATCATCATCTTTGGTGCTCCCGGTTCCGGCAAGGGCACGTATAGCGCAGAACTCGTCAGCAAATATGGCCTCGGACATATCTCCACGGGCGATGTGCTGCGTGGCGAAATCAAGGCCGGAAGCGAGCTGGGCAAGATTGCCAAAGGCTACATTGACAACGGACAGCTGATTCCCGATGCGCTGATGATAGACATTCTGGCTGCTACGTACGATAAGTGCAGCGGCTGCCAGGGCGTCATCTTCGATGGCTTTCCCCGCACGATAGCTCAGGCGGAGGCGCTGAAAGCGATGCTCACCGAGCGTGGACACGACATGGGCGTCATGATAGAGCTCGTGGTCCCTGAGGATGTCCTGATGGCTCGCCTGCTGAACCGTGCCGTAGAGCAGGGGCGTGCGGACGACAATGAGGAGACCATCAAAAAGCGTTTCGAGGTCTATAACAATCAGACTGCACCCCTCTCGGCATGGTTTGAGAAGGAGGGCATACGCCGGGTGTTCCGCTGGGAGGAGCATCCGTCGAAGGATGAGATGGTGAAGGCCATCTGCGACAGCCTCGATGCCTGAACTTCCCGGCGCAACAGCCAAGCGGATGGGCAGCAAAAAATAGCACAGCGTGAGGGTTCTGTCCTTTTTCCATGCTTCCTCAACAGTCGGGGCTTGGCGGAAGGGACAGAGCCTTTTGGGCATAAGGCAGGGTCCTATATAAATTAGTTTTCGATGGATGGCGGTTTTCCTGTCTTACATGGATGTCTTCGCGCCTCTCGCACCGTAGGTTGTTGATTTTCATGGGGGAGCGTAGCAGCCTGCGTGACCGAATGAAAGCAAAAGGATGCGGCAAAGAGAGCGTTCAGACATACACGCCACGGAAAGTCCTACTATATACCACGAAACTAATTGTCATTGCTTACAAAAATGTAGGAGGAGCGGGCGAAGTTCCCGATACAAACACCTCCTGCACAATACCTCAGAATTGACACATGGCAGAAACCAATTTCATTGACTACGTAAAAATCTATTGCCGCTCGGGCAAGGGCGGACGGGGCAGTATGCACATGCACCGTGCGAAATATCAGCCCAACGGTGGGCCTGACGGTGGCGACGGCGGAAGGGGCGGACACGTCTATCTGCGCGGAAACCACAACTTCTGGACCCTCCTCCATCTGCGCTATGACCGACATATCTTTGCGGGCAGCGGCGGAAATGGAGGCAAGTGCGGCAGCCATGGTGCCAATGGCGAAGACCGTTACATTGATGTGCCGCCGGGGACGGTGGCATACGATGCTGAGACGGGCAAATATATCTGCGACGTCACGGAAGACGGGCAGGTGGTGATGCTCCTCAAAGGCGGACGCGGCGGACTGGGCAATCAGCATTTCGCCACCGCCACACGGCAGGCACCCCGCTTCGCACAGCCCGGCGAACCGATGCAGGAGATGATGGTCATCCTTGAATTGAAACTCTTGGCAGACGTGGGACTCGTGGGGCTGCCCAATGCGGGAAAATCCACCCTCGTCAGTGCAATGAGCAATGCTCGCCCCAAAATAGCCAACTATCCCTTTACTACGCTGGAGCCTTCGCTGGGCATCGTGCCTTATCGCGATGGGCGTTCGTTCGTCATTGCCGATATTCCCGGCATCATTGAGGGTGCCTCTGAGGGGCGCGGACTCGGACTCCGGTTCCTGCGCCACATTGAGCGCAACTCCCTCTTGCTCTTCATGGTGCCGGGCGATAGCGACAACATCCGGCGCGAATATGAGCTTCTGCTCCGCGAGGTGGGAAATTTCAATGCCGGACTCTTGGAGAAACACCGCATTCTGGCGGTCACGAAGAGCGACCTGCTCGATGATGAACTCATAGAAATGCTCAGCGAGGATTTGCCTGACGACCTTCCCGTCATCTTCATCAGTGCCGTGGCAGGAAAGAATATGCAGCAACTCAAGGATATGCTCTGGGAGGAGCTCAACAGCGAGAGCAATAAGCTCCAGAGCGTGGCGGAGGGCGGCAGCATCGTACATCGCGACCGCGATGTCAGCCTTTTCTCCTCTGACTTTGCTGAATGGCAGGACGACTTTGGAGACGATGGCGACGAGGAACTCGAGGAGTTTGACGTAGATGACCTCGAAGAGTATGACCTCGAAGAGGTGGAAGATTTGGAAGACTATGTCATAGAAGACCTCGAAGACACCGAAGAGCCTGAAAAAGACCCTGAATGATGGAGCTTCTGGAGTACGATTTGGGCAAGGGCGTGCGTGCCTTCTCCACGCTGCGCGGCAGGGTGGTGGACGGCGATGGCTATTCCTCGTTCAACATCACGCATTACTGTGGCGACGAGGCTTCGCACGTGGCAGCGTGTAGGGCGCAGCTGTGCAGCGAGCTCGGCATTGCGGACACGGCTTTGCTGCTTCCGAGGCAGGTGCATTCAGACCGTGTGGTCACCATTGATGCTCCGTTTCTCGAATTCTTCCCGCCTTTCCGCCCCGATGCCTTGGACGATTGTGATGCCCTCGTGACGAATCTGCGGGGCATCTGCATCGGTGTCTCCACGGCCGACTGCATCCCCGTCTTGATTGCCGACGTGCGGCAGGGCATCGTAGCTGCCGTGCATGCCGGATGGCGTGGAGCCGTTCAGGAGATAGTGGGAAAGACGGTGCGCGCCATGCGTCAGCTGGGAGCTGACCCCGCGGAGATGCGGGCCGTCATAGGGCCGGGCATAGCCTTGGAGAGTTTTGAAGTCGGAGAAGAGGTGGTGGATGCCTTCCTCGATGCGGGTTTCCCGCCCTGCATATTGTCGAGAAACTGGCGCAAGCCCCACATCGACCTTCCCGCAGTCTGCTCCATACAGTTGGAGCGCGAGGGCGTGCCGTTGAAGCAGATTCGGACGGCAGGCATTGACACTTACGCTGACAGCCGGCGATTCTTCTCCGCACGCCGCCTCGGCATTCGCTCGGGCCGCATCTTCACGGGCATACTTCTCCAATAGGGAGAACCGTTGGGGACGGGAGCGGCGTACTCCTATTTGCAGGTGTCATACTCCTATATATATATATAGGGAGTGGCCCGCAATCCACATACAACAGATAGAACAGGCGGAGCAGCTGCTTCAGCAGCAAAAACTGAGTGGCCCTCCGTAAAAAAATATTTGCATCAAACGATATATGGCAAAAGAACTAAAAGATCTTACTAAGCGCAGCGTCGATTATTCGCGTTGGTACAACGAACTTGTTGTAAAGGCAGACCTCGCCGAGCAATCTGATGTGCGAGGCTGTATGGTCATCAAACCTTATGGCTACGCCATCTGGGAAACCCTTCAGCACGAACTCGACCTCCGTTTCAAAAAGACGGGCGTGCAGAATGCCTATTTCCCCCTCCTCATCCCCAAGAGCTATCTCTCACGCGAGGCAGAACATGTGGAGGGCTTCGCGAAAGAGTGTGCCGTCGTCACACACTATCGCTTGAAAACCAATGAGGAGCATACCGGCGTCGTGGTAGATCCGGCAGCGCGTCTGGAAGAAGAGCTCATCATTCGTCCTACGTCTGAGACTATCATCTGGAACACCTATAAGAATTGGATTCACTCCTGGCGCGACCTCCCCGTGCTCTGCAACCAGTGGTGCAACGTCATGCGTTGGGAGATGCGCACGCGCCTCTTCCTCCGCACGTCAGAGTTCCTCTGGCAGGAAGGCCATACCGCCCATGCCACGCGTGAGGAGGCTGAAGAGCGTGCGCGCATGATGCTCGATGTCTATGCCGACTTTGCCCGCGACATCCTTGCCATTCCCGTCGTTCGCGGTGTGAAGAGCGAGACGGAGCGTTTCGCCGGAGCCCTCGACACCTATACCATCGAGGCAATGATGCAAGACGGCAAGGCACTGCAGAGCGGAACGAGCCACTTCCTCGGACAAAACTTCGGAAAGGCGTTCGATGTGAAGTTCGTCAACAAGGAGAACAAGGAAGAATATGCCTGGGCTACGAGCTGGGGCGTATCAACGCGCCTGATGGGAGCCCTCATCATGACCCACAGTGATGACAATGGCCTCGTGTTGCCGCCTCATGTTGCCCCCATTCAGGTGGTCATCGTGCCCATTTTCAAGGGGCCCGAGCTGGATAAGTTTGATGCCGTCCTCGGTGGCTTGGCAGAACGCCTCGCACAGCGCGGCATCCGCGTGAAGTATGACAATGCTGACAACAAGCGTCCTGGCTTCAAATTTGCTGACTATGAGCTCAAGGGTGTTCCCGTGCGTGTAGTAGTCGGTGGCCGCGACCTTGAAGCCGGCACCTGCGAAGTCATGCGCCGCGACACACTGGAGAAGGAGACGCTCCCCTTCGAAGGCATCGAAGACCATATCGCTGCGCTGCTCGAAGAAATGCAGACGGCTATCTACGAAAAGGCCAAGGCCCGGCTCGATGCCAACATCTTCGAGTGTGACAACTACGAGGAGTTCAAGGAGCGCATCAAGGATGGCGGCTTCTTCCTCTGCCCGTGGGATGGTACTGCCGAGACGGAGGCACAGATTAAGGCTGAGACGCAGGCGACGATTCGCTGCGTGCCTTACGGTGTGAGCCAGGAAAATCTCGGCGTGGATATGGTGTCAGGCAAGCCCGCCGTTGCACGCGTCGTCATTGCTCGCAGCTACTAATCTCGTCTGCCCTTCTCTCCAATGCCCTGACCGTATGACGACGAAAAATTTTACGCCATCTCCATCCGCCGTGGCGATGACGACGCAAGAAGAATTTGAGAGGGTCATGGCCATCTGTCGTGAGACCTTTGTAAAAAAGATGCACGATTATGGCACGGCGTGGCGAATATTGCGCCCCACAAGCCTGACCGATCAGATATATATCAAGGCGAACCGCATCCGCACCCTGCAGATGAAGGGAAATGCTCAGGTGGATGAAGGCATCGTGCCGGAATTTATCGGCATTATCAACTATGCCGTCATGGCGCTCATACAGTTGGAGCTCGGAGTCTCCGATGGCACCGACGAGTCTGACCTGCGCGATGCCCGTGCCGCCGAGTTGTACGACAAGCACGCCGCTGAGGCACTCGCGCTTATGCTTCGGAAAAACCATGACTACGATGAGGCTTGGCGTGCCATGCGTGTCAGTTCGTATGCCGACCTCATTCTCATGAAGGTCTTCCGAACGAAGCAGATAGAGGACCTCGGCGGAAAGACGCTCGTCAGCGAGGGGGTGGCAGCGAATTATATGGATATGCTCAACTATGCCGTCTTCGCCCTCATTAAATTGGTGATAGAAGCTCCGCAGCAAGCATAGTCTTTTCTCCCCGAACTATATTCTTCCCTTCCCTATCCACATCCTATGCCAGACCTCCGACGTATTTTCTATCATATTCTCGCTCTGCTGGGACAATGGACGATAGGTGCCACCTTTCTGTTCTCAGGCTTTGTCAAGGCTGCCGACCCTTTGGGCATGGAGCACAAGCTGGAGGCTTATATCCGCGCTATGGGGGTGGATGCCTCCGTCTTTGGCGTAAATCTGATGGCAGGCAGTGCCGCTCTCGATATCCTCGTCGTGCTGATAGCACTCGTGGAGTTCTTGGTGGGATTGTACTATGTGTTGGGAATACATCAGCAGATGCTCCGTCATGTGGGACCTGTCGTCATGACTTTCATGACTGCCCTGACGGCATGGGTGTATTGGGAAAATCCTGTCCCTGACTGCGGATGCTTTGGCGATGCCTTGGCACTGACGAACGGACAGACGTTTCTCAAGAACATCGTCCTGCTCAGCATGGCTCTCGCCTTGGCGTTCGGACGGAAATTCATGGTGCGGCTTTTGTCGCGCAGTAATGAATGGGTGGCTACCACTGCCTCCTTCATCTATATTCTCGGTCTTAGTGTCTATAGCCTGTGGAATCTTCCGCTGGTGGATTTCACGGGTTATGCCGTCGGCACTGACCTTCGTTCTGCGCTCTATGGCGATTACCGCACGCAATATGTCTATCGGCGTGGGGCAGAAGAACGGGCATTCGGCGATGATGAGCCTTTGCCTGATTCCACATGGACTTTCGTCACTGCCAAAAGCATTGAGGTGGCTGCTCCCACCATCAGCGATTTCTCGCTTACAGATGCCGAAGGCTTTGAGAAGGGCGAGGAGATTCTTTCGCAAGAAGGCTATACATTCCTCCTGCTCATCCCCGAATTTTCTATGGCAGACGCAGGATGTAGCGACCAGCTTAATGATGTCTGCGACTTTGCTTCTGACAAGGGACTGACGTTGCTCTGCGCCACGGCAATGGACGATGCCGAACGCCGGCAATGGTCTGACCGCACCGGGGCTGCCTATCCCTTCGTCACGGCATCCAGCGAAACCTTGAAGGCAATGGTGCGCAGCAATCCCGGACTGATGCTCCTCCACGATGGCCGCATCGTAAAGAAGTGGGGGCATCACGGTATGCCCAACTTTGAGGAACTTTCCATGCAAGCCCTCGATGCTGCTGCCCACGATGCCCAGACGTGGAGCTTAGACCGCATGTACGTATTGCTCACCAGCATCTATATCGGCATCATTTTCCTCGTCATTCTTGCAGATCGTCTGTGGGCTGGCAATCGCTATTATCAGCGACTACGCCGCGTACGCCTCTATCGACGGCGAGGCGTAGCAGAACAGAACGGCGATATTGGCGAAAAGCACGGAGAATAATCATTTCCTGCTCCTTCCCTCATTCAACGCACATTTATTATAAACCCTATACAAACAAAACATTAAACTTCATTAAAGACATGAGAAAGCACATTGTAGCAGGTAACTGGAAAATGAACAAGAACCTGCAGGAAGGCGTAGCTCTCGCTACTGAACTTAAGGAAATCCTCGCTGCTGAGGCTCCTAACTGCGATGTCATCATCGGTACGCCGTTTATCCATCTCGCCACCGTCAGCGAACTTCTCAAGGACAGCTGCATCGCTGTTTCTGCAGAGAACTGCGCTAACCACGAGAAGGGTGCTTACACCGGCGAAGTTTCTGCTGAGATGGTGAAGAGCACGGGGGCAGAATATGTCATCCTCGGCCACAGCGAGCGTCGTGAGTACTACGCTGAGACTCCTGAAATGCTGAAGGAGAAGGTTGACCTTGCTTTGGCTAACGGTCTGAAGGTCATTTTCTGCATCGGCGAAAGCCTTGAGCAGCGCGAGAACAATGAGCAGGAGGCCGTTTGCAAGGCTGAGCTCGCCGGAAGCGTATTCCACCTCACCGCTGAGCAGTGGAAGAATGTCGTCATCGCCTACGAACCCATCTGGGCTATCGGCACGGGCAAGACCGCTACCGCAGAGCAGGCTGAGGAAATCCATGCCTTCATTCGCTCTTGCGTAGCTGAAGTCTATGGTCAGGAAGTAGCCGACGAGACCAGCATCCTCTATGGTGGTTCTTGCAAGGGCAGCAATGCACCTGAGCTTTTCGGGAAGCCTGATATCGACGGTGGTCTCATCGGTGGCGCTTCGCTCAAGGCTGCTGACTTCAAGGCCATCATCGACGCTTGGAAGTAACATTCCACGCTGAATGTACAAGGGGATAAAGGGTGCAAAAGGAATTTGTTTCAATACAGAAAACTCTGCGCACTCTTTCCCCATTTTATTTTGTTGGGGAGCGTTAATGATATTGTTTGATTCCCCCTCTCTTTATTTCTGCATCTTGAGAAAGTTCCTAATTGATAGAACATCCCCATTTCCTGACAGTCTTCTATGCGTAGTCTTTTAGTTTTCTTCTTTTCCATGATTTCCGCACTGCTCTTGGCGCAGTCAGCACCGCGTTTTTCCGAGCATCTTCAGGAGAAGCGCAGTGGTCAGGGCGTCGTTGTCTTAATACAGGATGAAGAGATAGCCCGCCTCTTGGACAATGTCCCCGAACCGCCCAAGCAGGCTGCGCCATCTGCCAAGCAGGAATCTTCAGGAGCGTCACATGCGGCTCGCCGCGTCAGCAAGAGTTCCGAAGACTCTTCAGGAACGAAATACACTGGCATGCGCCGACGCTATAAAGCACAGGGCTTCCGCATTCAGGTCTTTTCAGGCACAGGCAATAGTACTGCTAAACGTCAGGCCAAAGAGATGGAAAAACGCGTACGAAGCCTCTTCCCAGAGCTCTCCGTCTATTGCCATTTCAAGTCGCCACGCTGGATTTGTCGCGTCGGCGATTTCCCCACACGCGAGGCTGCTGAGCGTTATCTGCAGCTGATTCTCCAAAAACGGGTTTCTCCCGAAGCCAGCATCGTCTCTGACACGGTGTTGCTGGCAGAATAAATCATTTGAAACAGCTTTTCCTTGTCAATTGTGCGAGGAATACACATATATATATAATATAGTATGAGTACATCTGAAAATGATGCCCGCATAGAGGCCATGATGCCTCACGTCGAAGCTCTTTTGCGCCTGATGAATGAAGACCCTGAGCGCGAAGGTCTCCTCAAAACCCCCATGCGTGTAGCAAAAGCCATGTGCGATCTTACACGAGGCTATGCGCAAGACCCTATTGCCACGCTTTGCTCTGCAAGATTCAATGAAGACTATAATCAGATGGTCATCGTCAAGGACATTCAGGTATATAGTCTTTGCGAGCATCATCTTCTTCCTTTCTATGGTAAGGCGCATGTGGCATACATCCCTAACGGTGTCATCTGCGGACTTTCCAAAATTCCGCGCGTCGTAGATATTCTCAGCCATCGGTTACAAGTGCAGGAGCGTCTGACTATGCAAATCAAGGAAGCCATTGAGACCGCCCTGCAGCCGCAAGGCGTCATGGTCGTCATCGAGGCAGAACACATGTGCATGCAAATGCGAGGTGTAGAAAAACAGCATAGCATCACCACCACCTCCGCATTCTCTGGTGCCTTCCAGCAGGCGAAGACGCGCGAAGAGTTTCTGCAACTAATACATAAGTGCTGACGTTTTTCTTATTTTTTTATCCCTTAATCCCTACTTCTATGAAACATCTCTGGCTAACCCTTCTCTGTTTCTTCGGTTCCCTCGCTGCCTTAGCGCAGGTGGTCCCCCCGCAGCGTTCCGCCGATGAGGGCTACATTTGGTGGAACTATGCCATCGACAATTCCGGCAATGGGCTCACGCTGAGTTTCCCGAAGCTTTCCACGTACGATGAGTCGCTCAAAGCCTACTCCGCCCAGAAGAAATACAATCTCTGCTCAATCATCCCCTCCAAGTTTGCAGGATGCACCATCACGAAGGTCAAGATAGCATTGGCACCTCCCAAGGTGAAATATGCCGACGACTATATCCGCCTCTGGCTCTCTCCCGTCAAGACGCATACTTCGGCGAGTGGTGAGGTGGAATACGACATTCCCGCCTCTTCGGCGCAGGCTGAAAACGTGACGAAATATGCTACGGCACGCACCAACGGTGTCTATTTCCAGTTCTACACCATCACGCTCAAGGAGCCCTACGTCGTGCCGAAAGGCGGCTGCTATGTGGGCTATGAGTTTGAAGTGGAATCCGAAGAAGATGCGTTCTTCCTTTGGGGTGCCAGCGAGGAGGGCGGCTGCTATCTCCAGCTCCAGGAGGCCGACGGCACTTCCTCATGGCGAAACCTCTCGCCCCTTGGCATTGGCAACCTTACCACCTCCGTTTATATGGAACTGAGCGACCTCGTCGTCACCGATGCTACCGTGAAGGCACAGGATGAGCGCAACTACCGCAAGGGCGAAACATTCAGCTATGCTTGGACCGTCACCAACAAAAGTTCCGTGCCCATCAGTTCGTTAGACCTCGCCATCACCATCGATGGCCAGCGCGATGCAGAGGAAAACGTCAGCTTGGGCGGCTCGCTCCCCGTCGATGGCTCCTGCACCATTAGCCGCACACTGAGTTTCAATGAGATAGGCGAACACATCTTGGCTCTCGAAGTCACCAAGGTCGATGGGCGGAAGAATGAATCGCTCTATCCGCAGGCAGAGGGCAATATCCTTGTCATAGAGCCCGAGAAGCTCTATCCCTCCACCCCCGTTGTCGAAGAGTTCACCTCCACTTCCTGCAGCTGGTGTCCGCGCGGCACAGTCGGCCTGAACCTTCTGAAGCAGAAGTATGGCGATGGCATCATCACGCTTGCCGGCCACACCAATCTCTCTGCTTCCGACCCCATGCGCTGCCCCGAATATGCCGAGGTCATTGGCCTCTACGGTCAGAGTCTGCCCAGTGCCGCCTTCAATCGTGTGGCACTCTCCGACCCCTATCTTGGCGACAGCGGTATAGATGCCAATGGTCAGATGCACTTTGCTGCCGACAAGTTTGTGGAGAAAATCCGCACTGACTATCCCGGCGAAGGCAAGGTGACGCTCACTGCGGCTTGGGACGATGCTGCGATGACCACCATCCGTGTCAAGGCCACCTCCACCTTCTCTCTCTCCCGCAAAAATTCGCCCTATCGCTTGGCATTCCTCCTTGCTGAAGATGGCATGACGGGAACAAACGGCGATGGTGGTGTATGGTCGCAGTACAACGGATATTCCTATCAGCAGGGCGACAAGTCGGGCACGTATCCCGACGATGACATGGCAGAATGGCTCGCTGCCCCCTCGCTCGTCACCACCTCCTACGACCACGTTGTCGTTGCAGCTTGGGAGCCCCTGCGTGGCATCGAGGGCAGTGTGCCTGCTCCCATTGCCGAAGCGACGCCGATAGACTATGAAACCACATTGGATATCTCTGCCAATAAGCTCATTCAGGATAAGCAGGCACTCTCGTGTGTTGTCCTGCTGCTGAACGACAACAATGGTTTCATTGTCAATGCCGCTCAGTGCAGCATCGCCCCCAGCAATCCCGATGGCATCGTCGCCCCAGTCGCCGCCGCTCCCGCAGCCTCCGCCGTCTATACGCTGACGGGGCAACGCATTCCTGCCATGCAGAAAGGCTTGAACATCGTACGTTCTGCCGACGGTCGCTGTCAGAAAGTCTTCCTGCGCTGAGGTAGCCTACAACTTTTTTAGTCTTATTATCTAACATAAACTACAATTATGCAGAAATTCTTACTTCTTATGGCAAGCTTCGTGCTGACTGCGTTGTCTTGTCAAGCGCAGAATGCGGAAACCTCCGCGCCCGATGAGTTCACTTGGATAGAATGTGCCCCAGCGGCAAATGCCTCCCCCATCTTCCGTGCTGAAGCAGGCGAGAACTATGAGCCGTTCTGGTGGTCATATCGCGACCCCACCCCTCAGAAATTCGGAGGATGGTCGTCGCCAGAGACTATCTGCGTCGGCATCTATATCCCCGATCAGTGGGTAGGCTATCAGATAGATTCTGTCCGTTTTGCCCTTGGTGCCTCCGAAGGCTTAGATAACCTTCGCATTTGGTATCACATGGGGCTGCCGGATAATTTCCAGGATGCAGAAGTCATAGAGTCAGTGAAGAAGTCGGCCGTCGATTATCACGAAAAGGGCGAATGGAACACGGCGGCTTTCTCTGATCCCATCATAGTCGATGAGCCCAAAAACAAATACACCAAGTGCTGTATCGGCTTCGCCTTCGACCAGACCGTCAGCGGCTCTCTCCAACCATTGGCATTCACTGAGTCCGACCCCGACTTCTCTTGCTGGATTCTGGCCACGAAGAACTTCTCTTCATGGGGCTCGTTTGCCTCGTTGCATGGTGCCTATGCCATGTCTGTCCGCCTCTCTAAGCCCAATCCCGATGCCATCAGCGGTCTGCGCACGCAGTCAGCTGAAGTGGAGGCCTACTATACTCTCGATGGACGTCGCCACACGACGATGCAGCCAGGCATCAATCTCGTACGCTACACCGACGGCTCCGTGCGGCAGATTTCAAAGTGATAAAGGTAGGTTCTATAAATTAGTTTTCCATGTAAGGCAGTGTTTCTGTCTTACTTGGATGTCTTCACGCCTCTCGCACCGTAGGTTTTTGTCTTTCATTCAGTCACGTAGCCCGCTACGCTCCCTCGTGAAAAACAAAAACCTGCGGCACGATAGTCGCAAATACATCGCAAGCTAATTGATAGAACCTACCTAAAGCGTTTTCTGCGCTTCTCTGAACGATAAACAACGGAGGTTTCACCTCAAGACATCAGATGTTTTGAAGTGAAACCTCCGTTGTTTTTTTTTGAAATGTCCTGTAGTCGGCTTTTCGCCATCGTTTTCGTTAGGCCAAATGAGCAGGGCAGGGCATCTCCTCAGCTCAGCACATTTGTTCTTCTGTATTTCTATCGTATTTTTTGTGATGACTGCAAAGCTGTAGGCGATAGGTTGCGTTGCCCTGCGCTGTACGGCATCGCCTGTGTGCTGCCTGCTGTTTCCGATGGCAGTATCAAATTTTGACCCAAAGGCCTATTTTCATCAGTATCACAGCAACTTCCGAGGCTTTCGTGCCACGGACTGCTGCTATAAGAGTACTCTTCTTTCCATGGCCTTCCTTGTTGGAAAGGAAAGTGAATAAGTCCTTGGCATGCATACTCTCATCTATACTCAGCTGCTCGCCCATGTTCTCCTCTAGCAGCACCCATTCCTTGGCATACTCAAGTTGATTCCATTCGCTGAAACCGCTCAAGTGCTCTGTGTACTCTGTGTGAAGACCATCTTAGCTTGCAATAGATTTGTGGCTATCGTGCCATAGTTTTTTTTGTTTCATATCGTTGCGTAGCAAGCTACGCCTTTCACGAAAATCAAAAA